>JAVERT010000064.1:0-4863 GCA_034006985.1 Gudongella sp.
TGAAGTGAGATAATACATGTGTGACATAAAACAATAAAAAAAGAAGGACCTCTGATATAATGTTAGTCACGACAACAAAACAAGTATCGGAGGGATCCTTCTAATGAAACTAATTATAACAGAAGAAATGAGATTTCGTCAAAGGGTAGTTAATTATGCTATCAAACATGATAATAACGCAAAGGCTGCAAGAAGGTATCACACAAGTCGTCAACAAGTACAGCGTTGGAGAAAGAAGTTCGATGGAACAATACAGTCTCTAGCCAATAGAAGTACAAGACCACATTATCATCCTAATGGACACACAAAAGAGGAAATGGACTTAATAAAGCATAAACACCGTTATCATGGTCATGAGGGGCAAGCTCAAATCTACCGCAAATTGAAGGATGTAGGATATTCAAGAACATATGATTCAATGTGTAGACAAATAAGAAAAATGAAATTAGCTTCTGTAAAGAAACAAAAAAGCTATCCTAAGTCTAGATATCGAAAAATCGAGGCCACATATCCAGGCGAACGAGTGCAAGTAGATGTAAAATTTGTACCACATGAATGTATAGGCTTTGCAAGTAATCATAGCAGATATTATCAAATAACAGCTATTGATGAATATTCAAGAAAAAGATATCTAGAATTAGTCAATGAAAACAGCACATATAGTACATCAGAGTTTTTAAAACGCTTAGAAACAAGATTAGGCTTTAAAATTAAATTAGTACAAACAGACAATGGATTTGAATTTGTAAATGATTCAGAAAGAACAAATAAAAAAACAAGATTTGAGAAATATTTAGAGGAACTAGATATAAAACACAAACGTACCCGTCCATACTCACCTTGGCAGAATGGCATAGTAGAGCGAAGTCATAGGATAGATAACGAGCAATTTTACAATAATAGAAGATTTAAAAGCTACAATCAAATGCTAAAATCGTTTAAAAGATATGGAAAAAGATATAATAACATAGCAAGAAAAGTATTGAATTTCAGAACACCAAACGAAATAGTAGAAGATTATTACTCTAAAAATGCTGCTTAGAATAGTATTGAATAAAGATTATTTCATCAAGGATCGCTAAAGCTTTTCTCCTTGACAAAATAACCCTTATTCAATTTATAAAACCCAAGCATTATTCAGAGCAATTTTTTCAGAGGCTGTGTCACAAATGTTTGACTTCTCTAGAGTCCCTTTTGTTTAGGGCGCTTTTGTCAATTGACATTCACATTATCGCGTATTATACTAAGATAGAACAAATATCCATGCACGCATAGCTCAGCTGGATAGAGTAGCTGGCTTCGAACCAGTTGGTCGGGGGTTCGAATCCCTCTGCGTGTACCAATTACGATGTTTGCAAGGGCTAAATAAGAGTGAGATATGTTTTTAACTCTTATTTAGCCCTTGTGTTTTATTTATAAGCAAATAAATCCCATTGATGATTAAAATGGAACCGATTCTAAGGACATTTTAATATAGATGGGGTTTTGTATTTTTAAAATTATTCAAATAAATATATCCTTTAAATATTTTACTTATTTTTCCTTTATTTAAGTATATAGCATGTACTAATTACAAATAATGACAAATGTTTGTTATAATATTAGTGATTAAGTTAAAGTACTTAGGTAAACGGTCAGAAAATACTTGTACAATATACAAGAGGAGGTACAACAATGAAAATTGGATTTATTGGTTTAGGTATTATGGGGAAACCTATGAGCAAAAATTTATTAAAAGCAGGATATCAACTAGTTGTTTATAATAGAAGTAATCCTTCAGTTGATGAATTGATAGCTTTGGGGGCAGAGAGAGCTAATTCTCCAAAAGAAGTTGCTGAAAATGCAGATGTTATTATTACAATGTTGCCTAACTCACCACAGGTATTATCAGTATGCTTGGATGAGGGTGGAATTTTAGAAGGTGCAAAAAAAGATACGATTGTAATAGACATGAGTTCTATAGATCCTTTAAAAAGTCGAGAATTATCTCAAGCATTGCTGATTAAAGGTATCGAACTATTAGATGCACCAGTAAGTGGTGGAGAACCTAAAGCTATTGATGGAACGCTATCAGTAATGGTGGGTGGGAAAAAAGAAATATTTGATAAATGTTACGATATAATGAAAACAATGGCAGGATCTGTTGTTTATGTAGGAGATATAGGTGCAGGTAATGTTACAAAATTGGCTAATCAAATTATAGTTGCACTAAACATTGCAGCCATGAGTGAGGCATTTACTTTAGCTACAAAAGCAGGCGTAGATCCTGATTTAGTTTATCAAGCTATAAAAGGTGGATTGGCGGGAAGTGCTGTATTAGATGCTAAGGCACCATTGGTTATGGATAGGAAATTCGAACCGGGTTTTAGAATAGAACTTCATATTAAAGATTTACAAAATGTTTTGGATACTTCACATGAATTAGGCGCATCATTACCGCTTACCGCACAAGTAATGGAGATTATGCAAGCTTTGAAGGTAGATGGTCATGAAAAAGATGACCACTGTGGGATAGTAAAGTATTATGAAAAAATGAATAATATAATAGTTGAAAGGAATATATAAAAGTTTAAGAATTGATTTCTGAGGGGGAATAAATATGTTTAAATTTGTTGCAAATCTAACTTTTTTATTCAATGAAGTACCTTTTATTCAAAGATTTAAAGCTGCAAAGAAAGCAGGGTTTAAATATGTGGAATTTATGTTCCCATATGATTATGATCTTGACGAGATAAAAGATCAATTGGAGAAAAACGACTTGCAGCTTATTCTTTTTAATCTACCAGTGGGGAATTGGGATTTAGATGATAGAGGACTGGCTGTTGATCCTAAATTTAAACTGAAATTTAATGAAGGGGTACAAAGTGCTATAGATATAGCATTAAAATTGGATGTTAAAAAGCTTAATTGCTTAGTAGGAAACAAATGTGATTCTTACCCTGATAATGAAACGTGGGATAATTTAGTTGACAACATAAGATATGCCGCTTCAGAATTGCATAAATATAACATAGACTTAATGATTGAGTCAATAAATCATTATGATATGCCTAAGTTTTATTTGAACACTACGAATCAAGTTTTTGACTTAATTAATGCTGTTGATAGACCTAATGTATATTTACAGTATGATGTATATCATGCATCACGAGAAGGAGAAGACCACAGTTTAATATTAAAAAACCATTTTAATAAAATAGGTCATATTCAGGTGGCAGATACCCCTGAAAGAACACAACCTGGGACTGGACTAGTTAATTATGAATTTATCTTTAAAGAATTAGAAGATAATAATTATAGTGGTTATTTATCAATGGAATATAAACCTTCTCCAAATACTATTGAATCATTAGATTGGTTAAACAAATTTGGATATGAGTTATAATAAAAAGAGAATCTCAAAGTATTATTGGCTTATATAAATTGATTTAATATATCCATTTTTGTGTACCAAATTATTAAAGTAAAATCCTCAATATCCCTGCTAGATATATCTGGCAGGGATATTTGTATTGAGATTTAAAGTTTCGTTAAGGATCTTACTGTAAACAACTAATAATCAACATATGTTTATATTTAGATATGTCATTATATCTTGTGATATGTACTTGATTTTGATATTATATTCTAGATGGTGGATTAACAAATCCACAAAATGATATTATTAATACTTATTACATAGAAAAAGGAGAAATGAAAATGCTTAAGAATAGAGGAGTTAGTTTTATTATTATCGCACTTATATCAGTTGCAGCGTTGTTAGCTGGAAATACAATGATGGGCTCAGAATCTGGAGCAAGTTATGCAGAAATAGCGGATGGAGTATATGAGGGAATAAGTGATGCTGGAATGCATCCAGGTCTTAAAATAGCAGTAACATTTACGGCTGGGAAAATTACAGATGTGGAAGTAATAGAACATGGTGAAACAGCTGGAATTAGTGACCCAGCAATCGAAGCAATACCTGCAGCAATTGTTGAAGCAGGAAGTGCAGAGGTTGACGTAGTATCAGGAGCAACATTCACTTCAAATGCCATTAAGGAAGCAGTGAATAATGCAATAGCTGTAGCTTCTGGAAATGCACCCGCTGTTGAATATGTAGATGGTGTATATGAAGGAACGAGTGATGCAGGAATGAATGCAGGACTTAAGGTATCTGTTACGGTTGAGGGTGGAAAGATTGTAAGTGTTGAAATAATAGAGCACGACGAAACTTCAGGAATTTCAGACCCCGCAATTGAGGGTGTGCCTATATCTATAGTAGAAGCAAATTCACCAGATGTTGAAGTAGTTTCAGGAGCGACATTTACTTCAGAAGCTATTAAAGAAGCTGTAAGTAAAGCGCTTTCTGGAGAATCAGACCCAGAAGAAGCAGTTGAAGAAGAAGTAGTAATTGAAGAAATAGATATTGAATCTGTTACAGATGGGACTTATGAAGGAATAAGTGATGCTGGAATGCATCCAGGGCTTAAAGTTTCTGTGACAGTTGAAGCTGGAAAAATTATAAGCGTCAAGGTAATTTCGCATGAGGAGACAGATGGGATATCTGATCCAGCAATCTCCGGAGTACCTGAATCTATAGTAGAAACGAATTCACCTAATGTTGAAATAGTATCTGGCGCAACATATACTTCAAAGGCAATTATTGAGGCAGTTGTGCTTGCACTTAAAAATGCACAGTAATTATTACAGAAATTAACAATAGGCTATAACACAGAATTCTGTGTTATAGCCTATCTTGTGCGCCCAGCATGGGCGAAAACTAGTCGGTGAAAGTCCGATACGGAGGTTAATAGTGCCAACCGTTAGCTTAAGACAAGGGTGTCCATCGTGAGGTGGAATCTGAAGGAAGTCGGCGGCAAA
>JAVERT010000005.1:0-116584 GCA_034006985.1 Gudongella sp.
TCAGCTTAACCCAAGGAAGATATTCTTCCATAGACTTTCCATCTACATAATTAACATCTATTCCTGTACAAAAGTTCTTCCCATTTGCATTAATAACAACAACATTTACATCAGAATCCTGATCAAAATCTTTTAAAGCCCCATTCAATTCTGTTGCCATTTGAATATCAAATGTATTATTCACTTCAGGACGGTTTAGTGTAATTGTACCAACCTTATCTTCAACTGAAAGTATCACAGTAGTATAATCCATATTTACCCCCTCGTATTTTTACTATTGCCCCAAAATTATAGATGCAGCTATCAATGCTATTCCTATAGCAGCAAATATTAACATAAGCTTAAACCTTGGATCCATTTTATCATTTCTATTTAATCCACTCATAAAATCTCTCCTTTGACATAATCTTAATATAAATTATATCATATTAAGAGTCTTTTAAAATCAAAAAAACACTAAAATCTAGACTTAAATCTAGGTTTTAGTGCTTTAATTTTATTTCATAAATTTATTTAGGAATATGAATAGCATGTCCAAATACTGCCTCACTAGCTTCATGAACCGCTTCACTTATTGTAGGATGAGCATATATAGTTGTCAGCATCTCATCAACAGTACTCTCTAGTCTAATTGCAACTGACGCAGTAGAAATCAACTCTGTTGCAGACTCACCTGCTATATGCACTCCTAAGATTTGTTTGGTTGCCTGATCAGCAACTATTTTAACTAAGCCTGCTACGTCTCCAAGTATTACTGCTTTTCCATTTGCATACATAGGAAATCTTCCAACTTTAACTTTATATCCTTTTTCTATAGCCTCCTCTTCTAAAAGTCCGACTGAAGCTAATTCAGGTTTTGTATATACACAATAAGGGATAGTTTTAAAATCAATCGCTCTTGCAATTCCATTTATCAATTCTGCAACCATCAATCCTTGTGCTGATGCTACATGTGCTAATTGAGATCCGCCAATACAATCTCCAATTGCATAGATATTAGAAACGGAAGTTTCAAATAGCTTATCTACGACAATAGCTCCTCTATTTATCACTACTCCCATTTCTTCTAGCCCCATATCATTTGTGTTTGGTTTTCTCCCAGTCGCAAGTAATACTTTTTCAGCAAATATTTCGCCTTTACTGCTGTCTTCTTTATGAATCTTAACACCATACTGTCCATCTTTATTTACTATTTTTTCTACCTTAGTTGATTTATAAATAACAACTCCTTGATCAGTTAATGCAGTTTCTAAACAATCAGTAATCTCAGAATCCATATTTGCAACTATTCTAGGAAGCATTTCTACTACGGTTACCTTTGTACCTACATTTGCATATATATTAGCAAATTCAGACCCTATAACTCCCCCTCCTATAATTATCATACTCTCTGGTATTTCTTCAAGGCTTAAAACCTCTCTGCTAGTCATTAAACCTTCTAACTCAATACCCTCAATAGGTATTTTTATAGGAGTTGACCCCGTTGCAATTATAGCCTTATCAAATGATAGATTTTGAGTGCCACCATTTTTTAAATTTATCTCTAATTGGCTTTTTGATATAAACTTTGCCCTACCTTCGATTACCTCTATTTTGTTTGTTAACAGAAGATTTTTTACTCCCTCCACAAGTTGTTCTGAAACAAGATTTTTTCTTAGCTGTAAACTATCCCAATCAATAGCAAGATCTTTAAATTCCAATCCCAAACTAGTTCCTTCATTTTGAAGCTGATTAAATATCTTTGTTGAATTCAATAATACTTTAGTAGGAATACACCCAGTATTTAAGCAAGTTCCTCCAATGAACTCTTCCTCTACTAGATAAACTTGAGCACCTAACTCAGCCGCTTTTATTGCTGCAACATAACCTCCTGGGCCTCCTCCTATAATCGCTAATTTCATAATATCCTCCTTCTATAGAAGTGTCCCTATCGGATTTTCTAAAGCTTCTTTCAGTTTCGATAAAAATATTGCAGCTACCGCTCCATCAACTGTTCTATGGTCAGCCGTTAAAGATAATTTCATCATAGGTCTTATACATATACACCCATCAATAACTTTTGGTTCTTCAATAATCGCATTAATACCAAGTATCGCGGACTCTGGCTGGTTTATAATAGGAGTAAAGCTTTCAATGCCAAACATCCCAATATTAGTTATAGTAAATGTTCCACCTTCTATCTCATCAGTCAATAGTTGATTTGTCTTTGCTCTGTAAGATAAATCTTTTATTTCTTCGCTTATCTCTCGAATTTCTTTAACATGAGCATTTCTTAAAACTGGAACTAAGAGACCTTCTGGTAGTGCTACAGCTACTCCCATATTTACATAGTTTCTAGTTATTATTTCTTCCCCCTCGATACTTGCATTTAACATAGGATGTTTTAATAAAAGATTAGATGTAATTTTAATTATCAAATCTGTATAGGTTATCTTGGCATCTTTATTTAAATCTGATCTTAATTCTTTTAGTTTTTGAGTGTCTACAGATATTGTAAAGTTTACAGCAGGAGCAGTTTGGGCACTTTCACTCATTCTTTCCCCAATTATTTTACGCATAGTTGACATTTCTTTCCTAGTATCAGTCGGACTTGCTAATAGATTATACCAAGCTTGCTTGTCTTCTCTTATAATATCATCTTTTAGAATACGACCATCCTTGGAAATGCTTCCTATATCAATACCCATTTGTTGAGCAAAAGCTGTGGCTGTAGGTGTTGTTGAAACTTTTTTCTTATCTTCTATTGCTTTTTCAACATCTCCTAAAACAATACGCCCTTTTGGTCCAGTACCTTCTATATTTTCATAGTCAATGCTCTCTTCTTCGGCAAGTTTTCTTGCCACAGGTGATATTCTAACTTTTTCACCTGATTCTTTTTTCTTAGGAATTTCTTTAGTTTCCACTTTTTGTTCTTCTTTTTTAGTGCTTACTTCTTTAACATCGTCGCTTAAAGTCAATTCAGATAATAGAGATTCTATATCCTCATCTTTCCCACCCATTATTGCAACAGGTTCCATAATCGGCACTTTTTTACCAGCAGTAATTATTATTTTCCTTAGTATTCCATCAGTTGTCGCTTCAGCATCGTTAGTAATTTTATCAGTTTCAATGCTGAATAATTTATCACCTGACTTTATTTTATCTCCTTCTTGTTTATACCATTTAACAAGCTTACCTTCTTTCATCGTAAGCCCAAGTTTTGGCATAACCACTATTTTTGCCATATTTTTTAGTCCTCCCCCTTTGTTATCTTATAAAAAATCCATTCTCTTGAGCTGACTCAAGTGTATTCTTAATATTAACTCTATAGGGTCCCATTCTAGTAATTCTATATTTAAACACCTGCCCTTTTTTAAATGGAATTTCTCGCTCACCATCTAAAGCCATAATGCCTTTATCTTGCATCTGGATTGAAAAAAATTCATCGAGCTTATGAACCACAGGTTCAGCTATCCTAATTGACCTCATAGTTCCTGCTGCAATAGGCGCAACCATATTGTTTTCTCCTGTATTTACATCAATTGAAGCTCCGAAGTCTGAATCTTCACCTACTATAAGTTTAACTCCTACTATTGTAGAAAAACCGATTGATGCTGGATGGGCACGAGAAACGATTACCTTTTGTATATCATCAGGATTCCATATAGCCTTAGAACCAATAAAAGTTTGCCTAGATATTACACAATCTACTAGTGCAATATCTATCATTTCATTATCTTTAAATATTTCTATCCTTTTATCCCTCATGCAAGTATTTCCAATATCACAAACTTGAGTAGAAATAGCAGCTGCAGCCATTCCAGCTACTGTTCCCTCTAGCATTTGTGGGTATACATTATTCGTTCCCGTAGAAATACTAATTAAAGGGGTGTCTTTGATAGTTTTTGCAACTGCTCTACTTGTTCCATCCCCACCTAGGGCGATTATACAACCTACCTCTTTTTCTTCCATAATGCTTGTTGCTAAAATGCTATCTTCAGCACTTCCTCTAACATTCATTTCGATTATTTCTACCTCTGATAAAAGCTCCTTAGAACATTTAAGATCATCTATAGCTTTGTAACCAATTAAGAAAGTGTCAGGCATAATATATATTTTTTTCACACCTGCTCCCTGAGCTGCTAAGATTATTCTCTTCACAATATTTACTTTTTCATTATTATCTATAACTGTCGCATGTGATACTAATCTCCTAATATCTTTTCCTGATGCTGGATTTGCAATAATTCCAATAGTATTCATCGTCTCACTCCTAAAAGAGGCAACTTATATTGCCTCTTAATTTAGAACATATTTTTAACAGCTTTTACAATATCATCTGATGATGGAATATAGTATTGTTCTAGAACAGGAGAAAATGGCACTGGTGTATTCATTGCACCTACTCTCACAATTGGACCATCTAAATAATCGAAAGCTTCTTCTGCAATCATTGCAGCTATTTCACCTGCATAACTACCTCTTTTGTTTTCTTCTGTAACAATTAACACCTTATTTGTCTTTTCAATGGATTTGTATATAGTCTCCTTATCTAGTGGAAAAAGTGTTCTAGGATCTATAATCTCAGCTTCTATACCATCTTTTGCTAATTCTTCAGCGGCTTTCAAAGCTTCATGCACCATTTTCCCTGTAGCCACTATAGTTACAGATTCTCCTTCTCTCTTAATATCTGCTACACCAAATTCTATAGGTTCCATATTTTCATCAAACTCATCAGAATATCCATAAAGCAACTTATGCTCAAAGAATATAACTGGATTATCATCTTCTATTGCTTTAAGTAATAGCCCATAAGCATCTCCAGCTGTTGATGGATAAACTATTTTCAACCCTGGAACGTGGGTTAACCAAGCTTCAGGAGATTGAGAGTGCTGTGCAGCAGCACTTATACCTGCTCCAATTGGAAGTCTTACAACCATTGGAAGATTAATTTTACCTCCAAACATATATCTCATCTTTGCTGCTTGGTTAACTAGTTGGTCCATTCCAACAGTTAGAAAGTCAGCAAACATCAATTCTGCTATTGGTTTCATACCAGTTGCAGCAGCTCCAACAGCACAACCAATTATTGCACCTTCAGAAATCGGAGTATCTCTAACTCTTTCAGCTCCAAATTCATCGAGCATTCCAGCCGAAACTCCAAAGCAACCACCAAACGCTCCTACATCTTCTCCAAATAAAATAATATTTTCATCTTCTCTCATTTTTTTGCTCATAGCTTCTCTAATTGATTCCATCATAGTCATCGTTTTCATTTATCTTACCTCCTCTACAATATCAGTGTAGACATCTTCAACTATTGATTCTAAAGAAGGAAGAGGACTTTCTTCAGCAAACTTTATCGCAACTTCAATTTCTTCTCTTATCTCTAAATCTATCCTTTCTACTTCTTCTTTGGTTAATATATCATTATCCAAAATATAATTTGTTATTCTTGGGAGAGGATCTTTTGCCATCCACTGAGCTACCTCTTCGGAAGGCTTGTAAATTGCAGGATCTCCTTCAAAATGACCTTTATGTCTATATGTTTTACATTCTATTAATGTAGGTCCTTGTCCATTTCTTGCTCTTGCAACAGCTTCAGTTGCAGCTTCATACACTGCAAGCACATCATTCCCGTCTACAACTACTCCAGGAATATTATACGCAACTGCTCTATCCGCAACATCCTGAATAGCTTGATGTCTAGACTGATGCATAGAAATCCCATAAAGATTATTCTCGCAAATAAATACAACTGGCAACTTCCAAATACTAGCCATATTTAAAGCTTCATGAAATGTACCTTGATTAGTTGAACCATCACCGAAAAAGCATGCACAAACCTGGCCAGATTTCCTGTACTTTACACTTAAACCTGCTCCCACTGCTATATTATGCCCAGCTCCTACAATACCATTTGCACCTAATATCCCTTTAGTAGCATCAGCTATATGCATTGATCCACCCTTACCTTTGCAATAGCCAGTTTCTTTCCCAAAAAGCTCAGCCATCATAAACTTTGTATCTCCGCCTTTGGCAATGATATGTCCATGACCTCTATGAGTACTAGTAATATAATCTTCGCTTTCAAGAGTTTCACACACGCCTGTAGCAATAGCTTCTTCCCCAAGATATAAGTGAACAAAACCTGGTATAGAGCCTTCAGCAAACAATCTACTTGCATTTGTTTCAAATTCTCTAATCCTTTTCATTGTTGTATACATAGCAACAATCTTCTCTTTAGTTAAATCCAAAATAATCCCTCCTCCTAAATTATCTCTACCTCTACACATGCAATCGCAGCTTCTATACTATCATTCTTATCTCCAAAATCTGGAATAAACAATCCTGGAATCTTTAATCCACCTTCTTTAACGGTAATTCTTTTTTTCCCAATGGGAAGACATGCCTTTACTCTATCTTCATCTACTTCCTCAGGTCTAGTAACAGCTAGAGTCACATTAATTGCAACTGCATCATTGAGATTTTTAATTTCCAATACTTCTTCGAGACCACAAAGACAACTTTTAGACACTGCATCTAGTACTGCTTTTTCTGCCGCTCTAGTAACATCTTGTCCATGAAAATCTACACCCATTCCAAACTCAATAATATACCTTTTCATAAGCATTCCCCCTCTTTCTATTTAACTAATTTAGATTTCTCTACAATTATATATTGCAATTACTATGCCAAATTTATTTACTGCCATACTCTTGTAAATTAACCTCTTTAAAAACTATCTCGAATCTAAAATTCAGAACAATTCCCACAAATGGGAATTATTAGTCCTATTTGTGGGAATTATTAAAATAAATATTTAAGTTTTGTATTTTTTTGGATTTATATCATATTGCTTTATTTTTCTATAAACTGAAGATTTACTTAATCCCAGCAACTCTCCAGCCTGAATTACATACCCACTAGAATTTTTTAAAGCATTCTCTATAACTTCTTTTTCTTTATCCTTAATAGACAAATATGATTGTTTAACTCTATTGTTAATAAAAATTATTTCACTAGGAAGGTAGCTTTCTGTAATTAGGCTATTCTCACATAAATAGAAAGCTCTTTCAATAATATTTTCTAATTCTCTTACATTACCAGGCCATTTATATTCTTTTATCCTAATATAGAAATCCTCTGATAATAGTTTATTTGTTCCATGTGTTTTATTAAGTCTGTTTAAAAAATGATTTGCAAGAAGTATAATATCTTCTGGTCTTTCTCTAAGCGAAGAGATGTTTACTTTAAATACATTTAATCTGTAATACAAATCTTCTCTAAATCTCTTCTTTCTAGTTTCTTCTAATAGATTCCTATTGGTTGCAACAACAATCCTCACATCGAGTGTTTTGGAATATTTTCCACCTATTCTAGTTATTCTATAATCATCTAATACTCTAAGTAGTTTAGCTTGTAAATCAAATGGCAATTCTCCAATTTCATCTAAAAATAATGTCCCTCCATTTGCAAGTTCAAATTTTCCTACCTTCCCTTCCTTAACTGCTCCAGTAAATGCTCCCTTTTCATAACCAAAAAGCTCACTTTCAACAAGTTCTCTAGGCAGAGAAGCACAATTTAAAGCCACAAATGGTCCATTTCGTCTGCTACTGAAATTATGAATCGAGTGTGCAAATAGCTCTTTTCCAGTACCACTTTCTCCTTCTATTAATACACAACCTTTTGTTTTAGAAAATTTCTGAGCCTCTTTAATTGATTTTTGCATATTTATACTTGTAGTTATAATATTACTAAAATTATATGTTGCTTTATTTCCAGAAACAATATTCACCGTTTCATGTACATCTTTCATTTCTCTAAACATTATTGCCATACCCTTTAAGTTGTTATCCATCATAATTTGATTTATTTTTATATTGCATGGAATTCTCTTGTTATTAACTACAAAATCCCAATCTATTCGTTTCTGGAATGAATCCTTTTCACTAAAGATAGTATTGCCTAAAATAGCTCGTATATCCATCTTGTAAAGTTTTTCTTTATCAAGTTTAAGAATTCTCTGAGCTGATTTATTTGATCTTCTAATTTTATAGTCTTTATCAATAATAATCATTCCATCTAAAATACTCTCTACTGTAGTATCCATCATTGCATAAGTTTGAGATAGCGAAAGCTGATTTTCTATTGAATACGCAGCTGCTACTACAATTCCTAGTGTATGCTTATGTGCAGTATCACTTATACCAGACATGTTAAGAACTCCAACTAATTCCCCTTCTGGATTCTTAATTGGAGCAGCAGAACAAGTCCACGTATGGTGTGTTTTACAATAATGCTCTGCACCAATAGTTTGTATTAGAGTTCTTTCCTCAATGCAGGTTCCAATAGCATTGGTCCCTACTTCTTCTTCTGACCACCTAGAACCTTTATTGAAGTTTATTTTTTGTGCTCTTTCCTCAATGCTTTTTTCACCAACTACATTTAGAAGAATGCCATTTTTGTCAGTAAGTACTAACACAAAACCTGTTCCGAGTACTATACTATTTAGATTATTCATAATTGGGATAGCTATATTTATTAATTCTTTATTCTCTAGAAGCAGTTTGTCTAATTCCTCTTGCGAAACACTCTTACCAATACCTCCATAAGGATCAATATTTCTTTTTCTACATCTTTCCCAAGAATTAAATATTAAGTCACTTACACAGGTTAATCTTTTACCTTCAGTAATATACTTATCCCATGCCTCCTGAATTTCCAATTCAAAACTGTTGAGCATAAAATTCCCCCTTATGACTTAAAAAATAATACCACCTTTAAATTTCTAAATCTATAGCGGATACCACCAAGTATATGGTTCTTCTGAACCTACAACACCTAAAAGTATTTCTTGTCTTTTGTTTTTAAAATAACTAGCTAGAATTATTTTAATAATTGGATGAAACTCTTTTTCTAAAACATCTTCCTTATCTACCCAAAATAATTTACCTTCATCACTATCTACAAATTCTTTTGAGTCTAGGTTTCCAAAAAATATATGATTCACGATTATCTCATTTCTATCAACATCTCTATTATATACAATGTATTTTAAACTGAAATTAGACACCTTTTCACTAGAGATTCCTGTTTCTTCTAAAATCTCTCTATAAATTGCTCTATATGGATTGTTAATTTCTTCAGGTTCTATATGTCCACCTACACCAAACCAATAACCAGGCGCTATTTCCCTATCCTCTCCTCTTTTCATTAATAGAACTTGATCTTCATAAAAAAGAAAAGCTGTAACTATATTTCTAAAGCAGAGCATGTTCTCACCCCTTCTTTTTTAAGTATACCCAGATTTTAAATTTAATCCCATCTAAGATAATTGAAAAAGACCACAATAAGAATTAAAATGCACCCTTTATCAAGGACATTTTAAATAAACATATCGCTGGTCTTTTAAAATCATTATATATATAGTTGGGGTTTTCTATGTTTTAATAAAGGTAATTCTTCTCTCACCTTTTTAATAAATTCTAAATCTATATCTATATATAGTATTCCTTCTTCTGTTTGAAGCTCATCAATAATCTCACCCCATGGATTAGCAGCTAAACTATGTCCATATGCTAAGTAGCTTGCATTTTCATTCCTTGACTGTGAGCAAAGTAGAGTATAGACTTGATTATCTAAAGCCCTTGCTCTTGCAGTTAAGTGCCAATGCGCAGGTCCTGTTGTCATATTAAAAGCTGCTGGAACGATTATAGCTTCCGCTCCCTCTAGCACAAGTTTTCTTGCTAATTCTGGAAATCTTATATCATAACATATTATAAGCCCAAATTTAATTCCATGTGACTCGAATAATGTTACTGAATCTCCCGCTGTAAGTACATCAGATTCTTTAAAAAAGATCTTTCCTTCTACTGATATATCGAATAAATGAATCTTTCTATGCTTTGCTATAAGTTCACCCCTATCAGAAAAAACATAAGATGTATTATAAATTTTATAACCATCTTTTTCTGGAATAGAACCCCCAACAATTGTAACTTCATGCTTTTTAGAAAGTTTTTTTAACCACTCAGCAGTTTCTCCTGGGTATTCTTCAGCATATTCAGGAAAATACTTGTTATCATATGGTGTATTAAACATTTCAGGAAGTATAATAACTTTGGCACCGTTTTTTACGGCTTCATTAATATGATTTCTCGCTGTTTCAAGATTCTTTTTCTTGTCATCAACAACTTTCATCTGAATTAATGCTATTTTCTGGGTCATTTAGATTCCTCCTTTATCCTTTTTCAACACACCAAACAAGATCTCTATAATTCTCTGGATCAGTATCTCCTTCGGTACTTATAATCAAGACTGATGAATCCTCATCTAGTTTAAGCTTTTCCTTAATCTCTTCAAATTCTTTTTTCTTCATTACACTATATAAAATACCCATGCCAAGTGCTCCTGACTCTCCAGAAATTATTTTCACATCATCTTTTATTGGATTCCCGAGAATCCTCATTCCTAAAGCTGTAACTTCATCAGAACAAGACAATGCACCATCGCTATAATCTCTAATAATATCCCAACTTATTGTATTTGGCTCACCACATGCAAGTCCTGCCATAATAGTATTCATATCACCATCTACTTTTTCTATCTTCCCTGCAACAATTGAACGATATATACAGTCTGCTTTTTCTGGTTCTATAATATATATTAAAGGATAATCATCATCATATTCTGATAAAAGACAACCAATCATTGCAGCTGCAAAAGAACCAACACCCGCTTGTAAAAAAACGTGTGATGGCTTTTCCTTTATTTGTATCATTATTTCTTTCATAATAGTCCCATAGCCTTGCATTATCCAAGTTGGAATTTTTTCATAACCTACCCAAGCAGTATCTTGTATTACAACCCAGCCGCGTTTTTTTGACATTTCATCAGATAATCTTACTGCATCATCATAGTTGCCATCTATAATAAAAGCTTCTGCACCTTCAGCTTTTATATTACTCAATCTAGTTTTTGAGGATCCCTTTGGCATATACACAACACATTTATGACCTAATCTTTTTGCAGCCCAAGCAACACCTCTACCATGATTTCCATCTGTGGCAGTAACAAATGTAATCTCCCCTAGTCTTTTTTTTACCTTGTCAGAACTAAGATAATTAAAATCGATATCTTCAATATGCTTTTCAAGTTTTTCAGCTAAGTACATCCCAATTGCATAAGATCCTCCCAAAACCTTAAATGCATTTAATCCAAATCTAAAACTCTCATCTTTAACATAAATCGATGATATTCCTAAGTTTTCCGATAGATTTAAAAGTTTAACAAGGGGAGTAGGTTTATATTCATTAAAACATCTATGGAATTCTATTGCATGCTCGATATTTTCTTGAGATAGGTAGTCAAAACTAGCTCCATCTTTAAAATTTTTTCTAATTTCTTTTATATAAGCTTTTATCAAAAATATCAACTCCTATAGGTCTTTTCACTATAATAACATATAACTAATAATTTTGTTTATTCTATTTATTTGAAACATTAATAAATAAATATATTTGATAAACAAACTCTAAAAGTGTATATTTTAATTATAAGCTTTAACAACATAAGGAGAGTCTAAAATGTGGAATAATAATTTAACATTCAATAAAAAAAGAAATAATTTTTCTCTATTAGTATACTTTTTTATATCTATTATTTACATGGAAACATTATTAAGATACCTTACTCTCAAAACAGTAATATCCCCTGCTAGCATTTATTCAACATTATTTGGAGCAAGTTTTGCTTTTGTGTTTTTTATGTTATCTACCCTTTTCCCCAGGAAAATAAATGAAGTCATCACATTCATGATTTCATTTTTACTTTCATTTGTATTTGCAGCTCAACTAGTTTATTTTAAAATTTTTAAGACATTTATGATTGTTTACTCAGTAGGCAATGCAGGAGATGTTATGGAATTTGCAAACGAAGCCTTCAGTGCTATTTCTGCCAATATTTTTCTTGTTTTTTTGTTTTTTATACCGTTTATAACTCTTATGGTCTTATGTAAATTAAAAAAGATTACATTTACACTTTCTAAAAGAAAACTACTTCCATTGATTGGAATATTAATCGGGACACAGCTTGTCGCTATACTATTAATTAATGCTGGAGATAAAAAAACTAATTCTCCATACAATCTTTATTATAATATTCATCAGCCTGAATTTGCAGTACAGAATCTAGGATTGTTGACTTATATGAGATTAGATATACAGAGAGGCTTATTTAGTTGGACACCAAAAGAAGCTATTGCTGCAATAGATACTAAACAAATTTTAAAACCAATTCAAATAATTGAAGAGGGAAAAAACGAATCTCCAATTATCGTGAAAAATGAAACAAAATACGATTATAATTCAATGAATATTGACTTTGAATCCTTTATAAACAATGAAAACGATGAAACTCTAAAACAAATGCATCAATATTTTAATTATATTGAACCCTCTAAAAAAAATGAATACACAGGCAAATTTAAAGACTATAACTTAATCTTTATAACCGCTGAGGGGTTTTCACATCTTGGGGTAAATAAAGAAGTAACTCCGACTCTTTATAAAATGATTCATGAAGGCTTCAACTTTGAAAACTTTTATACTCCGATCTGGGGTGTTAGTACCTCAGATGGGGAATATGTCGCTACAGCAGGTTTAATACCAAAAACTGGGGTTTGGAGCTATAGCATGTCTAGTAAAAACTATATGCCTTTTGCCATGGGCAATCAATTGCAAAAACTTGGGTATACTACAAAAGCATACCATGACCATACCTATACTTATTATGATAGACACCTTACACATCCTAATATGGGATATGATTATAAAGGCGTTGGTAATGGTCTAGTAGTAAAAGAAACCTGGCCAGAATCAGATATCGAAATGATTGATGTTACAGTGCCTGAGTTTATTGATAAAGTTCCATTTCACACTTATTATATGACAGTTAGTGGACATTTAAGATATACTTTCTCTGAAAATTACATTGCTAACAAAAATAAAGGTGTGGTCGAAAATTTACCATATACAGATAATGCAAGAGCTTATCTTGCTACTCAAGTTGAACTTGATAGAGCAATGGAACTTTTATTAAAAAGACTTGATGAAAAAGGATTAGCTGATAAAACACTTATTGCTCTTAGCGCAGATCATTACCCATATGGATTGACACAGGAGGAAACAAATGAACTAGCAGGACATATTGTAGATGATAACTTTGAAATGTATAAAAATGCATTTATATTATATACTAAAAATATGACTCCTAAAACTATAGAAGCTCCTGCATCTAGTCTTGATATCTTACCAACCTTATCAAATCTTATGGGACTAGAATATGATTCAAGACTGTTAATGGGGAGGGATTTATTTTCTACTTCCAACCCACTTGTAATTTTCTCAAATAGAAGTTTTATAACTGATTTGGGAAGATATAATTCTAAAACAGATATATTTACCCAAAGCGAAAATACAGAGCCTCTCACGAAAGATGAAACGAATGAGTATATAACTAATCTGACAAAAATAATTGGTTCTAAGTTTTTTTACTCCGCTAAAATTTTAGAATTAGACTATTACAAAAAAGTTCTAGGGATTAACCCCTAGAACTTTTTTAATATTTATCTTCAACTAACCTATCTACTAATTCATCATCCGCTACAAAAGGTAATGTAATATGCTCCCCATTTTTGGCTTCCTGATTAAATTTGACTACAGTTTCTATCGAATGATCGTTTCTTGCCCAAGCTCTTCTTCCAACTCCGCTCATAACATCCCAAGGCATCGCTAGCTGTAATATTTCATCAACTCTGGCAGAACCATCAAGTACCATCCCAAACCCACCGTTGATTGCTTTACCAATACCTACACCTCCGCCATTGTGAAGCGATACAAGGCTCATTCCCCTAGCAGCATTCCCAGCAAAACAATGAGTCGCCATATCTGCCATTACATTACTACCATCTTTGATATTAGCTGTCTCTCTAAATGGAGAATCCGTTCCCGAAACATCGTGATGATCTCGACCTATCATAATTGGCCCAACTTCACCATTTCTTACCATCTCATTAAATTTCAATGCAATATCTGTTCTACCCTTTGCATCTTGATATAATATTCTAGCTTGGGTTCCAACTACCAGTTTATTCTTTTCTGCATCTCTAATCCAATTGTAATTATCTCTATCTTGTGCTCGTTTAGTTGGATCAATACACTCCATTGCAGCTTTATCAGTCTTCACAAGATCGCTGTGTTTGCCAGATAAACAAACCCATCTAAAAGGTCCATAACCATAGTCAAATAACATTGGTCCCATTATATCTTCCACATACGATGGGAAAATGAATCCATCGGTATCATCTACTCCATTATTAGATATTTCCATAATACCTGTATCATAAATAGCTTTTAAGAAACTATTGCCGTAGTCAAAAAAGTAAGTACCTCGTTCTGCTAGCTTTTGAATAAGCCTAAAATGTTTTCCTAAACTTGTATCTACTCTTTTAACAAATTCAGCTTTATCTTCATACAACATTTTAGTTCTTTCTTCAAAACTCATTCCATCTGGACAATAACCTCCATCATAAACAGCATGACAAGAAGTTTGGTCAGAAAGTAACTCGATCTCAATATTTTGATCAACTGCGTATTGCAATAAATCTATTATATTTCCATGGTAGCCAATAGCACGAGCTTTTTTCTCACCTAAAGCTTTTTTAGCTGCTTGGAATAATTCCGCCAAATCATCATAATACTCATCAATCCAACCTTGTTCAAGCCTTGTATTAACCCTTGATAAATCAACTTCAGCTATAAGGCCAACTCCACCAGCTATTTTAGCAGCTTTCCCTTGTGCTCCACTCATACCACCAAGTCCAGAACTTACAAATAGATGCCCAGCTAAATCTTTATCCTCTGGGATTTCTAATTTTAGTCTTCCAGCATTTAAAATGGTATTAAAAGTTCCGTGAACAATCCCCTGTGGTCCAATATACATCCAACCTCCAGCAGTCATTTGTCCATAGTTTGCAACTCCCATAGCTTGAGCTTTATTCCAGTGCTCTAAATCATCAAATGCACCAATCATAAGAGCATTCGTAATTATAACTCTCGGACTCGTTTTAGAAGATTTAAATAATCCTAATGGATGACCTGATTGAAGTACAAGCGTCTGTTCATCGGTAAGTTCTTCTAAGTACTTCACAGTCAATCTATATTGCATCCAGTTTTGAAACACTTGCCCTGTTTCTCCATATGTTACAAGCTCATAAGGATAAAGTGCAACATCAAAAGATAAATTATTGTCTATCATAACTTGAAAAGCCTTTCCTTCAATACACTTACCATTGTATTCATCGATTGGTTTCCCAGTAATCATAGTATCAGGTCTAAACCTGTATCCGTAAATTCTACCAGTAGTTAATAGCTCCTCCAGAAATTCAGGTGCTATTTCTTTATGAAATTCTTCAGGAATATACCTTAGTGCATTTTTAAGAGCAATTTTAGTTTCCTTCTTAGATAAAAGGAACTCCCTCTTAGGTGCTCTACGTATATACTTACTAAATTCAGGATAATCTGGCAAATAATTATCTAATTTAATCTGCATAGCTTCCCCAATAATTTTATTATTAATCATAAAATCCCTCCTTACTTTATTTTGAATAAACTACTTTACCATCTTTAATGGTTTTATCTGTGTGATTTATACCAAAATGATAAATCATATAATCTAAATTCGGTGCATCAAAAATTGCAATATCTGCTTTTTTACCAACTTCTAGTGATCCTTTTTCTTTTTCGATTCCTAAAGCTGCAGCTGCATTAATGGTAACAGATGTAATAACTTCCTCTGGTGTCATCAATAATTGTAGAGATGCCAAACTCATCATAAGTTGAAGATTCTCGCTTGGGCAACTTCCAGGATTGTAATCTGTTGCAACTGCTACAGCAACACCATTTTCTATCATCTGTCTTGCCTTAGCATAGTTTTTCTTAAGATTAAAGCTTGTACCAGGTAATAAAACTGCAACTACTCCTTTTTCAGCTAAATCTTCAATGCCTTGATCGCTTGCTCCAATAAGATGTTCTGCTGAGATTGCACCAACTTCTGCTGCAAGTTCCGCACCACCTAATGAAACAATTTCATCAGCATGAATTTTTGGAATAAGTCCATTTTCTTTTGCAGCCAATAAAATCTTTCTAGATTGTTTGATTGAAAAAACTCCTTCTTCACAAAACACATCACAAAACCTTGCGAGTTTTTTTTCTGATATGGTTGGAATCATTTCGCTGCAAAGTTTTTCAACAAAACTATCTGGATTTTCTTTATATTCATTTGGAATTGCATGTGCTCCCATAAAAGTAGAAACAATGTCAATTGGATGGTCTTTGTGTAATTTAGAAGCAACTTCAAGCTGCTTTAACTCTGTATTAAAGTCCCCTATACCATACCCAGATTTTGCTTCCACAGTAGTAACACCGAATTCTAGCATTGTGTTCAAACTTTTATAGGCCTTTTCATAAAGTTTTTCAAAACTCGACTGTGCAGTTTGTTTCATTGTTGAATGGATACCGCCTCCAGCTGCAAGGATATCTAAATAGCTTTTTCCAGCTAGTTTCATAGCGAGTTCATGTTCTCTGCTTCCACCATGAACAAGATGAGTGTGAGAATCTATTAAACCAGGGGTTACAGTTTTCCCTTCGCCATTTATTATTATAGTATCCCTATCAGTCTTAATATCTTCAGGTAAACTTCCCTCTCCTATATAAATAATTCTATCCTCTTGCACTGCAATAATACCATTTTGGATAATTTCAATCCTACTTTGCAATTCTCCAGATCTTTTTGCATTATCGCCTCTTATTGTAACAAGCATCCCAATTTTTTCTATCACTAAGGTAGCCTTTTTCATAAAAACCTCCCTAAATTCTCACTATTTTATTACAGTTATTAGTTTCCCTATCTCTTTTATCTCACATTCTACAGTGTCTCCTGCTTTAAGGTATTTAGGAGGTTTAAATCCCATTCCAACTCCTGCAGGTGTCCCTGTGATAATTATATCTCCTGGCTCTAAAGTGATTCCTTTAGAAAAATCTTCAATTATCTCAGGAATATTATAAATTAGCATATTAGTATTCCCATTTTGTCTAATCTCACCATTTACACGAGAAACTACGTCTACTTCTATAGGAAAAGGTAAATTCTTCTTATGCAAAATACTAGGACCCATAATACTATATAAGTCTAAGCTTTTCCCTTTGTACCATTGAATATGTTCTACTTGTAATCTCCTTGACGAAAGATCGTTAAATACTGAGTAACCAAATATATAATCTTCAGCATCTTCTTTCTTTATATCTCTACCCTTTTTACCTATAATTACAGCAAGCTCAGCTTCATAATCTACTTGATCATCAATACTAAAAAATCCTTCAACTTCTTGACCAGATCCTGCAATTTCTATAGCTCGCTTTGAAAAATATACAGGTTTTTGAATTTTATCCAAATCTCCAGAATCCATAGCAGCTTTAGATTCTTTTAGGTGATCTTCATAATTTACACCAAGGCATATAATATCATGTAAAGGCTTAGGTATAGGTGATAGTAATTCTACCTTATCCAAGGATAAATAGGCATCTGTTCCATTTTCTATTTTTTCTTCAATCTTATCCAATTCTTCATTGGTAACTCTAGCAATAAAATCATTCATATCTTTGTATCCATTTTGATTGCAAAAATCGCCTATAAAATATACACCTTGTTCATTTTTATCCAAAAAACCTATTTCAACTTTCTCATTGTATTTAAAGCTAACAAATTTCATATAACTACCTCCTTATTTTTATTATTATCTATATTATACACATTTAAACAAAATAAATGGGCACTCATGTGCCCAAATGCTAAAAATTATTTAAACTTCTTTAATCATCAAGTTGAACCCTTGATCCTTAATAGCATTCAAAATTTCCTTTCTTTTTTCTAATGATAATTTTGATTTCGTTTTAACCTGATCTGTAAAACTATCTACTCTTTTATTAGCATCTCTTAAATCATAATAGCTTTGCATTTCACGGTCATAGTTTTCTAGTTTTTCCAAATAATTTGAGAACTTTATATACTTATTTTCAAAAACTCTTAAACTCATTTCCATTCTTGGTTTTAATTGTGGCTCTTGATTTGGATAACCAATACTAAGACCAACTACTGGGAATGTAAGCTTAGGAAGTTCTAGAAGACTACATATCTCTTTTACATTATTCAATATACTTCCCAAGTAATTAGTCCCTAATTTCAAAGATTCTGCGGCTACAACCATATTCTGAGCGGCTAAGGATGAATCAGTAAATCCTTGAAAAAATTTATCCATATCGTTTGTATATTCAAAATCCAATCCTTTTTCAGTTGAAATTTGTGAATTCCTATACTGGTCTACAATGAATATCAATAATTCAGGTGCTCTGGCAATATACTCTTGATTACAAAGCTTCGATATTTTTTCTTTTATAGCTTTATTAGTAATTCTAATAATTGAATATGTTTGCATTCCATTTGAAGTTGCTGTTCTTCTAGCTACCTCTAAAAGCTCTTCCATTATTTCTTTTGAAATATGATCATTCTTAAATTCTCTAATGGTTTTATGGTTCTTTTGTATCTCTATTGTTTTATTCAAAATATCATCTCCTAATGTTGCTTCATAAATCTCTTATTCGCATACATCAACTTATCTATGCGATCTAAAAAATCCTTTAGTTTTTCATCTCCCATATTAGAAAATATATCGCTTCCAATTGCAACATCGATATTATAATCTAAAGAACTTGATAATTCTTTTAATGCTTTTTTAATTTTTTTTGTGTTTTGAGTAAACATATAATCATCAATGTCTTCTAATATACATGTAAATTCATCTCCACCTAAACGATATATTTTTGCTCTAGAATCAAATGTATTTGTGATAATTTGATAAAATTGTTTGAGCATTTTATCTCCTTCTGCATGCCCGAAATTATCATTTACAAATTTTAAATCATTTATATCCATTATAACAACTCTGAATTGAGTTTTTTTACTACTATATACTAGCCTATCTAAATCTCTTTCATAGGCTGCTCTATTGTTACCTCCTGTTAAAATATCTGTATAAGCAAGTCTTTTCATAACCTCTGCTTCTTTTTCTTTTAGAACTAGTTCATCCAATTGTTTAAATGTACTCCCTGCAATAAAAAAGAGAAATGTCATAATTCCAATGCGAGCAAATACTGATGTATAATTATAATAGCCTTCATAAAAATAATAGAGTTCTATAAGTAGAAAAAGCACCAATATACTTATGTACATTAGGAAGTTTTTCGCTTCTACATTTTTCAATTTAATAGTTTCAACAAAAAGCTGAATAACTATAAACAATAAAAGTATTGCAATCATGGCATTTGTAAAAATTATACTCTCAATAAAATGATTAACCCCCCAAAGCTGAAAGGCAACATTAAAGAAAAGATTCATCATGAAAAACAAAGCGCTCAAAGTTAAAATCCTTTTATTTTTAATAAATATTGCATCTCTTAAATAAAGTACAAATGGTATTGGTATAAGGCTTAACATCATATAACTAATACCACCAATTACAAACCGGTTACCCGTTAAAAGCTGAACTAGTCTCGTTTCTGAAAATACCCATATGCTTATTAAAATAAAAAAAATCCCTAGATACGAAATCCTATTATCATTTAAATTTCTAACTGAAATGGAAATAATCAATGAAAATATACCAAATGCAAATATAAATAATGCCATAAGAAGGCCAATTGTTTGTTCGGAGATAGTTTTATACAACAAAGTTTCGCCTGCACCAGCATAAATTGGATTTATTGTTCCTGAAAAAGCTTTTATACTTGACGATAAATTCATAGTGAGTGTTTTACCTTGAATATTAGATGGAAGGTCTACTATATACCAAACACTCGCTTCAGGAACTTCAAAGTTATTCCAATTAGGCTTAGCTGTCTTAAATACCTCTTTATTTTCAATTGAAATCTGGATATCTTGCATTGATGATCTTATTCTCAATTTAAAATCATCTGGAAAGTTATCTGGTATTTTTACCTGAGCTGTTATTAACTGATTCTTTGGAACACCTAATTTTTGTGGTAAAGTTAAATTTTCAAATGAATTATTGCCATAACTTATTTCCCAACCTTCATTTAGTGAAAATATCTCCCCTTGTCCAAATCTAAGATTATCTGTCGGAATAATCTTTGACAGCATAACGATTAAAACAAATACTGATATAAGGCCTAGATAAAAACCTAATTTTCTTTTTATATTACTATTCTTCATAATAATTCTCCTAACTTTGTATATTTTATAATTATAACATAATCAAGAAAATTATTTCTCCCCTTTATTAAAACATTATAAAGCTATTTTATACTTCTTCTTTTTTCTTGTTTTTATTTCTAAATGCTTCAATATCCTCTGTTATAGACTGCCTGATGACCTTCCCACCTTCTTTGAAAAACAAATCAATAGTATTTTTCAAGTGCCCTTTGGTATCTTTATCCATTTTACCATATGCTTTAATCATAGCTTCTGCCATAATCAGTTTTTCATTATTTAATTCTGCAATCGTCTTTGCCCCTGATTTCTGTAGTATCTCAAATAATGATTCCACAAAATCCGATCTCTCCTCATGGGATAGTTGTGTAACCCAAGCTCTAATTGTTTTATTAATATTTAAACTTTCTTTAGTTAAACCTTCTTTTCTTATGAAAACTTTACCTTCAATCTCCCATAAAAAAGGGTTATGTTGGAATATTGCCACACCTTTACTTTTTACAACTTCATAGTTTCCTCCATGCTCTAACAACATACCAATAATTGAAGATTCTGGTAAAAAAATATTAGCTTTAGCTAAGATACTATTGTATTCTTCTGAATTGATAATTTTTGGCTGAAAACCTGGACCATCATTATTATATATTTTATCGATTCTAGAATTAAATTTTTCATTTATAAATGATGCGGCATATACTCCTAAATTGCCCCCCTTAGAATGACCTACTAATATAAATTTCGAATCCAAAGTCTTCATCACTTTTTCAGTATATAATATTGATTCCTTTTGAGATTGGACTTCATCTAAAAAGCTCATCTGTAAATCTTCTTTCCATCCTATTAAGCTATCGTCAGTCCCTCTATATGCTATAACATGAAAATTTTCTGATATCTTAAAAACTAAAGCAGAGAATTGTTTCGAACTTTCACCATCAATAATATTTGTATAGTTAGAAAGCTCAACTTGCTTAAACCTTTCCGTCTTTGCTGCTTGTTCTAATAAATTAGGTATCTCCTTTAAAAAAGGTAAGTCTTTAATCCCATCAATAACTTTGGTTTCTTTAAATATTTTAGCCGCATCACAAAGTTTAATACTCCCATCTTCTCCTACTATTGGTACAATTCCCCCAAAATCATTGTAACAAAGAACTGAAAATATCAAATTATCAACTTCATTAAAAGGATCTTGACTAAAACTCAAATCACCACGCCATTTTAGGTAATCTAACATATTGCTCATCCTTATGCCTCCATATTAAATTTATATTCTAAAACAAATATACCCCATTTATGGATGGAATATCGTCTTAGCGATTTCACTATGTAACCCTTGATTTTCTTACTATAAAAAAGCACCCTTATAAATATATAAGGATGCCAGATATAATAGCTTATGTTTCTGCTTTTATGAATATATCTGTTCTGCTGAAAAACTTGGATTTAATCTAATATAAAACTCCATAAGCTCTTGTAATGCATATACCGGTACAGGTCCAACTAATTCTGTATCAGCTATAGTAACATTATATCTCCCTGCTTCAGATTTAATGGTCTCATAAACTCTATGAATTGGAGTCTTTTCATAATTGGTAAGGTTCATTGAAACCTGAATCATTTTTCTTTCAGGAATATCAAGAGCAATAGCTCTTACATGTTGATATCCTCCTGTTGCTCCTCTTACAGCTTTAACTATTTTCTTACCAATCTCTATATTGTCTGTATTCAAATTTATATTAAATGCAACAAGTGCAAATCTTGAACCTGTAACAGTTGCACCCGATTTAGGATTAAACTCTTTTGGACCTTCGTCTGGTATCCACTGCTCATCCTTCATTTTTTCCTCTAATCCCTCATATTGTCCTTTACGGATTTTAACAAGATTCTTTCTGTATTCCAAATTTTGTGCCTCTTCGTAATAATAAACTGGGACACCTAGGCTCCCAAGATATTTTGCGTATTCATGTGCTATTTCTACCGCCTCTTCAGATGTAATCTCCTTTACAGGTATAAAAGGAACGACATCAATTGCCCCCATTCTAGGATGGCTGCCTTTATGGTTTCTCATATCAATTAACTCAATTGCTTTTTTAGATAGTCTTTTAGTTCCTTCAAGAACAGCTTCAGGACTACCCTTGTATGTGAATACAGATCTGTTATGGTCTTTATCTGAATTTAATTCCATCAGTTCAAGATCCCCTGCTTTCAAAAGCTCCTCTTTAATTAAATTGATATTATCAAGATTTGTGCCCTCACTAATATTTACTTCTGCCAATAAAACTTTCATCTTAGTATTCTCCCTTACTTTAAGCTATTTATATCCTCATGGAATCCTTTTAAAACTTCTTCGTCCTTAATCATACCTAAATTAGCCTTAATATTTTGTATACATCCATCTACTCCTACTGCAGCAAGATTAACACCTATATTTAGGTCTGAGGCCGCATTAGTATTTGATTTACCCTCAAGTGCTTTACCTACCTCCAATACTTTTTTACAAAGATACGCATTATCCCGAGGTGCTGTTGCTCCATCAATTCCTGCTTGTTGTACTGCAATTTTTCTTAGTGTTTTTTCTTCTTCAGTTGATTTTGGAAGTTTGAAAGCATTTACAATTCCCATATAAGCATCTGCATCTTTTTGAACTCCTTGAATTAACTTTTCATTTAACATATCTAGTTCTTCGGCATAGCTAATATACTCTTTATCAGTCATACCATAATCTTTGCCAACTGATAATCGTGCTACCATTCCAATTAAACCAGCTGCCATAGCTCCTGAAAACGCTGACGCTGAACCTCCGCCAACTGTTACATCCTCTGAACTTAAAATATTTTCTACAACGTTAAAATAAGTCATTATGCACACTCCTATTTATAATTATTCTAAAAGTAAACCATATTTGGTTTATATATTAAGACAACCATTTATTCATTATCTGTTCACAATCTAAGATACCATTAACTAGCTCTAATAATCAAGCACTACATTATAAATACTCCACATATATATTAATCATATTTTAATACTTGATTTGTTATTCTATATTTATATAAAGTACAAAATCCTTACTATTAGATGGAGTGCTTAACTTAGCCTCTATACTTTCAGTTGATTCAATTATTAAAAGCTCTCCTTTTTGAGCTTGTATTTCTTCTAGATCTATTGAGACTTTTATGTCTGCATTGTACGAATAGAAAATATGAAAACTCTTTATATCTGATTTACTTATAAGCTTTATAGTTTTTTCATTATCAATATACAAACTTTCCAAACTTCCATTAACTCCATTTTCTAGCATTAAATTAAAATCCACAACCTTACCATAGCTATGAGTTTTTATATCACCCTCAAATTCATAAATCTGAAAAGGCTCTAATTCTGTATACACTTTAAAATCATGGGTAAGTCTTAGATTATTCTCCAAAGTCGTTATATATCTATATACTCCCTCTAATTTTGTGAAATCAGATTCTTCAAGCTGGATTGTAGCAGAACTGATCCTAAATTTAAAGTCCATATCTTTATAGCTTGACCACTCAGGATAAATATACATTTGAGTTGTCTCTCCACCAGACCATTTTGAAGTTTTAAAATCTTTTTCTGATAATTTTTTTATTTTATAAGCCATTTCTAACCTCCAATACATTGCCATCCGCTCTATTATCTGTTCCACCATATAAGGTATCATCTTCATCTTTCCAAATAATCTGTCCTCTGCCCATTGTTGTAATATCATTTTGGATTTCTATAACATGTCCTTTTGCTCTAAGCCCTTTGATTATTCTATCTGGAAAATCCGGTTCAACTTGAATTGTTTTCCCGCCAACCCATTGCCATCTATATCTATCCAATGCAGCTTGAGGACTCATATTAAAGTCAATTGTATCACTAATTAATTGAACCTGCCCTTGTGGTTGCATAAGCCCCCCTACAATACCAAATGGTCCTATTGCCCTATTCTCTTTTGTTACAAACCCTGGGATTATTGTGTGGTATGGACTTTTATTGGGTTCAAGTGCATTTGGATGTTCTGAAAGGAATGAAAAACCAGTCCCCCTATTATGGAGTGGGATGCCAGTTCCTGGAATTACTACTCCTGATCCGAATTTAATAAAGTGACTTTGCATTAAAGATACCATATTTCCATCTTTATCAGCAGTTGCAATATAAATAGTTTCATTTTTCTTTGGATTACCACAAATAGGTTCTATTGCTTGTACTTTAATTAATCTTCTTCTAGTTATAGCATAATCTTTAGATAAGAGTTCCTCTACTGAATACACCATAGAATTCTTATCACATATATACTTTTCTGCATCAGCAAAAGCTAGTTTTATAGCTTCAATTTGATAGTGAAAAATTTCAACTTCATCAAGATGATTAAAATCAATGCCCTCTAATATATTTAAAGCCATTAAAGAAACTATTCCCTGACCATTTGGAGGGATTTCCCATATATCATAACCTTTGTAGTTCACACTTATTGGATCTACCCATTCAGGTTTATATTTTTCTAAATCGCTTTTTCTAATATATCCACCGTGTTTTTTTGACAAAGTATCTATTCTATCAGCTAATTCTCCACTATAAAGAGCTTCACCCTTAGATTCTGCAATTAACACTAGTGAATCTGCAAGTTCATCAGACTTCCATAACTCTCCTGCTTTAGGCGCTCTTCCCCTTGGTGCGAAAGTCTTAAACCATTCATCGAACTCCGCGCCTTTTAATTCATCTTTATATAAATTATAGGCTTTCTCCCATAGTTTTGAGACAATTGGAGTAACTATATATCCTTCTCTTGCATGTTTTACAGCAGGTTTAAAAAGCTCTTTAAAGCCCAATATCCCAAATCTTTCAGATAAAGCTACCAATCCGGCTATTCCACCTGGTACAGTTACAGGAATCATTCCATACTGTGGAATTGAAGTATAGCCTTTGCTTTTTAGATCTTCAATAGATATACTTTTTGGCGAATTTCCACTTGAATTTAGCCCATAAAGTTTTTCCCCCATCCAAACTAGAGCAAAGCTATCTCCGCCTATTCCAGTAGAAGTTGGTTCTACAACCATAAGTGCTAGTGCTGATGCAATGGCAGCATCTATTGCATTTCCACCTTTTTCAAGTATTTTGATTCCCGCTTCAACTGCTAAAGGTTGGCTTGTTGCAACCATTCCTTTACTCCCCATTTTCAAACCTCCAAGAATCCTTAACCATATCTTCAATTGAAAGTTCTGCCTTCCATCCTAATTCTTTTTGCGCTTTCGTAGCATCTGCGTAGCATATTGCAATATCTCCTGGTCTTCTATCTATAATTCTATTCTTCACATCTATACCATTTACACGAATAAATGCATTTAATAATTCTAAGACAGACGTACCTTTCCCAGTACCCAGGTTAAATATTCTTACACCATTATCCATCATTTCGATCGCTTTTACATGGCCTTTTGCTAAGTCAACCACATGTATATAATCTCTAACTCCAGTGCCATCAACAGTATCGTAATCATCACCAAATATACTAAGTTCATTTATTTCTCCCTTAGCAACTTTAGTTATAAATGGCATCAGATTGTTTGGAATGCCATTAGGATCTTCACCAATCAAGCCACTTATGTGTGCACCAATTGGATTAAAATACCTAAGAAGAGTTACTGCAAAATATGAATTTGCAGATGCAACATCAGTTAATATTCTCTCACTCATAGCTTTAGTTTCACCATAAGGATTTGTTGTAGTCCCTAACTTCATATCTTCTTTAAGCGGTGATTCTACTTCTCCGTATATAGTCGCTGAAGATGAAAAAACAAATCTATTAACACCATATTTTATACAAAGTTTACTTAATACCATTGTACTAACAAGGTTGTTATAATAGTACAAAAGTGGCTTTTCTACAGATTCTCCAACAGCTTTAAGGCCTGCAAAGTGAATTGTACCATCTACCTTGTACTCCTTAAACACCTTCTCTAATTCAGCTTCATTAGTCACATCAAGCTTATAAAAGATAGGTCTTACACCTGTAATTTGTTCTAATTTATCTAATACTTCAATTTTGGAATTTATAAGACTATCAACTATTATTACATCGTGACCTTTTTGGACCAATTCAACACATGTGTGACTACCAATATATCCAAGTCCTCCTGTTACTAGTATATTCATTTGCTAGCTCCTTTCTATTTATATGGGATAGCTATTAGCTTTATTCTATCACCCCGAGAAGACCTTATCAATACAAGTATTTGGATATAAAAAATGCATTAGCTCTTTAGCTAACACATATTTATCATCATTTATTTTATTCTTTTGTAGCTGCCAATTTATCATTTTTTTTAATTAGTCTCACATTCCTAAAATACAATGCCAAGTCTATTGAAACCATAACAAGATTAAGCACATAAAGATAAAACACAAAATCATATCTACCTATTATCTTATTAATAATGCCAAATATATAGCCTAATATTATAACAACTAAAAAATATGGACTCTTTCCTTGAACTGACTTTGATGTATAAGATTTATATATTGATAATGGCCAAGCAGCTCCAAAGCAAATAAGCATTAATGCTTCAAAAATACTCATATACTCCACTCCCTCTTTTAAAAAGCATTGAGGACGATTCATATTGACTAAATCCAAAATTAACCGCCCTAATACCTATTGTATTGTTGTCCCACTTGTACCGTCTATTGCTCCTTTTGCATTTTCTAGGGAACCAATAATCGCTTTTACTCCCTTATTTGTTTTAACAAATCCAACTGCAGCATTTATCTTTGGCTCCATACTTCCTGCCCCAAATTGTCCTTGTTTTGAATACTTTTCTGCTTCTTCAATAGATACTTTATCTAAGTCTTTTTGATCTGCTTTGCCAAAATTGATTGCAACTCTATCAACAGCAGTTAAAATCAACAGTATATCCACTTTTAAAAGTTCTGCTAGCTTTTCACTGGCTAAATCTTTATCTATTACTGCAGGTACTCCTTTGTATCCATATCCATCAACTACTACTGGTATACCACCGCCACCTGCAGCTATAACTATAGTTCCTGAATTAACTAAGTTGTCTATTACTTCTATTTCTACTATGTCCACTGGCTTAGGAGATGCTACAACTCTTCTGTAGCCCCGACCAGAATCTTCTTTAAAAGCATAACCTTTTTCAACTTCTATTTTCTTAGCTTCTTCTTTAGAGTAGAATTTACCGATCGGCTTTGTAGGATTTTGAAAAGCAGTATCCTCTGAATCAACTACAACCTGAGTGATAACGGTTACAACATTTTTTACAATTTTTCTAGATGTCAATTCTCTTTTAAGCGCATTTTGTATATGATATCCAATATATCCTTGACTCATAGCTCCACATTCAGGAAATGGCATATCAGGTGTTGCACCAGTTAGTTTATTTGAATTATCCAATGCTAAGTTTATCATACCAACTTGTGGTCCATTTCCATGCACCAAGACAACATCATGACCTTCTTCGATTAAGTCAGCTATATTCTCTACACCTTCGCTTAAAATTTGTTGCTGCTCTTCTGGTGAATCTCCCAATGCATTTCCACCTAAAGCAATTAGAATTCTACTCATAGTTTGATCTCCTTTTTAATCTATTTTTCTTTGTCAATTGTGTCTTTTAAAAACTTTAAAAACTCTTCTCTTATTTCTTCACGCCTAAGTGCATATTCAACAGTTGCTTCTAAAAAACCTAATTTGTATCCTACATCATATCTCTTTCCCTTAAATACATAGGCATACATTGCCTCTATTTTAGCCAACTCTTTTAACCCATCAGTAAGTTGAATTTCACCATTCTTACCTGGTTTAACATTCTCTAAAATTTCAAATATTGCAGGATTTATTATATATCTACCTAAAATAGCAATATTTGATGGTGCTTCCTCTTTACTGGGTTTCTCAACTAAATCTTTTACCTTGTAAACCCTATCTTCTATACTCTTGCCATCAACTATCCCATATTTAGAAACATCATTCTCATCAACTTCCTGAACACCTAGAATAGTCGTTTTATATTCGTCATAGATTTCTATCATTTGCTTTAAGCAAGGCTTTTCAGGATTGTATACAATATCATCACCCAAAAGAACAGCAAAAGGTTCATTTCCAATAAAACTCTTTGCACAATGAATAGCATGCCCAAGCCCCTTGGGTTCTTTCTGCCTAATATAATGGATATTGACCATATCAGAAATTTTTCTAATCTCTTCTAATAATTCAATCTTCCCTGACTTTTCTAATTCAAGTTCTAGCTCTACAGATTTATCAAAGTGATTTTCAATGGAAGATTTATTTCTTCCTGTTATAATTAGAATCTCTTCAATTCCAGATTCAATTGCCTCTTCAATAATAAATTGAAGTGTAGGTTTATCCACTATTGGCAACATTTCTTTTGGCTGTGCTTTTGTTGCTGGTAAAAACCTTGTACCTAAACCAGCTGCTGGTATTATGGCTTTACGCACCTTCATTTTTTGGTCCTCCTTAATTTAAACCTATATTAATATTTCTATTATACTAAAAATGCATTAAATTTAAAATGTATCATTTCAACCCATTATAATAATTCTATACCATTAAGTACAATATATAAAGCTTAACCTTAGAAATAAAAAGACAAGCATATCATATGATATGCTTGTCTTTTTTAGGATTTAATTTTATTTGGAGAAATCTACATCTTTCATTCTAATTAATTAGAGGTTGTATTGTTCTTTTATTAAGTCATAAATACCTATGTCTTTTAGCAAATTTATTGGAGCTAAAAAAGTTACTGTGGCTGTTCCTGGGTATCTGCCTATTTCTAATGCACCATTTATAGTTGCTCTGTTTTTAACTTCTGGTACTGTAATTCCCAAAGTCTTTGCTGCTCTTTCTAAACCATTATCAATAGCAAGGTTTAAATTTTGCCCTGTTCCTACAAATGATATTGGTGCAGTTACTTCAAGTTTCTTTGCACCCCATTTTTCGCTTAATTTTTCTGCTCTTTCTCTTTCACAATTAGTAATAGGTTTTGCTAGATATGGTAAATCTTCTTCGAGTGGTAAAATTATTGGACCATCAATATTTAAATTTTTAATAACTTTTACCTTTAAATTTACCATTGCTGATACATCAGTAGTATGCCCGGCAATTTCGCCGTCTCCTTGCATTGCATGCACATCCCCAACATATACTCCTCCACCTTTAACCTTAACTGGACAAATGACTACAGAGCCTTGTCTAACGCGGTTAATGTCCATATGCCCATCAGTTTTATGAGCTTTTAATTCTTCATCAGTTAAAGCATATTCATGAGGAGCACCAACTAAAAAGCTACCAAAATCACCAGCGTTATGAGAATCTGGCATTACTATTGATGGTGTTGTTCCTAGCTGTCCAATAAAAGGCTTTAATCTAGAAATATTTCCTACTATATCATGCGGTGCGAAAGTAACAATAGGATTTTGGATTGATATATCAGGTATTGCCATTAACGATTTTGCATCTATCGCTGCCTTTTCGGCATTTTCTTTATCCAATGTAACACCTATTGTCTTATTTTCATCAAAAGCTATAGTATATCCATTTGTAAATTTAAATGAAGCAACATCTGCTCCACATTTAGCACATCTTACTGCTGTTGAACCTATTCCTTCTAATACAGTTTCAGGATACATAGTACCACAGCTTGGGCATTTCCCTGCTACAAAAGGATCCCCCACGTAGTTTTCATCTACTGTAAATTCATTCCCAGAAGCTACAACTGTAGAAGTTATGACAACAGATTTAATGTAAATAGCAATAGCATCGCCAACTTCTGCATTTTCTACATATACTGGTTTAGTAACTTCATGTCCCCCTCTTAGTGCAGGTGTAATCATAGGTCCCCAACATCCTGGAGCAGTATTTGCAACTATTACTCCCCCATCCTTAACAGGCCCTAACATCTTTCCATCTGGATCTAGTAATCCATTGGTTAGTTCATTTACAAAAACGGTTTGATTAGACAAAACATCTCCTCCTTCTATTTATACTACATAATCATATTCGACTTATACCCCTAGTTTTTATTAATAATTGCTAACAAGAAATAAAGCCGTATTTCTTTTCATACGGCTTTATTTCATTGTATCCGATGTTAAATAAATTACTCTATTACTCTACGGTTATGGCACCAACTGGGCATTGTTCTTCTGCTTCTTTAGCCGTACCCTCAACTGCAGTTGGAACTGGATCTGCAATTACAATAGCAATCTGCTCATCATTCATTTCAAATACCTCTGGACAAATTTGAGTACAAAGTTCACAACCAATACAAGTATCCTTATCAACTTTAGCCTTCAAAATACTCACCTCCTTTACTCTTTTAAATATTTATACCCTTTAATACACTAATTATGAAATTGTTTTGCGTTGGCAGTATTGTGGTATTATAGTGTTAAGTTAGATGATGATGCAAATAGAGAGTTGACTACTATTAGACAAGCTAATTATAAAATGGGCTTAGAAACTATCAACATGATGATTGAACATCAAGAAGGTAACTCGATTGAAGAAAGAAATCTAATCTTAAATACAGAACTTATAATCAGAAAATCAAGTTGAAAGGCGTGAACTAAAATGGTGATTGTAGTAGGAAGTTTAAATATGGACTTGGTTGTTCGAGCTCCAAAAATTCCAAGACCTGGAGAAACAGTTCTTGGGACTGACTTTTCGCAGATTCCAGGTGGAAAAGGCGCAAACCAAGCAGATGCCAGTGTCAAGTTAGGTGCAAAGACTAAAATGTTAGGTGCAGTTGGCAAAGATACAATGGGAAACCTCTTGAAACTATCACTCCAAAACGATGGAGTTGATGTAAATGGCGTTTTAGAAAAAGAAGATTATCCTACAGGTATAGCAGCAATTGTCGTGGAGAATTCTGGAAATAACGCAATCACAGTAGCTCCAGGTGCAAATTCACATTTTACCCCAGATGATCTTTCCCAAATGGAATCTGTTTTTGAGAACGCTCACGTATTGCTAGTACAATTAGAAACACCTATTGAAACAGTACTCACAGCGCTTAAACTAGCAAAAAAACATAATTTAATAACCATCCTTAACCCAGCTCCAGCAGCATTATTAAACGAAGAAATCTTTGCTCTAGTAGATATACTTACTCCAAACGAAACAGAGCTTGAACTATTAAGTGGACTGCCTACAGCTACTCTCAACGAGGTTAAAAAAGCTGGACAAAGTTTAATTAAAAAGGGTGTATCCGAATTAATTGTAACTCTCGGAAACCAGGGCAGCATGCATATTACAAAAGATTTTTCAAAGATTTACACAGCATATAGAGTACATGCCGTTGACACAACCGCTGCTGGAGATAGCTTTAACGGAGCACTCGCAGTTTGCACTAGCAATGGATTAACTATAGAAGAATCCATTTTGTTTGCTACAAAAGTAGGTGCAATGACTGTAACAAAGCCCGGTGCTCAAACCTCTCTTCCACTTCTTCACGAGGTTGAGAATTTTGAAGCATGGTATGAAGAAAATAGATTTTATGGTTTTGATTTAGGAAGGGAGAGTTTAAAATGAAAGCTTTACTTGTAATTGATATGCTAAAGGATTTTATTGAAAAAGATGGTGCATTGGAAACTGGTCCTACTGGTAGAGATATCATTCCATTTATAAAAGAAAAAATTCAAGAATTTAGAAAATCAGGATATCCCGTAATTTATTTATGTGACAGTCACGAGACAAATGACAAAGAATTCGATATGTTTCCCCCACATTGCGTAAAAGATACAGAAGGCAGCAAGATCATCGATGACTTAGAAGTATTAGATGAAGATAAAATAATTAGAAAAAGAAGATATAGTGCGTTTTATGGCACAGATTTAGATTTGTTTTTAAGAGAAAATAATGTAAATGAAATATACTTAGTTGGAGTATGTACAAATATTTGTGTACTATATACAGCAGCAGATGCAAGAAACATTTCATACAAAGTAAATGTATTTAAAGACGGAGTAGCTTCATTTGACCAAGAAGCACATAAATTTGCATTAAAAGAAATGGAAAATACTCTTGGATGCAATATTCTTTAAATTATAAATATCAGTGTCGCACTTTTCAAAATTTAGTAATCAACAAAAAACCCTTCAACAGAATTTATCTGTTGAAGGGTTCTTTTTGTGAAAAATTAATTACCTATTGAAAGATTAATATCTCTTCTATTCTCATATGAAGCCTTTATAGCATTAATAATATTACCATGCTCATCTGTTAAACTCATTGTTGCAGATGATGTTACATCAGCTAACATTGCTTTATCATCATCTGATAATGCATCATATTTCGCCTTATCTGCAGCATCTTCAGAAGCATCTTTTAAAGGTCTTCCATTATTATCTGATGTATATTTGCTGTTCCATTCCTCTACTTCTTCTATTGTCATGCCAACAAATAACTCTTCAAATGCATCCATATTTTCAAACCAGATTGTGCCGCCACCCATTACATAGGCGTCGCCTCTTTCTCTCTTAGTTTTCCAACCTTCTATTTCTGCAAAGTAATTTTCTTCTGTGTCAGGAGTCATACCATCAATTTTCTCATCGTGATTCTCATCATAGTTATATCCACCTTGTCCAGGGAATCCACTGAAATGAGGCATTCCATCACCATCATAGTTTGGTGTTGCAAACTCAAGTTGATCTATGTGAAGAGATACTATCTTTCCATCAGCATCAAACATAGTATTTGCAAAAATTTCATTTATACTCCAAACTTGTACATCTTTATCATCTACTCCAGGACCTTTTCTAGCTGAACTATTAAATCCAAATCCTGAAGATGCAGCTTCTGTAATTTCAAGTGGCATTCTACTTTCATAAGCTTTTTTTATTACTGCTATAATATCACCATGAGCATCTGTTAAACTCATTGTTGCAGATGAAGTTACATCAGCAAGCATAGCTCTTTCGTCATCTGATAATGCATCATATTTTGCTTTATCAGCAGCATCTTCAGAAGCGTCTTTTAAAGGTCTTCCATTATTATCTGATGTATACATGCTGTTCCATTCTTCTATTTCTGCTACCGTCTTTCCAACAAATAATTCTTGGAATGCATCCATATTTTCAAACCAGATTGTACCGCCACCCATTACATAGGCTTCTCCTCTAGCTCTTTTTGTTTCCCAACCTTCAACTTCAGCAAATAATTGTTCTTCTGTATCAGGTGTCATACTATCAATCATTTCATCGTGGTTCTCATCATAATTGTATCCACCTTGACCAGGGAATCCACTTAAATGAGGCATTCCAGCTCCATCGTAGTTTGGTGTTCCAACCTCAAGCTGATCTACGAATATGTCAAGAATCTTACCTTCTTTGTCGAATAAAACATTTGCCATTATTGTGTTAAAAGTCCAAACTTGAACATCCTTATCATCTACTCCAGGACCTTTACGACCATAACTACCTATTCCAACTCCTTGTGTAACTTCAGCTGCATTAATATCTACAGGGCTTGTAGGCTCTTTTACTTCAGCTACAAATGGTGGAAATGCTGCTGGATCAAGTGCACTATTTACAGCGTAAATAATTCCATCACTTGTATATGTAGCTCCAGATATAGCATCAACTTCAGTAGAGTTAGCTTCAACTATCATAGCTGGAAGCTGGTCTAATGCAAGTGTTCCTATTCCATCAGTCTCTTCTTCACCAACAACCTCAACGCTTACTATCTTATCTCCTTCTTTAACAACTGTAGCTGTTATCTCTCCACCAAAGCCTTCTCCAGCTCCTGTAAGAGTTACTGCCTCAGCAGCTTCTTCTTTTGGTGCACAAGCAACAACGCTTAATGCCATTGCTAGACATAGTAATAAAACTATCGATTTCTTCATTTATTGTCATCTCCTTTTATATTGTTAATTATTAATCATTAACTTTTATCAATATATCATATTATTCAAATACATTCAAGAACTTAAATATATGCAATGTCTATTTAGCAGCATTTAGTGACATATGTTTTATATTTCCTCCACAATTCACAATCAATATTCAAAAAACAAAACTGCTAATTCTGTAGATAATCCCAGTCTCCTACCTATATTAACTAAGATTACACTTATGAAAAGATACTCTATTTATATGTAATATTAAATAATTTTAACACTTTATAAAAGCAATAAAAAAGCTGAGGTTAAAAAGATTATTATCTTCCAAACCTCAGTTTTTACAATTAATTGTTATATCAGAATGATAAATATAATACTAAGTTAGATACCTATCAAAAAATAAAAAACCCTAGAATATGTAAATATCCTAGGGTTAAAATATCAATTATTTAGAAACGATATTTTCTGCTTGAAGACCTTTTTGTCCTTCAACTACGTCGAATTCTACTTCTTGTCCTTCTTCTAAAGATTTGAAACCATCTTTTTGAATTTGTGAAAAGTGAGCGAATACGTCTTTTCCGTCTGAACCTGTAATAAAACCAAATCCTTTTTCTGCGTTAAACCATTTTACTGTACCATTCATAATGAGTACCTCCTAAATTTTATTTCTTAAACCGATTTTAATAATTCACTAATAAAATCTAGATGTATACTATATTGAATAGTATGTAGTAGAAATATATTGTGTTACTATTTACTCTTAATTTAAGTTCTTACTTAGCATAACATGGATTACAATTTATAGCAAGTGTTTTTATAAAATAGATTCGTACATTTTCATATTTAACAATAAATATCATTAATAGTCACTATATGATAGAGTAAGAGGCGATAACATTAACCTAAATTTAGAAGAGGTGTAAAAAATGAAAAAAAACAGGACTCTAAGGATTATAAGTATAGTTTTATCGCTCATATTTATATTTGGTAGCTTTGTATACGCAGATAGCGATACTGTAGTTACACTTGGTAAAGACTTAGATGATGCACAAAGAAAGCAGATACTTGAACTTTTTAAAGTAGATGAACAAGATGTTAAGATACTAGATGTAAACAATCAGGAAGAAAGAAAGTATTTAGAAGGAGTAGCTACAGAAGCTCAGCTTGGTAAATTGACTTTGAGTTCAGCTTATGTGGAATTATTAGACGAAGGTTCTGGAATAGAAGTTGAAACTTATAATATATCTTGGGTTACAAAAGAGATGTATGCAAATGCACTAGTTACAGCAGGTGTTAAAAATGCTAAGGTAATAGCAGCGGCACCGTTCCCAGTATCTGGTACAGGAGCTCTTACAGGCATTCTAAAGGCATTCGAACAAGCAACTGGGCAGAAGATAAGTGAAGAGCAAAAAAAGGTAGCTAACGAGGAAGTTGTACGAGTTGGTGAACTTGGAGAAGAAATTGGCCAAGATAAAGCTTCAGAACTGTATAGAATAGTAAAAGAAGAGATAATAGGAAAAGATATAACTGATCCCGAAGAAATCAAAAAAATTATAATAGAAATTGCGGGTGGTCTTGATATAAATCTAAACGAGGACCAAATTCAAAATATCGGTGGACTTATGGAAAAAATAACCAGTCTTGATTTAAATATCGAAACTATAAAAGATCAACTTAAGGATATTGGAAATAAATTAGATGATACCATACAAAAAACCGAAGAGGTAAAGTCTCTACTTCAAAGGATCTTTGATGCTATAAAAGATTTCTTTAACTCTATATTTAAATGATATGAATTTATGAAATCAAAAAATGAAAAAGCTGAAGCTAAAAAGATCTTTTTAGCTTCAGCTTTTAAAATTATGATTTGTTGTTAGAATAACAAAATAGTCATTATAAATTTGCTTCCTATATATAGGCACTTTATTATTTGTTTTTCTTTCCTATTATATCTTTAACAAGAGCTACTATATTACCACTAGTAAGCCCAAAAGCCTTCATTAAATCAAGCGGATTACCAGATTCACCAAATCTATCATTAATACCAATAGATTTAACTATAACTGGGCATTCCTCTGCAAGTACTTCCTTAATAGCACTTCCCATCCCTCCAGCTAATTGATGCTCCTCAACCGTTACAATTGCTCCTGTTTTTTTAGCTGCTTCTATTATTGTATCTCGATCTAATGGTTTTATTGTATGATTGTTTATTACCATTGCACTAATACCTTCCTTTGAAAGCTCCTCAGCTGCCACCAAGCTTTCATAAACCATGGCTCCGCAGGCTATAATAGCTACATCTGACCCATCTCTTAAACAATAAGCTTTCCCAATTTCAAATGGTGTGTTTTCATCTGTTATTACAGGTACTTTTTCTCTTCCAAAACGGATATATATGGGTCCATAGGATTCTGCTGCAGCTAAAGTAGCCTTTTTAGTTTCATAATAATCCGATGGTACCACTACTCTCATATTCGGTAAACATCTCATTATAGATATTTCCTCTAGTGCTTGATGGGTTGCACCATCTGGTCCAACCGATATACCACCATGTGCACCTCCGAGCTTAACATTTAAATTACTATAACATACCGTAGTCCGTATTTGATCCCAAGCCCTACCTGCAAGGAAAACTCCATAGTTAGTAACAAATGGTATCTTTCCTGAAAGACTCAAACCTGCAGCAATGCCCATCTGATTTTGTTCAGCTATTCCTATGTTGAAAAATCTTTCTGGAAATCGATTTTTAAACATATCTACTTTCACAGAGGAAGTTATATCAGCGCCTAATGCCACTATGTCTTTATTTTTTTCTCCAGCCTCAAGAAGGCCTTGACCATAACCTTCCCTGGTGAGTCTTAATTCTGGATGCTTTAAATCTATCTTGTTTTCGATTATAAACATAATATTGACCCTCCTTTTCTAGCTTAATTCAGATAATGCAACTTCTAACTCCTCTTTATTCGGGGCTTTACCGTGCCAACCTGGATTGTTCTCCATAAAGGATACGCCTTTTCCCTTTATAGTATTTGCTAATATAATTGTAGGTTTTCCTTTATATTCAGAAGCATTTATAAAACCTTTTTCTATTTCTTCAAAATTATGCCCATCAATTTCTATTACATTCCAATTAAATGCTAACCATTTATCTTTAAACGGAGCAATATTCATTACATCCTCCACTTTCCCATCAATCTGGAGTCTGTTACAATCTACAACTGCACAAAGATTATCTAGTTTATAGTGTCCCGCTGCCATTGCTGCTTCCCAGATCTGACCTTCCTGGGTTTCTCCATCTCCCATCATACAATATACACGATAAGTATCATTATTACTTCTTGCACCAAGTGCTATTCCAGTTGCAATAGAAAGTCCCTGTCCTAAAGAGCCTGTAGAAACATCAAGTCCTGGAGTTTTGTGCATATCCGGGTGTCCTTGTAGTATACTCCCAAATTTTCTTAATGTTTTTAACTCCTTAGGGTCAAAATATCCAACATCTGCTAATATTGCATACAAGGCTGGAGCTATATGCCCTTTTGAAAGTATAAATCTGTCCCTTCCCACCCAATCTGGATTTTTAGGATCATGCTCCATAATATTATTATAAAGTACTGTTAAAATATCAATTGCAGATAATGATCCACCTGTATGACCTGAACCTGCATAATAAAGCATGTTCAATATACTAATCCTTAATTGCTTTGCCTTTTCTTCTAATTGTTCTAAATTTAATTTATTCATTTTAACCTCCTTATTATACAGTTACTAGTTAATTGTAGAACTTTAGCAATAGATTTGTTACTATGTTTCTTATATTGAAATGGCTATACTAACTTAATGAGTCACGGACATTAACAAATAGTTCTAATTCTGCTACAAACAATCTTCTATATTTCAAAATATTACCATACTATAAATCTATTGATTATGTAATTTAAAATAAAAGATTACTTTACATATACCCTGTGCGGGTATATAATCAAATAAAAATATCAGGAGGGTTATATTGAAGAAAAACAACAATAAAAGTAAGGTTAAAAAAACTAAAAAGGCATTCATAATAGAATCAAAATGTGATAAGTCTCCATTTTGCCCAGTAAAGAGAGTTTGTCCAACAGGAGCAGTGGAACGAGCTGGTTTTTTTATGGGCAAGGTAATAATTAATGATGAAAAATGCATTGGTTGTGGTAAATGTATTTCTGTATGTCCTCATTCAGCAGTTACATTTAGATAATTATTACATACAAAAGTGCTACTTGAAATTGAGTAGCACTTTTTATTTTTATGCTATTCCTCGCTAAATTAAAGGCCTTCTAATAATAAAAAACACTCCTTATTTAATTCTAGCAAAACAATTATTTGTTTGCAATATTTAACCAAGTTTATAATTTATTATTAAAAAATTGAAACTAAAAAGATATTTATCTTTTTAGTTCCAGCAATCATTTTCTATATTTATAACTTTTTCTTTAACATCTTTTAGTTTCTATATTTTATTTACTTATCATATCAATAAAAATGTCAACCAATACTGGATTTAATCCAATTCCAGCATCATACCGCAATATTCCTAGGATCTGTTCATGGTCAAGTGGTGGTCTATATGGTCTATTGCTTCTAAGAGCATCATAAATATCTGCAATGCTGATTAGCTGACTAACAAAATGTGGTTTCCATCCATAATCAATCGTCGGGTATCCACCACCATTGTATTTAATGTGGTGTTCCAAAGCAACCAATATTGCTATCCTAGGCATCTCCTGTTGATTACACAAATACATAACACCCTTTAGAGTATGTGATTTGATTATTTCAAATTCCTTGGGTGTTAATGGTCCAGTTTTGTTTAGTATCTCTTTTGGAACAAGTATCTTTCCAACATCATGCATTAATGCTGCATAGATTATATCCAATAATAGCGGTCCACTTATACCAATATGCTCTGCAAAGGACATTGACAGCAAGGCTACATTAATAGTATGTACATATGTATATTCATCCTCACTTTTAATATCCGATAAGTATTTCAATGGACTTACAGAATAGCCGAAAAACTCCATCATATCCGCAGAAAGACTTTTAACTGTATTAAAGTTCATTGGCTTATTCACATCCAGATTCTTTAACATCAAAAGAAAATTTTGAGATGAATCCAAGTCTAGTACTGACTCAACCTTATCCTTATTGATCCCCCTTTTGTCTATAAAGATTTTCCCCAGCAATATATGTGGATAATCAGATGATTTTAAGTCTCCTGAGGCAAAGGTCTCTTTGAGAAACACAGCAAATTCTACCTCTTCCAATCCTTTCAAAAAAACAATTTGATCAATGTCGACTTGATTCAATGCCTTAGTCAGTGACTGGCTGACTTTGCCAATGCCAATAACCGGCTTTTGATTAACCAATATAATTTCATTGAATACACCTATATTTAACTCTTCCTCGGTCTGAAAAATTTCGGATAGAATCGTCACAACCCGCTCAACATATAGTATAGCTTGCGGATGCTTATCAGAGTATAATTTTATAGAATTTATAGCCCCTAGTAGTGCAAGCAAAATCTGGTCATTTTTATCTAGACTTGTGCTCATGACTTACTCCTAACAAATATTTTTTTACGATCTTAAGCTTTTTCGGTGATATCGTAAACCATTTTCTCATCAATTGCTTTTCCAAATTCTGATAAGTTGGATCATCAATTGATGAAATGGTGTCGATTGCTTTCAATATGAATTTCAGATTATCCTCGCTAATGTATATGGTCCTAATTCTACCTATTAAAGCCTCAGTGGATTCTGTGATTTTGTACTCTCTAATCAAATCAAGTAATCCAAAAACCAAATCATCTTTACCATTTTGAATAATATGTTCTATCTCATGTTTAATCTTGTCGTCATTCTGTGTTAAAAGTATCTTGATTGCCAGTAGTTTTGCATCTGCTAAGTCATGGGCTAAAAGTTGCAACGAACAATCATGTGGAATTGCTCCTAAATTATTTTCAATTATTGGCATTAACAATGAAATGTTGCGTTTTGGGTCACTAATAATTTTTTTGATAACTTGAAAGACCACAGTCTCACCAAACAACAAAATCAGACTCAGAATATTCCTTCTGATCGCTACGTCAGATTCTTCAATATATGAATCTATTAGCCAGCTAACATTTTTCGGACCACTCACCTTTAGAATTTCCAAAACATGATCGTCACTGTATGCATTGTTATTCTTGATTTCTTCAGATAATCTGTGAACTGTTGAATCCTGTTTAAGATATGAACTTACCAATTTATTATTTGAAATTGAATGTATAAAATGCCAATCGTGATTCTCCAGAAACTCATCAATAAAATTATGGATACTCTTTACAAAACTATCATACAAATCTTTATCCAATTCATTCTTTGTTAAACGTACCAGTGCCGTTACAATCGTTTTATTAATAAGAACTTTATCAAACAGATCAATTCCGTTTAATTTATCTAAATACCCCATATCAAATGCCAATAGGCTCTGAAGATGTTCCCTGTAATCTTCAGAAACATACAATTCATATGCTTCCCTCTCGATTAGCTTGTTTACTTGACCATAGCTCATCTCATCACCAGATTTAGCTCTTCTGTCATCACCTGCAATTTTTCTGGCAGAATCTAAAGCTCCAAGTAGCTCTAATAGCGAAGGAGAAATGGAATTTTCACTTGCCTTAGCCCTTTTAAAAATTTCCGAAACCACATCGTCTGATAATCCCTCAATAAAATCCGGCACCTCATCCTGTGGCATTTTGATTATATCTTCTATGGCCATGTCAATGAGCTCATTTTCCTTCAGAGAACTGATATTGGGGTTAAAGCTCTCCAAAGCTTCATATAATAGGTTTTTGCTTTTAACACCATCAACAGAATAAATTTGTTCTTCATTTTCATAAGCGTAGTTAATACTACTGTAATCTATCTCTTCAATTTCAATTGAAGAGATATTATGGATGGAAAATTGAATATCTGGATGATATAACAGTTTGCTTCTATTGGGTATGGAATTTAATAAATATAAAAAATCCTGAATAGCTTCCAATTCAATTCCCGGATTCAAGGTTATAGAAAGGATACCACGACCACCAAGTAATTGTGATAAATATGCTCCTTTTTGGTTATTCTCACCATACTCCACATCGTTAATAACCAGATTGTTTCCTAAAGCCTTTATTCTAATCTTGGGTATAGTGTTGTCATACAATTCATTTATTACCTCAAGTAAACCCACAGTGGCCTGATCTACAAAATCATGCCCATGTGCATACAAAAGATATTTCTTCTCTAATATAACTAAATCGTCTAATAACTCATCGTATTTGGCTTTCAAAATAATCTACCCCATATTTTATCTTTCAATATATTTAGCTAATTAAACAACATAAGCATATTCTTACCAAGATTGGTTATTTACTTTTTATTATATCATTTTCACAAATTATATGTTAATCACTTAATAACGGTATATTTATTTATTTAGCTCTAATTACTTCTACTTCATAGCCATCTGGATCTGATACAAAATAATATTTTGGAGGACTTCCAGGTAAGCCTGTTAATTCTGAAACTTTATAGCCCATTTCAATATGTCTTTCTCTAGATGCTTCTAAGTCTGTTGAAGAAACTGCTATATGACTAAATCCATTTCCAATTACATATGGCTTTTCTGGATTATAATTATATGTCAATTCCAAATCATAATATCCATCTTTATCTGTTAAAAATACCAAGGTAAATTCATGTTCAGGAAAATCACTTCTTCTTATTTCAATTAATCCTAGGGCGTTTTTATAAAACTCCACCGACTTCTCCAAATCCATTACTCTAATGCATGTGTGTAACATTTTATATTCCATAATTAATCCTCCTTGCTAGTTGGTTGCACTTTAATTTTACTTAACGTATCTATATTATATACCCATTTAGTTTATATTCTTCGCTTCTATTTTTTTATAGTCTATTAAATATAGCTTTCAATTGTATATTACTATTGGAAACTATTAGAATATTGAGTAGATTATTATGTTAATATATATAATGAGGTGTTTAATATTATGGAAAATATAAAATTGCATATCTATAGCGTCAATGATTTTCATGGAGAGATTGAATCCTTGGTATGGAAAGATAAAGCAGATGATTCTGTATTAAATAATACTGGAGTAAAACTTTTTTCATTTCTGAAAAAGGTAAGGGAAGAAAATGAAAATGCTATTATTCTATCAGTAGGAGATATGTTTCAAGTACAACCAAAAATTTCAAAAGATTTCAATACTTTAACTTCATTATTGGTAAGAGAAGTTGGCTTTGATGGTATGGCTATTGGTAATCACGAATTTGATTGTTTAGCAAATACTGAAGATTATTTTTCAAAACTTGCCTCTATAGTCGAATGCCCTTTAATATGCTGTAATTTATACCACGGCTCGGTGGATAAAAAAGCATCTGGCATTGTAACTAGTAAAATAATTAATGTTTCTAATATAAAACTAGGATTAATCGGAGTAGTTACACCACAGTGTGTTGATCTTTGCACAAAAGAAGAACTAGGCGATTATATAATCAACCACGCAAAGGATGATATTAAGATAGAAATTCTCAAACTCAAGTCCTTTGGTGTTAACTCAATAGTATTATTAGCCCATATGGATATTTATTATAGTGAAGAAAGCAATAAAATCGAAGGAGAGTTACTAGATATTTTAAGCGAATTTGATAATACAGATATTAAATTAGTATTATCCGGTCACTCTCATCAATATATAAATGAAAATATTAATGGTATACCAGTAGTACAAGCAGGTGCCTATGGAGAAGCTTTATCTTATAGTAAAATATCATTTGACCATATGACTAATCACGCAAAAATAGATAAGTTAGAAATAATAAAAATATCCGAACTTAATAATTTTGAAATTCATCCTAAAATTGAAGAAATCACTCTGAGGTATCTAAACGAAAATTATGTTGAAAAACAACTTATCACTAATCTCCCTTTAGATATGGGACCTTCTAATATTCATAACACCGAGTGGATGAAATATGTTGTAGAGTTTATTCGAGAATATACCTTAGCTGATATAGCTATAATTAATCATAAGTTTTTTAGAAAACCACTTCCTGTTGGAGAAATCTATGATCAGGATATATTAGCAAATATTCCCTTTAGAAATTCTTTATTTTCTATGAAAGTAAGTGGAAACTTATTATTGGAAATTTTTAATAACTATGGAAATGATATTTTAAGGGGTGCTATCTTCTCTGAATTTAGCCTTAAAGATATAATTATTGATAAGGAATACACTTTAGCCACCACAGATTTCATTGCAGATGGAGGTGATTCCTTCACTCTACTTAAAAGAGGAACCCAAAGGAATAATCATAGTATTATTATTCAAGATATCATAATGGATAGACTTCTAAACTAATATTAATAAACTAAATAGTATTAATTTATAACATATAGATAAAATCTATATGTTATTTTTTTGTATAAATAATAGTAATTGGACACTAAAATTCCTTAATAGTATAATTAACAAATGTCTTTAACCTAAGGAGTTGAATATATGAATATTAAAATAGAGAATATTTCAAAAAATTTTAAAAATATAAAAGCTGTCGATGATTTGTCCGTAGAAATAAACGACGGTGAACTAGTTACATTTTTAGGACCCAGTGGATGTGGCAAAAGCACTACTCTATTTATTCTTGCGGGATTATACACTCAAGATCATGGAAATATATTCTTTGGGAATGTAAAGGTCAATGATTTGGAAACAGAAAAACGAAATATTGGTATGGTCTTTCAAAATTATGCCTTATATCCACATATGACTGTATTAAAAAATATATTATTCCCCTTAGAAATGCAGAAAATTCCTAAAAAAGATAGTTTAGCTAAAGCAAACGAACTTTTAGAACTACTTAAAATAAGAGAATTGCAGGATAGAAAACCTAATCAACTATCTGGAGGGCAACAACAAAGAGTTGCCATAGCAAGAGCACTTATAAAAAGCCCTCAAGTTTTGTTAATGGACGAACCCTTATCCAATCTTGATGCAAAGTTAAGAGTAGAAACTAGAGAGGAAATCAAAAAGCTACAACAACATCTGGGAATAACAACTATTTTTGTAACCCATGACCAAGATGAGGCAGCTAGTATTTCGGACAGAATACTTATAATGAATAATGGTAAATTACAGCAATTTGATAAACCAAGACAAATATATAATAATCCAAATAATTTATTTACAGCTAAATTTATGGGAAATACACCAATTAATATTTTTTCACTTAGAAAAAACTTAAATGGTTTTTCAATTACAGATACTTCAATAACTTTACCTGAAATTCCTATCCTTAGGGACTTAGGTGAACCTGAATTCCTTATTGGTATAAGACCTGAACATTTTGAAATTTGTACTGTTGAGGATGGAATCCTAGTTGGTATAGTAGAACTAGTTGAAATGCAAGGAAAGGATAATTTAATAACTTTTTCAATTGGTAATTTAAAATGTCGTTGCTTTTCGTCTCCTAAGCTTTCCCCAAAAACAAATGACAAAATAGGTCTGAAAATCAAAAGTGAAAGTATTCTAGCTTTTAACAAAAATACTGGCGATAAGCTTTCAATAAAGATGTGATGATATGAAAAGAGAACATAGTTTAAAAAACTTTTTAATTGGTATGATATATCTTTTACCAGCCTTGGTCATTTTAGTAACATTTCAAATTTATCCAATTTTCAAAGCTTTGTTAATGAGCTTTTACACAAAGTATAACTACTTTAAACATATAGTTTTTGAGTATGGGTTTGATAATTACATAAACTTATTTAAGGATGAGAAGTTTATCCTGGCACTTCAGAATACTTTCATATTTGTAATTGGAGTGGTACCTGCGTCTATTATAATATCCATATTTATCGCAACTTTATTAAATTCAAAAATTCAATTTAAAAATCTTTTTAGAAATATATACTTTTTACCATTTGTAACAAGTACCACAGCCATAGCAATGGTATGGCGTTGGATCTATCATTCTCAATATGGCTTACTTAATTATTTTTTATCACTTATTGGAATAGATCCTATTCAGTGGCTTATTGATCCTAATTGGTCAATGATTGCATTAATTATATTGAGCATATGGAAAACTCTAGGTTATAATATTTTAATTATTTTAACTGGTTTGCAAAATGTGGATGAGCAGTATAACAATGCTGCTAAAATAGATGGAGCTAAGGCTTGGAAACGATTCACTAGAATAACCTTTCCACTTATCTCACCAACTATATTTTTTGTATCTATAACTTCTTTAATTGGATCCTTTAAAGTATTTGGTGAAGTTTATATATTATTTGATAAGATGCCTGGGCCTTTAAATTCTTGCCTGACAATGGTTTATTATATTTATGATAAATTGGCAGTAAAATATTCATATGGTATGGCTTCAGCAGCTTCGGTAGTACTCTTTTTAATTATATTAGCAATAACTCTCATACAGTTTATTATCAGCAAAAAATGGGTTCATTATAAATAGAGGTGAAATATGCATAAAAAAAGTTCTTTCAAAATAATAATATATGCAATACTTATACTCGGTTGCTTGATAACGTTGATTCCATTTATTTGGATGATAACTACCTCATTAAAAAGTGGTGGTGAGATTTATAAATTACCACTAGCCTTTCTACCAGAATCTTTTAAGTGGGAGAATTATAAAACTGTTTTTGAAAAGGTACCTATGCTTCAATATGCTATAAACAGTGTAATCGTAACCACTATAATAACTGTTGGAACAGTATTAACCTCAATCTTAGCTGCTTTTGCATTTTCAAAAAAAAAGTTCTTTGGTAGAGATATATTATTTACATTATTATTAAGTACAATGATGGTTCCCAGCGAGATGCTTATATCTCCCAACTTTGTTACTTTATCCAAATTTGGACTTATAAATAAACTCCCCGCCCTATATATCCCATGGGTGGCGAGTGTTTTTACAATTTTTTTGCTTAGACAATATTTTTTAGGGATCCCTGAAGAGTTATACTATGCTGCAAAAGTTGATGGATGTAGCGATTTTAAATATTTAATAAGAGTAATGGTTCCACTAGCTAGGCCAGGAATTATTACTATTGCATTAATTCGAATAATAAATAGCTGGAATGAATTTTTATGGCCTTTACTTATGGTCAGTACCCCTGACAAAAGAACTTTACCCGTCGGTTTGGCTCAGTTTATAACAGAAGCCGGACCTAACTATAATTTATTGATGGCATACTCAAGTATTATAATATTACCTGTTATAGTAATTTATATATTTTTACAAAAGTATGTTATTCAAGGGGTTGCAAGATCTGGAATCAAGGGTTGATTGATAGATAAAAGAAAATATATGGAGGTTTGTCAAATGAAAAAGATTTTAGCAGTAGTATTAACACTAATATTGGTTCTATCATTTGCAGGATGTACACCAACTGAAGCACCAGTTGAAGCACCCGCAGAGGCACCAGCTGAAGAACCTATGGAAGAAGCAGCACCCGTAGAAGTAGTGGAACTTGAGTTTTGGCATGCAATGGCTGACTCTAATGGAGAAGCATTACAGGCAATAGTAGATAAGTTTAATGCTGAAAATCCTAGCATTAAAATCAATGCTTATTTTCAAGGACATTACAAAGATTTATTTGAAAAGTTAAGTGGTTCTGCTCAAGCAGGAAATCTTCCTACGCTTTCAATGATCTATTGTAATCGATTAACTGCTTATGTAATGAATGACTTGGTTGAGGAACTTGATCCTTACATATTTGATGATGAAATAGGCATCGATGAAGCCATTTGGAATGATATTCCCCAAGGCCTTAGAGACAATGGAATGTGGGATAATAAACATTACTCATTACCTTTTAACAAAGGTTCATATTTAATGTTCTACAATGTAGATGCATTGGAAGAAGCAGGCATAAGTGTACCTACGACATGGGATCAGTTACGAGAAGCTGCTGAAATCCTTTCTAAAGATGGTAAAAAGGCTGTGGCATTTAATGCCAGTGCAGGTATTGATTTTAGTTTTTGGGTAGAACAAGCTGGCGGGCATATTTACGATGATAGCACAGATACTATCCTAATTAATACTCCTGAAACCAAAAAGGCAATTGAATTTGTAACAGGACTAGTTAATGATGGTCTAGGTCAAATTGCTTATGAAGATGGATATATTACAGGACCTATTTCACGTGGAGAATCATTTATTGGATTTGCATCCTCATCAAATCTTCCAGCTATGGAAGAAGCTTGTGCGGCATCTGGAGTAAATTGGGCTGTTGCAGAATTATTAGAAGGAGAGAAAAAAGCTGCATTATTCTCGGGCACAGATATCACAATGTTTAACACTTCTACAGAAGAACAAAAAAAAGCAGCTTGGGAATTTATGAAATTCTGGTATGAGAGTGATGTAACTGCACAATGGGGTTCAGAATCAGGATATATTCCTATGACATCAGCAGGAGTTCAATCCCCTATTTTCCAAGAATATCTAGCAAGTAACCCAAGTAAATTAGTTGCAACAAATCAATTGTCAGTCTCATTTCAAGATCCAAAAGCTCTAAATGCCTATGCTATTCATAGCAATATGCAGGAAGCACTAGACCAAATAGTAGCGGGAACTAAAACAGTAGATGAAGCTCTTGAAGAAGCTCAAATTGGAGCAAGAGCTGAAATGGATGAAGCTATGAATAACTTTGGTCAATAAATTTAAAAGTAATTGCCAACTTTAGCTCTAGGAATTAGGAGGCTATATAGTGAATAATAATAAACGTATAATCGCAGTATCTCATTGTATATTTAATAAACATTCAAAAGTTGAATCTACATCACCTAAAGATCCAGATACAACTAAATTGTTATCATATCTTCTGGATAAAAATATTGGAATTATTCAATTACCCTGCCCAGAAATGCATATGTATGGTATAAAACGGTGGGGACATGTCAAAGAACAGTTTGATACACCCTTTTTTAGGGAAACTTCAAGAGAATTATTAAAACCATTCGGCTTGCAGGTTAAAGACTATACTAATAATGGATACGATTTGATAGGTATAATTGGAATAGAAGGCAGCCCAAGTTGTGGTGCTTTCAACACTTGTAAAGGGCCCGATTGGGGTGGTGAATTTAAAGATATTGATTTAGTTCAACAAAAAGTCTCAACTATCACTTATACAAGTTCAAAAGGTGTTTTTATGGAAGAACTGGAAAATATGCTTAATTCTATTAACATTGAACCTATATTCTTTGGCTTACTTGGAAATGAAGTTGATGATTTGATAAATAGTTTATCTCTACATCTAGAAGGTATCTAATTATATTAGTTTTAAAAAAAGCTAACCATTTGGTTAGCTTTTTTTATGCTAAAAGTATCTGTTTAGTCTTCCTCTAGATATTCAGGTACAATTAAAATCATTTTACTCGAATCTACTTTTTTTCTATACTCGTAAAAACACTCATAATATTTTTTCCTATCAAGGTATGGTAAAAGATGTAGGTTTTAAATAAAACAACACTTTCACTTACAGTGAAAGTGTTGTTTATTATATACTTCTTTTTAAGCCAAGGATCCCCCATCAATTCTATGGGTAGAACCTGTAATATAGGAAGCATCATCTGAAGCTAAGAAAAGTACTAGTTTTGCAACTTCTTCTACTTTTCCATACCTTCCTAGTGGTATAGCTTTAATAAATTCTGCTTCCATTGCTTCAGCATTATCGGGACTAAAACCAGTTTCAATAGATTTCATCATTCTACCTTCTATAGGAGCTGGGTTAATAGTATTAACTCTGATTTTATCATTAGCTACTTCTAGGGCTGCTGATTTTGTAAGTCCAATAACAGCGTGCTTAGATGCAACATAAGGAGATAAACCAGGCGTACCTCCTAAACCAGCAACTGATGAAGTATTTATTATACTACCCCATTTTTGTTTTCTCATTACTGGAATTACATATTTCATACCAAGCATCATACCAGTTACATTAATATCTAATAACTTTTTAAAATCTTCTACTTGAATATCTTCAATCATAGCCATTTTACCTTCAATTCCAGCATTATTAAAGAATACATCGATTTTTCCATACTTTTCAACTGTTTTATTTACATAATTTTTAACATCATCTTCATTCCTTACATCCGCCTTAATAGTTAAAACATCGCCTAAATTTTCCTTAGCCTTTGCTAACTTCTCATCACTTGTTCCAACTATAGCAACTTTTGCACCCTCTTCAAGAAATAATTTTGCTGTAGCCTGGCCAATTTCACCTGATCCACCTGTTATTAAGACTACTTTATCTGTAAATCTTTTTTCCATAATTAATCCTCCTCTTTTAGTTCTTATTAACGCCTACTTCAGTTATATACCCAGATAAAATCCAATTGAACCAAGTTGGCAAACACAGGCTCTTAAGTTTATTACTTCAAAGTTATAAAAAACATTTTAAACATGGATAGAAGAGTCTTTAATGATTTTTCTAAATCAAGTTAATTAATATTCAAACATTCCCTCCGTAACCATCAAAACAACTTAAAAGTTCTTCAAATCCACCTATTTTATTAAAATCTTGTATATTATCTATTACAGTACTTTCTAAGTCAGTTATTCGAACTTCAGTTGTATTTTTAGCCTCCACCAACTGGAGGAAAAAATAAAACCCTATATTCTATTGTATTTCTAAATATTTCTTACGCCAAATCCAAGCTCATCTGCCCCACCCTATTTCTTTAAAGAACTTTGCTATCGTAAAGTTATTAAAAAACGGAGAGAAGTTTTCTGGTCATCTTCTTCATAGCTTAATAAAAGACACCTCCATTTAGGTGTCTTCTAAGTAAAATCTGTATTAAAATTATATCTCTGCTTTTCCTAAAAAGATATCACCTAAAATCTTTAGCAGCTCAGCAAGGCTTGAATTTCTTATACCTAAGTTCTCAATAACGGGTTTCTCTTCATTCATTTGTTTAATAAAATGAATAATATCATTTTGGATTTCTTCGGCTATTTCAATCCTGATTGAAGGCGTTACATTAGCTAAAAGTCTAAATACATCATTTTTATGTTTTCTAATGTTCTTCGAATCAACCTGTTCACCGGTTTCTCTTCTAGCTTTCATATCCAGCCAGGCCTTGATTTTAAACAGGATTACCGTCTCAATTTCTATGATTGAATATCCATCCACCATTTGTTTCCCTTTTACTAATAAATCGTAATATACTTCATTTAACAGTATTGCAGAGAGGCTGACTATACTTTTATCAATATGAATTGGTGTTAATCCAGTATCAAATTTCAATTCCACATTATAAGGCTTCCTGCTGAAAAGCTCAATCATTTTAGGGAAAGATGAATCATTCGGTTGAGTGAAGCGATAGAATTGATTCTCTCCTTCATTCTTCTCACGATGTTTATAACCACCATCTTCAATAAACTCCCAGAAGGTCTCCCCAAACGATGAATCTAGAGCTTCAATTATGAGCACTATGTCCAAATCCTTGGTCGCTCTAAACGGAACACCTAATTCATGCATGAGGATATCACAAGCTGTCCCTCCGATAAAAACATATTGATTTGTATAATCTCCAAAATATTCTTTGAATTTTTCTAGTCCGTGTACCATGGCTCACCTCGCAAGACTTCTTCTAACGCTTGCTCAACCCTTTCATCATTCTCTTCTTTCAAGGATGCATATAAAGACAGTAGATCTACGTGAAGTTTATCAGAAAATAGCTTTGGATCATAATCCCATATTTGAAGTTCCACCAATTGAGCATCCCTAATTACATCCTTATTCTTGATAATTTCAATCTTTTCTTTATCATACTGCTGTCTAGATACTGCTATTACAGGATTCTCTGGTGCATTGAGCATTGATAATTTTGCCAGAGCATCAAATCCAGCAGTCAATGCCCCTAAAGGTGTTGTCTTTGCATAAACCGTTTTCTTTACAGGAGATTTTATATAGATTCTCCCCTTTAGAAAATAATCTGGGTCTGCAATCCTTTTATATTTTTTACTACGCCCTGTTTTACCACCAATCTCATAAGTGATTAAATTAGCCTGATATAAATCGTTTAAAGCTCTAGAAGCTGTCATTTTAGTAAAACCAAACTTCTCTGCAAACTCAGTCATATTAACAATGTCTTGTTTATTATACAAGAAATATAAATACGCAAGCTGTGCAGAAGTCGTAAAATTTTTAACTTCATTTTCAACTTGCTCTTGTGCTTTCTTTAAATCAAGCCCTAAAAACGGCAAATACATTTGCCCATCTTCAATCACAAAAGGAATACGATTTTCAATTAAACTTTTTCTCCTATACCTTGAAATTTCTTTGTATAAGAGTACAATTTGATGATCTGTTAACTTCTCAATTTGCTTAATATGCTTTTGAAGTTTGTCAATGCCAGGCATCTCATCAATTATTTCTATCAAAATACAAAAAGTTCCAAGAATCATCATCTCATAAAAATTGTAACTATTTCTTAGAAATACTGGAAAGATATTGTTTTTAAGCCAAGGTTTTATTGTAATGTGCTCATCAACATTCTCTTTCAAGTAAGGTTCTGCTACCATGACCAATTAAGCCACCCCCCATAATGTAACATTTCTTATTCTAAATATACCATTACATTTGTTATATTACAAGTTTTATTGTTATATTCCAGTCATCCACTGAATAATTTTTATATACTGTAGGGATATAATTAGAAAAGTGGACCATAATTCAACTGGAATAGCTTGATAATGGTCCACTTTTCGAGTGTTAAATACACTCCTATTATTTAATCTCAATATATATTTCTTTTCCAAGGCTTTTCGCAACTTTAATTAATAAATCAAGTGATGGATTATAGGAACCGCTTTCTAATCTAGAGATGTTAGACTTCTGAGTCCCTACTCGTAAAGCTAACTCTTCTTGAGTAATTTGCTGTTTATTCCTTGTTTCTATTATTTGTGATATTACTTCATAACGAGGTCTTAATTTATTATATTCATCTTTAAATTCTTCATCCTTCATCAATTTTTCTTTTACTAAATCAAATTTCACACCTGCTTTACTCATTATCACACCTTCTTTCATAATCCGTTTTATATCTTCTCGCTCTTTCTAATTCGCGTTCTGGTGTCTTATTGCTTTTCTTTACAAATCCGTGTAATAACACGAATGTATTTTGCTTATAACAAAAGTAGAATATACGCGAAATATCTGATGAAAACTTTATACGAAGTTCGTATAAGCCCTTGTTATTATACCCTTTAATCGATTTGACATAAGGTTCTCTAAGGCTAGGTCCATGTTTTTGCAAAAGTTCAATCTCGCTATATGCTTTAGCTCTCATCTTAGGTTCTAATGATAAAAGAAAATCCATCACAGGAATAGATTTGTTTTGTTTTTGATAATATTCTACTTCATAATCCATTCCTATTCCTCCTACTATGATAACATTTGTTCTTATTTATCTTATCTTCATGTTATCATATACGATAACATTTTGCAATGATTTTGTTCTCTTCTTTACTACTTCCCAGGTTGTTATGTTAAGTGACGGAACTTATCTTTACATTATTAAACAATTACTTTGGATTCGTAAAGTCTATGTCTTAAAATTACAGTTTTATGAAAATAAAAAGCTGCAGTCCTAGAGTTTTATTCTCTTGGCCACAGCTTTGAATCCAGGATTATCTGAGACTTAATAAAGTTGTTAAGTTAAGTGACACATATTATAAGTGACAGGCACTGACCTTTCTAATCGAAAACCTAGATTAGTGTCATCCAATTCTTCTTTCGATCTCATCAAGCTCATATTTTATTTTATAATCTGAATACCATTATTTGGTATATTGTTCCATTATCATTAGTTAAACTTCCCGGGGATATAATTTCTATCTTATCTTTAAACATTGAAATTCTAATTGGTGCTTGTATATCCCAAATCCTATGAACAATTCCATTAGCCAACGTAAATGTATGCGTTGCATTTATCGTTGTATAATGCAACGATAAGATACTTTAGTCACAATCCCAAGAGATTTACTCTTAATTTCAGCTATGCACTTCACATTATTACAGAGAGACAGAAACCGCTAATCCACAAGAAAAAATCAAACAAACGGAGCCATCATTCTATTAGCTCAGTTTATTTGATTTTGAAACCGACTCTCTGAATATTAGTCACAAAATCATCATTTTGCGAGTAAAAACCTGTTACACAAAATAGGGAACAAAGCTTCACTTAGATATCTGAATTCAATTCTAATAACTTTCTCAATTCACTAGGTCTCATAAACTCTTTCTGATTCGCACTGGATATATCTTTTAGTCGTTGGATTAGCTGTGTATTTGTAGCCAGTTTTGTTTGCTTTTCATCCAACCAAATATTGTCTTCCAGACCTATCCGAACGCCGTAACCCATTGAAATTGCCAAAGAGTTGCTTTGTAATTGGAATCTACCTACCCCACCTAAAGAAAACACTGATGGTTGAGGCAATTCTTTCAAGATGGTCCCGATATGCAACAAATCCGATTGAGCGCATGCGATGTTTCCTAAAATGATGTTGAAGTAGTAGGGAGGTTTTAAAAATCCCTTTTTTATAAGATAATTCGCATAGTTGGCCATTCCCAAATCAAAAATTTCCAACTCTGGTTTGATCCCTTTTTCTAACATAGTTTTTGCTAATGATTGAATCATATCCGGCTCATTTATGCTAGCCTGATTATTGAAATTCAATGAACCAAGAGTCAAACTAGCCATATCAGGTTTTTCCATCCCTTCTAAATGTAAAACGTTGCTACGCTTTTCAAATTCCGAAAATGTCCGTCCGCTAGTAGTTACACAAATTACTAGATCTTTCGCATAAGATCTGATCCTTGAAATGATGGCACCATAGTGTTCTTTTTCGTATACAGGCACTTGACTTTGTGGATTTCTTGTATGTAAATGAACCATAGTGATTCCCATTTCATATGCCTCATGAACTTGTTCCACAATTTCGTCATTACTAATGGGCACATTAGGCGAATCCTTTTTAGTTGGGATTAATCCTGTGGGTGCAAAATTAACAATAATCTTATTCATGGTCCACCTTCATCCGAATGCCTTCCTCCTTGTGATAACCAATGATTTTGCTAGGATTTCCCACATTTTTTGAATAAGGTTCTGTATGGCGAATGACCAGACTACCTGCACCAATCAATGATTCTTTGCTTATTCTTGTATTGTTAATCACAGTGGACCCGATTCCTAAATAACAAGCGTCTTCAATTGTACAAAACCCACCAATATTGCAACCTACCCCGATAACACTATTGTCTTTAACTAAAAAACCATGACCAAGGTACGCCTGTTGTCGAATAACGTTATTGGAGCCCAGACTTCCTTCGACTCCGACATGACTTTGCCCTAAAATCAAATTGTTGTCTCCCATTTTTACCGTTGGAGTAATGTCACACGTTGGACTTATATAATTTCTCAACAAGTAACCTTTTTCCTTAGCTCGTAAATACATTTCTCTTCTACTTCGCATGTTAGTATATCCTCCACGAACCGCAATCATATCAAATTTGTCCGGTGGATATATTTCTGTGACAATATCAAAAGAAACCTGAGGCAATCCCATAAATGTGTCTTCCGACAAATACTCCCAATCGACAGTAAAGCCCGCTATAACAAAATCCAAATGGTGCTTTGCATCATAATAGAGCATTTCGCTGAGTATGTTGTTACCATATACTATTACTTTTTTATTCATGTGCCCCTCCTTATCTAACAATACACTATATGACTTATTTAATTACACCATTTCAAAAGGCTACTTTTCGTACATATTTTCATAATACCTAACATAATCCCCAGAAGCTATATTCTCCATCCATTCTTTATTATCCAAATACCACTGAATAGTTTCTTTCATTCCCTGCTCAAATGTATATTCTGGTCCCCATCCTAGTTGAGTTGTTATCTTCGTGTTGTCTATGGCGTATCTCCTATCATGACCAGGTCGATCTTTTACATATTTAATTAGGTCTACTGACTTATCCAATTCTTCAATAATAAGCTTCACAATCTCTATATTAGTTTTCTCATTATTGCCACCGATATTGTAAACTTCACCATCCTCACCCTTATGAAGAACTGTATCAATCGCTTCACAATGATCAGCAACATGTAGCCAATCTCTAACCTGCAAACCATCTCCATATATAGGAAGCTTCTTTTCTTTTATACAATTATTAATGATAAGTGGAATAAGCTTTTCAGGGAATTGATATGGTCCATAATTATTGCTACATCTTGTAATGTTAACAGGCATACCAAAAGTCTCATTATAAGCTCTTACAATCAAATCAGCACTTGCCTTTGATGCTGAGTATGGACTATTTGGCATTAATGGCATAGTTTCAGCAAACATACCTGTTTCGCCAAGTGCACCATATACTTCATCTGTAGAAACTTGAAGGAATTTAACTCCTAGTTTATACTCTTTGCAATACTTATCATTTGGATTCACTTTCCAATATTTCTTAGCTGTGTCCAATAACACTTGTGTTCCAATTATATTTGTTGTTAGAAACACCTCTGGATCTTCTATACTTCTATCAACATGTGATTCAGCAGCAAAGTTGACTACATAATCAATATTTTGATTTTTAAAGATTTTATCAATATCCTCATGATCTCTAATATCTGCTTTAATAAATGTATAATTAGCTCTTGTGTCTATATCTGATAAGTTCTCAAGATTCCCTGCATATGTAAGAGAATCTGCATTTATAATATTATACTCTGGATGCTTTTCTAACATCAACTTCACAAAATTGCTTCCAATAAATCCAGCTCCACCAGTTACTAATACTGTTTTCATGTAATAAAACCTCCTATTGCTTCCTTATATTTCTTCTAATAAGGACAATATATATTGACCATAGTCTGTCATGTTTAGACTTTCGCCAACAGCTTTAAATTGATTATCATCTATAAATCCTCTTCTCCAAGCTATCTCTTCCAAACAAGCAATATAAAAACCTTGTCTTGATTGAACAGCTTCTACATATTCAGCAGCTTTAAGCATTCCTTCTGGTGTACCTGTATCAAGCCATGCCATACCTCGACCTAATAATACTACATTAAGATCCTTGTTTTCTAAATAAGCATTATTAATAGAAGTAATCTCAATCTCTCCACGTTCAGATGGTTTTACATTTTTAGCAATGTCAACAACTCTATTGTCATAAAAATATAATCCTGGAACAGCATAGTTAGATTTTGGATGCAAAGGCTTTTCTTCTATAGATAATACCTTTTTATTTTTATCAAACTCTACAACACCAAAAGGTCTAGCATCTTTAACTGGATATCCAAAAATAACAGCCCCCTCCTTAGAAGAAGTAGCTTGATTTAATACCTTAGTTAAATCTTGACCATAGAAAACGTTGTCTCCCAATATTAAACAGACACTATCCTTACCAATGAAATTCTCACCTAAAATAAATGCATCTGCAAGACCTCGTGGTTGATCCTGTACTATATATGTAAATTTAAGCCCAAGTAATGACCCATCTCCTAATAATTTTTCATAAGCATGTGTATCTTCTGGTGTTGAGATAATTAAAATTTCTCTAATTCCAGCTAGCATTAACACAGATAACGGATAATATATCAATGGCTTATCATAAATCGGCAACAGTTGTTTTGAAACTGCCTGAGTCATTGGATATAGCCTTGTTCCTTTTCCTCCTGCAAGTATAATACCTTTCATTCTAAACCTCCTAACCTTTAATTATTTCACAGATTCTATCTACATCTTGTACGCTTAAATCAGCGTACAATGGTAATGCTAATACTCTTTCAGCAATATATTTAGCAACTGGTGTATCATCTACATTAAACTTATCTTTATAACAATCAAAGCTAGTAGTAAGTGGATAAAAATATTTCCTAGCTATAATATTCTCTGTCTTTAATCCTTCAAATACTTCATCTCTAGTTTTCTGGTATCCGTCAAATACTACAGGGAAATAAGCATAATTACTCGTAACACCTGCTTGCTTCTTTAATAACTTAATACCTTCAATTCCAATTAATTGCTTGTTATATCTATCAACTACAATTTTTCTTCTAGCTATTTCAGAATCTACATGCCTAATATTGCAAATGCCCATAGCCGCTTGAAATTCATTCATTTTAGCATTACCGCCAACATACTCAACAGTCTCAGGTCCTGTTATTCCAAAGTTTTTTATATCATTTAGCTTTTGACCCAAAGAAGGGTCATTATATGTTACAGCCCCACCTTCAATGGTGTGAAATACCTTTGTAGCATGAAAACTAAACATAGATGCATCCCCAAAAGATCCTATACCTTGTCCATTTACTCTAACTCCAAATGTATGTGCTGCATCGTATATTACTTTTAAATTATGCTTTTTAGCAATTTTCTCAATTCCCTCTACATCACATACATTGCCATATACATGAACTGGAAGAATAGCACAAGTCTTATCAGTTATAAGAGATTCAATTTTATCTACATCAATAGTATAGTCTTCTGCATTGATATCACAAAATACAGGTTCTAAATCATTCCTCACAATAGCATGTGTTGTAGATGCAAAAGTAAATGGCGTTGTAATTACTTCTCCAGTTAGGTTAAAAGATGCTATTACACATTCTAGAGCTAGGTGACCATTTGTAAATAGTGTAATATTTGATACATTTAAATAATTAATTAATTGTGCTTCTAGTTCTTTATGCTTAACACCCATATTGGTAAGCCATTTGCTATCCCATAGGTCTTTTATCTCTTTTGTGTACTCTCTAAAATCAGGCATTGATGATTGAGTAACTTGAATTAGTTTTGACATATCTAGATTAATCCTCCCAGTATTTATTATTTTCTACTAAGCTATAATAATCTTCTTTTAATATACCCACTATATCTAAATCTCTGAATTTTCCATTCTTAAAGACACATTTTCGTATTCTTCCTTCTACGCTCCAACCACATTTAAAATATAATTTTTTTGAAGCAATATTATCATCAAACCAACTACCATCCAGCCTATTAAGTTGAAGCTCATCAAATGCATACTTCATTATTGCCATTACAGTATCGGTTCCAATACCTTTCGAACGCCTTTTATTATTTGATAATTTTATTCCATGTGTTGCCTTTCTATTTTTCCAATCAATATTGACCAATGTAGCAATTCCAATAGGACCATCTTCCTCTGTTTCTACTATGAATCTCTGATTATTGTTATCATTAATGTTCTTCTCATACCATTGCTGTTGTTGATATTTTGAAACTGGAAATGCCCAACCTACAACTAAACTTTCAATCTCAGGATCATTTAACATTTCTCTCATCATTTCCAAATCTTCTATCTCAATAGCTCTTAATGATACTATTTTACCTTTAATATTCATAATACATCCTCCATAATAATCTAATTAAGTAGCATTTTCAATTGTTTAACTAAGTATTCCATTTCCTTAATCCCATACCTTTGATCACAAGGCAAAGGTAATATATTAGCAGCATAATTATATTCTATACTATCTTCCAAATTATCTCTAATCACATTAGGCCAAAGTGTAGGTATATATATTTTCTTACCTGCTAGTCTTTTTCTAATTTCTACTCCATTTTCTACATACAAAGGATATGCAAAAGCTCCTTCTGATCTAAGCAAATTTAATCTATTTATTTCTTTAAGCTTACTTTCTAAATAGAAATAATTTTCATCTCTAGTTTCTATAACTCTCTGATAATCAATAGCTCCAAGAATATTTTTGGTAAGCTTTGACATGTATTTTAACGACTCAATATTAAACAAGTCATCATTTTCTTGAAAATCACAATAGTAATCAGAAGCCAATCCTTCATATCTACCTAAAATATGAGACATACGATCTTTAGATAAATCAATCTCTAGTTCTTTATATAATAAACAATCTGTAGATAAATATGCTCCATCTGGAACTCCAAAAAACTTTCTGCATGAATAAATAGTATCTATCTTTTCTGTTGATTTTTGAAAAAAGGAATGAGTATTATCTAGAATAACTCTTCCATGCTTCTGTTTAAGATAAAGCACCCTTTCATTTGTTATCTGTCCATAATAATTTACTATATATAGATATTCATCTTCTTCAAGTGCCTTCTCAAAAACTGGATTAAATTCATTATCTATGTGATAGTATTCAAAATCATACTTGTGTTTTTTTAAAACATCAACCACGGAGTCACATAAATAGTAAGGGATGTAAATTTTTTTAATTTTTCTTGATTTTACTAAGTACAATAGAGCATTTCTACCTGTGTTGAGCTCAATCATATTTTTATAATAAGGTCTATCTATAAATTGATCTAAACCAAAATAACCACCTATTTCTTTCATCAAAGCACCTCATAATCATCTAACATCTTATTTATTTCTTCTACACTATTGAACATCATTACATCAATTATCGATAATCCAGGAACGAATTCCTTTATTTTTTGATCATATGGTTTTAGATTTGGTTTAATAAACCTTAAATCAATTCCATTAGCAGCATACTTATCTTTATCATAAAATTCCATACCACCAGGAGCATTCAGGTATACTTTAGCGTTCATAGCTTTTGTAACATTAAGCCCCCATTCATCCGATTCATTAACATCATCAATATTAATATTCATTTCTGATAAAATTTCTAAATTAAATTCTATGTTTAAATATTTACAAGTTTCTTTTATTGTATAATAATTTAATTCTGCTAAACTATCTGTTTCATATTCAAAGCATCTCTTTAAAAAATCACTTACATCATAGTAGTATGGTGCGAATTTCTTATATGCTTCTAATTGTGCTAATATTTTAGATTTCCAATCTTCTTTATAATTCAACTTAATTTCATTGATTGCTGTTCTAACATGAGCTTTATGAATAAGTGCATTAAAGTACATTGGATCACCACTTGATTTTAATATTCTATTTCGATTAACCCATCCCCCCTTCATAAATTGAGCTGTATCGAATATAATGAACTTGTCACTATGCTTTATTAACATAAAATAACCTATATATGGAAAAAAATATGGCTGCATTAGAACTAATTTCATTTCTTCACTTCCCCCCTAATCTTTAGGATATCCTTTAGTGTAAATATCAAATAATCAAAACTCTCTATTCTAAATATCTTCGCTAGTGATATATATATAAAGGCACCTACCGTTACCTGAAATGTTAAAATTAAGCCCATGGGAATATTTAAATAGTTAAAGCTATAAATTACCGCTCCCATAATCAAAGCTATTAATATCGAGGGCAATATATCTTTCAATTGTTCTATGTAACTATATTTAAGTAATCTTAAATTTGGATATGCATTTATAAAGGTAGCAATCAAATCACCTAACAAAGCGCCCCATGCCATAGCATAAATTCCAAAAGGAATACTAACAACTAATATCATTATTCCAATTGTTTTCTTTATAATTTCTAATTTAAAGAATATATCGCTTCTACCTAGGGCATTAATTGCTAGTAAATTTGCTGTATGTATTGGCATTAAGGCATAAGAAGCACAAAATATCTGTAAAAAAGGTACTGAAGGTAGCCATTTATCCGTTAATAAAATTCTCACTAATGGTTCTGCAACCACAGCTAAGCCTACCATCATTGGCAACATTATAAAAGAACTAGTTATAATGGATCGTCTTACCATATCCTTAACCTTTATCTTATCATCTTGATGAACTGACAAAGTTGGTAGCATTACAGATTGAATAGATCCATCAATATTTGAAACAATAAGTTGAGGAAACTGCTGTCCTCTGTTATAAAAACCTAATACCTCCGGGCTATAGATTCTTCCTATAATTAATGTTCTTATATTTATGTATAGAGTATCTAATAATGCTGAGGCTAATAACCTTGACCCATATGAAAAAAGAACTTTGACTCTTTTAAAAGAAAATAATAATTGCGGCCTCCATTTTACTGTAAACCAAAGTATTATTGTTATCATAAATTGATTTGTTAATTGCTGTATTACCAGAGCCCAAATTCCATATCCTGCATATGCAAATATTACACCTAATGTACCCGATACTAGAATTGAACCTAAGCTACTAAAAAATAGCTTTTTAAACATCATATTCTTAGAAACATATGCATTTTGTATTGAATTAATTGCTCCTGAAAACAATGTTATAGATAAAACCCTTATCACCAATATAAGTTGTGAATTTCTATAAAAATTTGCTATTAATGGTGCCGTAAAAAATAAAATTATATATATTATTCCTGCCACAAATAAACTTAAAAAAAACACTGAAGAAAAATCAGCTTCATCTGCATCTTTTTTTTGTATAAGTGCAGTATTAAATCCACTCTGAACAAACACATTTGCTAATAAAATAAAGATAGTTACTAGTGCTATTGAGCCATAGTCTTTAGGTAGAAGTAATCTCGCTAGTACTATTTGAACTATAAATTGAATTCCTAGTGTAGCACTGCGTTCCATTAGTTTCCAGAAGAGAGCTGATAAAACTTCTCTTTTAGATATAAGTATATGATTATTTGATTTATTCATGATTTTATCATCTCAATTTATTTGATTTTTTTACTTTAACTTTTAATAAATTCAACTTTAATTTACGAGCAGTTCGATAGATTAAAGGAATCTTTGAATACAGATATAATCTTTTATAATTTGTTCCAAATAATTTAATATTGATTTGACTTCTAATTCCCTTGATTTTTACTTTATCATTTTTTATTAATGAAATATATAACATATTAACCAAGATACATTGACCAATTGTGTATGAATATTTTCCTTTAGTAAATTTATTTATTTCATTAAACATGAAAATTATTCTTTTTGTATGTTCAATAATTCTAAAATCATTAAATACTATTTCATTAGTCCATGAGTTTATTGCATTTATCCTGTACGCAGACATTACTTCATCCAAATAATATACTTCACCAAGGAGTGATAAATATATCTGCAAAGGATAATCCCCAACTGGAGCACTATAATAAAAATCTGGTAAATTTTCAATTAGTTCAACCCTATAAAGCATTGAATTTGTTGCAAATAAGCCACCACCAGCTACTAACATATCCTCAAAAGTATACTTTCTATTTCCTATATTTGGTCTTATACGATAACCAGTTTGCTTGCCATTATAGTCTACTGTATTTGCTGCATGAACACAAAGACTGCAATCAGTATGTAACTCCATATAATTTACTTGTTTCTGCAATTTATGGGAATCTATCCAATAATCATCTCCTTCACAAGAAGCTATGTATTTACCTAATGCTCTGTTATCATTTAATTTCCCTATTTTTACCCCTTTTGAATACTGGTTTACTGACTGGTAAATTGGCTTAATAATGTAAGGATATTTTTCTTCATATTCCTTAATTATCTCTGCAGTTCTATCAGTAGATGCATCATCGTGAATTAAAATTTCATATTCGAAATTTGTTTTTTGCATTAAAAAACTATCTAATGCTCGACTAATATAATATTCTTGATTATAGGTTATACAAGATATGCTAACTAAAATATTATTATTTTCCATTATTTGCCTCCGTAAAAATTATTTAACTGAAACTGTAAAAGAAAATATTATGATTACTAAAATAACTGTATTTGCTGTCATATAATAATAATTCATCACTGTAAATGGTATACCATATATGAAAAATATGAGAAGAGCTAACCAAAATAAAGAATTTAGTTTATAATATTTTTTCTCAACTATAGACATTGTCAATGCATATAAAGCTGGCCCTATAACTGATCCTAAATAGCCAAAGTCTTTTAAAAAAGCATATAACATTGTTGGTAAAGCATTAAAAGTAATGCCATTACCTATTACTCTTACACGTGATGTCACTTGTGTTATAATGTAATCTGCGCCATTATACTCGGTACCAAATAATAATTTTATAATAATAGAAAATAAACCTAAAACCCATCCAAAAGTAGCTTTCCCAAACATTAAGTTCTTTGTTAATGTATTGTCCTTTAATAATTCACTTAGAAAGGCAAAAGGACCAACAAAATAAAGTAAAGCATTTTCTATAAAACTTTTCCCATAAAAACTTCTTTGAGAAGTTATGTACATTATTGCAGCTAATGAAAACCCTGTAAAAATTATTATAATCTTATACTTTCTTATAAGTTGTAAAATAAAATCTTTAATACTAGTAAAATTGTTAGTTAACAAGATTGAAATTATAATAAACAATATAGATTGAAGAATCATAGCTCTGCCACCAAACAAAATTGTATAAATGATAACATCAATTATTGTAATAATAAACATGCTTTTTTTTTGTCTTTTATAACCAATATCAATCGCAAGAATTAGTATAGTTGCTATAAAAATGGGTTCAATAATGTTTTGAAATATTGTTAACTGATTTGTATTTGCAAAATTATTTGTTCCTATAAAAGAAAGAGATCGCAAGCCGTAAAGTCCCACAGATCTTATGATAGCAATAGACTTCCAGATAAATGGGGCTGAAAATATATATGCAATAATATTAACAAAAACTATAATTCTATAATTTGGTTTTCTTGGAGTATGTCTAGTTCTTACTATTTTTATTATTGATGATTGTTTAATTGAAGCACTCATATATATAATATTGAATATTAAAATACATATAGTCGAAAGAATATGTACAGTAAAAATTGGTTTATTTAATCCATATACACCTAATGACGCTAAGCCACAGGATATACACCAACTTATATTGAACAAGCTATTCAATTTTACTATTGTTCTATATTTAATTTTAGTAACTAATAATAATGACAGTAATAGTAACAAATAATAAATTGCAAGCATATTATAGCTCCATTCATCTTTTATAGTTGTATTTAACGAAACATTAAAATATATCCATTGTTTTTTTAATAAATAATTAAGCATTAACTTTTTTGTACGAAATAATTAATTTTTAACAACTTACTTTACATATAAACTTTTATTATACAACTCTAAATAATCAATAAAATTAGTTTTTTTATCATATAATCGTTTGGTTTTAGCTAAACAGTTATTCAAATAAGTATTTTTACCATTAGCCTTTATAATTACTATTTTATCATACAACTCCATCAAATTACCCTTCTCTACAACAAAACCCGTACCTCTATCTATGCTTTCTATACTCCCTCCAGTATTAAACGTAATAACTGGGATTCCACAAGCCATTGCTTCTAAATTAGTTGTTGGAAAATTATCTTCTAAAGTAGGATTTACAAAAACATCAGCAATTGTATAAATTTTTGCCAACTCTTCAGTACTATTTGTCCTTTTAAAACTTATAATATTGTTTGGTAGTTGTTTTTCTTGTTTTCTTGTTAGCCCCACTAGAACAATTACTTCATCATCTTTTAGAACATTGGATAGCTTTAAAAAGTAATTTATACCCTTTCTTTCGTTCCAAATGTTCGCTACCCCTAAAATAATAAACTTATCTTCCAGGTTATGTTTTTTTCTTAACTCACTTTCTAATGGCTTGAAAACTTCCAAATCTATGCCATTATTTATTATTTTTATCGGGTATTCCTTTAAATAGGACTTCTTAACTAAGTTTGCTAACCATTCTGAGGGTGTTACGATTATGGAGTTATTTATCCCAGTAAATAACTCCTTTTTTATTCTAAAATTATTCCTAGAATTGTCTACTAGAATACTAGATGGATATTCTTTCTTTTGAGGACAATCATGGCATTCATTATGCCATCTATCACATCCTATATAATCAAAATGTGAACAATGCCCTGTTAAAGCCCAACAATCATGTAGTGTCCATACTACTGGCATATTTGTCTTTTTTAAATAATTAAATAATATCTTAATGTTTATATAGTAACCATGTATATTATGCAAATGAACAATATCTGGATTGATTTCTTCTATTTTTGCAATAAATTCTCTAGTAGCATTTATTGATCCAAACCCATGCATATCTAAAAGCCTTGTCTTTAAAACATGGCTATAGTTATCGAACTTAGTACCTATCTTAATCGTATTATCACAGTTTTTCGGTAGATCTCTTCCGTATGCAACATAACTTTCATGCCCTTGTTCAAGTAAAATATTATGAATATCGGTAGCAATTCTCCCTGTACTCCCTATCCCACAAACAGAATTTATCTGCAATACTTTCATTCTTATTTCCCCCAAACAACTCTATTTACATAATCAGTATAACTTAATATTATCCTCAAAATCTTATCAGAAACATTTGGCATATTATAATCCTCTACCAATCGTAACATATCTTTTTCTTGCGTCTCTAACACTTCTAACCCTTGTAGAATTCTTTCTTCTTTAAGTCCTACCATCATAACTGATGCTTCTTCCATAGCTTCTGGCCTTTCATGTGCTTGTCTCATATTCAGTGCTCTAAATCCTAGTATAGAAGATTCTTCGCTTATAGTTCCGCTATCACTAAGAACTGCTTTAGATTTCATTTGAAGCTTTACATAATCATTAAATCCTAAAGGTTTCAGTAATGATATTAAAGAGTTTAGTTCAATATTTTTAGCTTCAATCATGTTTCTTGTTCTTGGATGAGTGCTGACGATTATAGGCATTTCATATTTTTCTGCTATTATATTTAAACTTTCAAATAAATCTATAAAATTATTTTCTGAGCTTATATTTTCTTCTCTATGGGCAGAAACTACAAAATATTTTCTTTCCTCTAATTCTAGTTTTTCTAGGATATTTGATTTCTCAATATCATCTTTTCTAGAGTTAAGCACTTCAAACATTGGACTTCCTGTCTTTATGATTCTATCTGCTGGTAATCCTTCTCTAAGAAGGTACTCTCTTGAAATATCACTATAAGTTAAGTTTATATCTGATATATGGTCAACAATCTTTCTGTTTGTCTCTTCTGGTACTCGTTGGTCAAAGCATCTGTTCCCAGCTTCCATATGGAAAATGGGGATATGTCTTCTTTTTGCGGCTAAAGCACATAAACAACTATTCGTATCCCCTAACACTAGAAAAGCTTCTGGTTTAACTTCTTCAAGAATAGGATCTATTTTAACTAATATGTTTCCTATAGTTTCTACTGCTGTTCCAGTAGCTGCATTAAGAAAGTAATCTGGTTTTCTTAATTTGAAATCTTCAAAGAATACTTCATTTAATTCATAGTCATAGTTTTGTCCTGTATGTACAAGTATATGCTCTATTGCTTCTGATTCTTCTAATTTATTAATAACAGCAGACAATCTTATGGTTTCTGGTCTAGTTCCAACAACTGTCATAACTTTTAACTTTTTCATAATTACTAAACCTCCAAGAAATATGTATCAGAATTTTCCGGGTCAAATGTTTCATTTGCCCACATTACAGTTACTAAATCTGTATCTCCTACATTTATTATATTATGAGTATATCCAGTAGGTATATCCACCACTTCAAACTTATCCCCACTTACCCTATACTCTATTATCTCATCTGAATCTATTTTCCTAAATCTTATTAAACCTTCACCACTTACTACAAGAAATTTTTCATTCTTTGTATGATGCCAATGGTTTCCTTTAGTAATCTCTGGTTTCGAGACATTCACTGATACTTGTCCACGATCAGATGATTTTACAAACTCTGTAAAGGAACCTCTTTTATCTACATTCATTTTTAATTCATATGAAAATTTATCTTCTGGCAAGTAAGATAGATATGTGCTGTATAGTTTTTTAGTAAATAGATCATTCATATTTGGTATGAATAAATCCTGTCTACTATCTCTAAAGGACTTTATTAATTCTGCTATTTTCCCTAGTTTGACCTTGTGTGTTTCGGGCACTATACAAAATTCTTCATCTTGTGTTGGATTACCTTCCATAGCATTGATGAATTCTTTAACTACATCATCAATATAAGATAAAGAGAGATCTACCTCTGAATCATTGACTTGTATTTCTATATCCCTAGCAATATTATAGCAAAACGTAGATACTGCTGAATTATAATTTGGTTTACTCCATTTCCCAAATAAATTGGCTAATCTATATATAAGAACATTAACTCCTGTTTCTTTGCTATAGTTAAATAAAAGGTCTTCTCCCACCTTTTTACTTCTACCATAAGGATTATCTCTTTCTGCTTGAATAGATGATGTGATTAGTATTGGTGCTTTATTTTTATATTTCTTTAGTAAATCTATAAGTTCTGAGGTAAAACCAAAATTACCTTCCATAAATTCCTTTTCTTCCTTAGGTCTGTTTACTCCAGCTAAATGATATACAAAATCACATTCCTTAGTGTATTCCTCTAATAATGATTTATCTGTATCTCTTGTATATTCAAATATATTATCGTAACCTCTGTTCCTTAGCTCTGCTATTAAATTCTTTCCAACAAAACCTTGTGATCCAGTTACTAGTATTTTCATTATTTATTCCAACCTTTCAATTCATCTTTTACATAGTCTAACTCTAAAAGTTTTTCTTTTATTTGCTCTACATTTAAAATCTCTGTATTGTTTGAATTGTATTCATTTTGGGTGGATAACTCTTTGCTTCCATCTATAAAATATTTATCATAATTAAGGTCTCTTGTATCCGCTGGTACCCTATAGAATACACCCATGTCTTCCGCTGGTAAATATTCTTCTTTTGTAAGTAAAGTTTCGTATTGTTTTTCGCCATGCCTTGTACCTATTATTTTAATTTCATTATCTGCATTAAATAATTCCTTTAAAGCTTGAGCTAAATCTCCTACTGTAGATGCTGGTGATTTTTGTACCATAATATCTCCTGCATTTGCATTTTGGAATGCGAATATTACTAATTCTACTGCATCTTCAAGATTCATTAAAAATCTTGTCATATTGGGATCTGTAATTGTCAAAGGTTCACCTTTTTTAATTTGATCAATAAATAGTGGTATAACTGATCCTCTTGAAGCCATTACATTACCATATCTAGTCCCACAAATAAGGGTTTTATCTTGGGATACTGTTCTTGCTTTTGCTACAAATACCTTTTCCATCATAGCCTTTGATATTCCCATAGCATTTATAGGGTAAGCCGCTTTATCTGTTGATAGGCATATTACCTTTTTTATTCCTGATTCTATGGCAGCTGTTAATACATTCTCTGTACCTAGAATGTTTGTCTTTACTGCTTCTAGAGGAAAAAACTCACAAGAAGGTACTTGTTTTAATGCTGCTGCATGAAATACAAAATCCACTGCATACATTGCATTTTTAATACTACCAATATCTCTTACATCCCCTATGTAAAACTTAATCTTATCATTTTTATATAATTTTCTCATATCATCTTGCTTTTTCTCATCACGAGAAAATATTCTTATTTCTTTAATACCTGTTTCTAAAAATCTATCTAGTACGGCATTCCCAAAGGATCCTGTACCACCAGTTATTAATAATGTTTTATCTTTAAACATTTTTAACATCTCCCTCTAAGTGCTTTAATAATATATCAATCGTTTTTCTAATATCATAATTTTGTTCTAAATACCTTCTTCCATTTATTCCCATATTTTGTCTAATATCTTTATCTACTGATAGTTTTTTTGCATGTTTAATGAATTCACCTACATCGTTACTCTCACACCACAAACCACTACCTGACTCTATTAATGTTTCTTTTATATCCGTATTGATATCCGTTGCCGCTAATATGGGTAATGAATTTTCCATATAAGAAGTAAGTCTAGATGGAAAGTTTGGTATTGTGAATCTATAGTCTAAAAAGATTAATCCCACATCTGCACAACTTATCAATTTATCGTATTCTTCCTTTGGTAATTTTTCATAAATACTTACTTTCTTAGGTTTATTATTTTCTATATAGTTATTTGTTTTATTAAACTCAGTACCACTTCCCACTATTAGTAAATGACCATTATCAACTTTATGGAATTCATCAATTACTTTGAGAATAAAGTCTATACCTTGAGGTTTTCCTAGATTACCCCCGTAAACGAATAAAGTATTATTTTCTGGAATATTATATTTGTCTAAAACTTCTTTGTTCTTTTCTATTTTTTCTTTATTAATCGGTTCTATAGCATTTGGAAATATCTCTATTTTATCTTTATCTATATATTTATTATGTTCTAAAACATAATCTAAATTCCCTTGAGACATACATCCAATAACATCTGAATCTTTATATAGGTTGATTTCTTTATTCCTAAACACTTTATATAAAATTCCATCTTTTTTCATTAAACCTATATCTACTGCATTCTGTGGGAATATATCTTTAAGAACTAAATATGTAATGCTATTATGATGTTTCTTATAATATCTGATAATTTTATTAAATGTTATAGGAGGGGTTGAATACATAACCATATCAAAATGTACATCTTTAAAATTATACTTTATAGCATTCAAATAGTGATTTTCTATCATTAAAGTTGATAACCCTTTTTCTGCAGAAGACTTGGTAGCAGTAATATTACCAGTTTTAACATGTAATATATTTACATTGCCTTGTATAGATAATTCAGTTGATAAGTTTTCACGTTTTTGTCTGGGATTGACTACAAATACATTTATTCCTTTATTGCCCATTTCCCGAACAAGATCAGTATAGATTCCTCTTTCATTTACATCTTCCATTTTTGATAACGTTAAAAACAATATATTCAATCTAGACACCTACTATTCATTAAATTTAATTGGCTTAGCTGGTGAACCAACAGCAGTACAATTACTTGGTAAATCTTTAACTACTACTGCGCCTGCACCAATTACAGTATTTTTACCTACTGATACTCCTTGAATAATAGCTGAACCTGTCCCAATGCTCACACATTCTTCCATTTCAACAAATCCAGAAATATTTACACTAGGTAAAACTGTTGTATAATCTCCAAGTATTGCATCATGACCAATCGTACAATCTAAGTTAATGATTACATGTTTTCCAACTTCAATATTTACTGTGATGATATTGCCAGCACATATAATTGAACCTTCTCCAAAGGTTACCTTATCTGAATAAATAACACTTGGGTGAATTAATACAGGGTATGTATTTTTACTACCACTAAGCTTTTTCATTACGTTTTTCTTAATTATTGGATCTCCAATTGCATTTACAACATATAATTCTTGTCCTCTAAGCCATTCAACATTACCAACTACTTTATATCCATTAATCTCAGTGCCGTGTAGCGTTTTATTATCATCCACAAAACCTACTATATCCCATTCATTATTCAGACTATTAATATCCTCTATTAACCAGGCTACTTCTCTACCAAAACCACCAGCCCCTATTATCACTATATCCTTCATAATGTTATTCCTCCATTTTCATGCTACCTTTAAATGGTTCAGTAGTAACTGAAGTACCTGAACTTATTCCTTCCTTTATTAACACTTTTCTTAAAGTAGTAATAATAATATTCCAGTCTCCAAGAAAACTTATATTGTCTACATATTTTACATCTAAATTGAATTTATCTTCCCATTCTATCGCATTTCTGCCACCAATTTGAGCTAATCCCGAAAGACCTGGTCTAACCTCATGCCTTCTTTTTTGATGCTCGTTGTAAAGTGGTAAATATTCCACAAGTAATGGTCTTGGCCCAATAATCGACATATCACCTTTAAGTATATTAAAAAGTTCAGGAAGTTCATCCAAACTAGATGCTCTAAGCTTCTGCCCAAAACTTGTAAGTCTAATAGCGTCTGGAAGTAGTTCTCCTATATCATCTCTTTCATCAGTCATAGTTCTAAACTTATACATAGTAAATATCTTCTCGTTTAATCCTGGTCTTTTCTGTTTAAATATTACTGGACTGCCCAGTTTATTTCTTACTGTAATAGCTACTGCTATTAACACTGGACTTAAGAAAACAATTGCTAATAATGATAATATATAATCCATGGGTCTTTTAAAAATTCGTTTGTAAAGCATCTATTATCACCATAATTTCTTAATAGTCTCAACTATTCTACTCAAATCCTCATCTGTCATCTTAGTATCACTAGGCAAACAAATACCATTCTCAAAAAGCTTCTCTCCGACATCTCCGCCAACATAATCATATTCAGCAAAGAACGGCTGCATGTGCATTGGTTTCCAAACAGGTCGTGATTCTATGTTTTCTTTCTCAAGTGCTTCCATTACATCTAAAGGTCTTACTTTGCCGTTTAACGTCATGCAAGTTAACCAATAGTTAGGTTCATTCCAATCATTGACAGGCATGAATTCAATACCTTCTAATTGACCTAGTTCCCTTTTGTAATATTCAAAAATATATTTCTTCTTGGCCACTCTTTTATCCAATACTTTAAGTTGCCCTCTACCAATGCCAGCCACAACATTGCTCATACGGTAATTAAACCCTAATTCGCTATGTTGATAGTGCCTTGCTTTGTCTCTGGCTTGTGTAGCCCAGAATCTGGTCTTGGCAATTTTATCTTCATTGTTTGAAACCACCATACCGCCACCTGAAGTTGTGATGATCTTATTGCCATTGAATGAAAAAACTCCGTACTCTCCAAAAGTACCTGTGTGTTTCCCCTTGTAGTATGTACCTAATGATTCAGCGGCATCTTCAATTACTGGAACATTATACTTGTTACAAATTTCCATAATTTTATCCATATCCGCAGATAATCCATATAGATGAACCACTAAAACCGCCTTAACATTTGGATATTTCTTAAAAGCTTCTTCAAGCGCATTAGGATCCATATTCCAAGTTTTGTAGTCACTATCAATAAAAACAGGTTTAGCACCTACATAAATAATTGGATTAGCGGTAGCTGAAAACGTCAATGATTGACAAAATACAATATCGCCTTCTTTAACACCAACTGATTTTAAAGCCAAATGGATTGCAGCAGTTCCAGTCGTAGTAGCTGATGCAGCTTTAGATCCAACCATAGCCGCGATTTCATTTTCAAAACCATTCACATTAGGTCCAAGTGGTGCTATCCAATTTGTATCAAATGCTTCTTTTACATATTCCATTTCATACCCTTCATCACTCATATGGGGCGAAGCCAACCAAATCTTATCTGCCATAATATTGCCATCCTTTCTTATTGTAAAGTTAAAATAAAAATTGAAAAAACATCATCCAAAAAACTGAATAATCTTACTCTTCTCAAATCCACTTTTTAGCAGTTGTTCCTTAATCGTATCTTCATATGTATAACTAGAAATCAATATCCCATCATACTCATACTTCTTTAAATCTGTTCTTGTAATAATCCCATGTTCTAAAATTGTCTTACCTCGTTTTTCTAGGTCGTCGTCTACTACTGCTACTACATTTAATCCTTTTACGGTTTTGTCGTTTATTACTCCTAGGATTATTTCTGCTACTTCACCTGCTCCGTAGAGGATTATATTTTTATATCCTTTTTTTACTACATCTTTAAGAAACTTTTCTATTCCGCCTTTAGCTAGTTTATGTAGATCCATCAGTTCTTCTAGGTAGCTTATATTAAGGTATTTTTTTCTTTTTATTCCATTCTTGGTTATATGATAGAGTACATTTTTTGAAGATTTATATTCTCTTTTTATATATCCATTCATTTCGCATTCATCTATATATGCATTAACCATAGAGGCCGCTGCACCTATTGTTTGACCTAGTTGTTTTTGTGTTGTCTTTGGGTTTTTATGTATTGCTTCTAAGACTAGGAGTTCTTTGTATGTATTTGTTGGTATGAAAAAGCTGTTGTTTTTTAATGTATCCATAGTATGCTCCTTTGTTCATTCGATTACTGAATGATTATATCATATCAATGCACAAATCTCAATAAAAAAGACAAAAGAAAGACAAAAGAAAGATTCTTACGTTTTACTCAGAATGACAACATGGAGATAGGATTCTTACGCTTTACTCAGAATGACAGAAAGAATAAAAGATAAGATTCTTTAGCTTTGCTTAGAATGACAAAATTGTAAGTCAATTGTTTGAATTTTTAGTTATATTGCTTGACTTTAATTGTTAAAGAATATAGAATTTAGATAGATATTGTGATTTGTTTAACAATTTAATGTCAATACATAAATACAATTCACAAATCACACTTGAAAGATTAAAAGATTAGATTCTTACGCTACGCTCAGAATGACAGAAATTAGAATTACATAAATCAATATAAAGGAGAGGATTGATTTGAGTAGATTAAGTATTATTACACAGGACAGGGCTCAGGCTACTGTCGAAGATATGTATAAGGATCTTGAAAAAAGAATCACTGCTTCGCCTCCAGGCTTATGTCCTATTGACCTGACTGCATCATTTTTAAAGATGGCGCATGCTCAGACTTGTGGAAAATGTGTACCTTGTCGTATTGGACTTGGACAGCTGGAGAGTTTGCTTGAAGATGTACTAGATGGAAAAGCTGAACTAGAAACTATTGATCTAATTGAAAAAACTGCGAGGAGTATTTATTATTCTGCTGATTGTGCAATTGGATATGAAGCAGCTAATATGGTTTTAAAGGGTGTTGAAGGCTTTAGGGATGACTTTGAAGAACATATACTTAGAGACAGATGTAACTTTTGTCTATATCAATCAGTTCCTTGTGTATCCTTGTGTCCTGCTGGTGTTGATGTTCCTGGATATATCGCTCTAATTTCTGAGGGGAAATATGCAGAAGCAGTATCCTTAATAAGGAAGGATAATCCAATGCCTCTTACTTGTGCTTATGTTTGTGAGCATCCTTGTGAGACAAGATGTAGAAGAAATATGATTGATGATTCTATAAATATCAGAGGACTTAAGCGTTTTGCAGTTGATAATGCTGGCCATGTACCAATACCTCATCCTGCTCCTTCTACTGGTAAAAAAGTTGGTGTTGTTGGTGGTGGTCCAAGTGGATTATCTGCTGCATACTACTTATCATTAATGGGTCACGATGTTGAATTATTTGAACAAAAGGATCATTTAGGTGGAATGCTTCGCTATGGTATTCCTAACTATAGACTTCCTAGAGACCTGTTGGACCGTGAAATCCAAACTATGCTTTCAAATGGAGTTAAAGTTAATTTAGGTATAGATATAGGAAAAGATATTTCAATTATTGATTTAAAGGATCGTTTTGACAGTGTATATATTGCTATTGGTGCTCAAATTGATAAAAAAATTGGTATTGATGGTGAGGATGCTCTTGGAGTATTTTCTGCTGTTGATATATTAAAAGATATCGGCGATGGAATTTATCCTGATTTTGAAGATAAAACAGTTGTTGTTTTAGGCGGTGGAAATGTGGCAATAGATGTGGCTCGTTCTGCTATAAGACTTGGTGCTATACGCTCTGACCTTATATATAGAAGAAGAAAAGCTGATATGCCTGCAATGGAAGAAGAAATTCACGATGCTGTCGCAGAGGGTTGTGAAATAATTGAACTTGCATCCCCAATTAAAATTGAAAAAGACGAGAATGGAAATGTATCTGGGCTTTGGGTTCAACCTCAAATAGTTGGTGCTATAAAATCTGACAGACCTATGCCTCGCGATGCAAAAGAAAATCCTATAAGAATTCCTTGCGATATGGTTGTTATTGCAATCGGTCAGGGTATTGAATCTAAGGATTTTGAAAAGGATGGTATTCCTGTAAGACGTGGTCTAATAGATGCACTCTCTTCTGCTGGTGTTAAAGATGTTCCTGGAATTTTCGCTGGTGGTGATTGCATTTCTGGACCCGCTACTGTTATTCAAGCTATTGCTGCAGGTAAAGTTGCTGCTGCAAATATAGATGAATACTTAGGTTATCATCATATTATTCAAACCGATGTTAAGATTCCTGAACCTTCACTTGCTGACAGAGCTCCTTGTGGTAGAGTTACTATGAGTGAAAGATCTGTATCTGAAAGAATCGAAGACTTTGATATTGTTGAACTTGCTATGAGTCTTGAAGAAGCTAACCAAGAATCTAATAGATGCTTAAGATGTGACCACTATGGTTTTGGCGCTCTTAAAGGAGGGAGGATTGAAAGATGGTAAATTTAACTATTAATAATAAAGCATTAAGTGTTCCTGAAGGAACTACCATAATGGAAGCAGCTAAAAAAGTCCATATCACAATCCCAAACCTTTGTTATTTAGAGGATTTAAATGATATTGGAGCTTGTCGTGTATGTGTGGTTGAAGTTGAAGGTGTTGAAAGATTAGTTACAGCTTGTAATTCTACCGTTGAAGAGGGTATGGTTGTCATTACTAATAGTCCAAAGGTTAGAGAAACAAGAAAAACAAATGTTGAGCTTATATTATCTCAACATGATGCAACCTGTGCTCTATGTGTAAGAAGTGGCAACTGTTCATTACAAGATGTTGCAACTGATTTGGGGATTATTGTTAATCCCTATCATCAAACATTTCCCCATGCTAAATGGACTAAGGACTTCCCATTGGTTAGAGATTATGAAAAGTGTATAAAATGTATGAGATGTATTCAGGTGTGTGACAAGATTCAAGATTTGCATGTCTGGGATATTGTCAATACTGGTTCTAGGACAAATGTCGACGTATCTGGAAACCTTAGAATTGAAGAATCTGATTGTGCACTTTGTGGTCAGTGTATAACTCACTGCCCTGTTGGAGCTCTTCGTGAACGAGATGACCTGGATGAGGTATTTGAAGCTTTAGCCGATCCAGATAAGATCACTGTTGTTCAAATTGCTCCTGCTGTAAGAGCTGCTTGGGGTGAGGCACTTGGACTTGATAGAGATTTTGCAACTGTTAAAAGACTTGCAGCTGCTTTAAGAGCTGTTGGTTTTGACTATATATTTGATACTAATTTTACAGCGGATTTAACTATTATGGAGGAAGGCTCCGAGTTTGTAAAGAAACTAGGTAATGCTGAAAATGAAACCTTCCCAATGTTTACATCATGCTGTCCAGGATGGATTCGTTTTATAAAGAGCCAATACCCTGATATGGTTTCTCAGCTTTCTACTGCTAAGTCACCTCAACAGATGTTTGGTGCTATTGCAAAAAGCTATTATGCAGAGCTTATGAATGTTGACCCTTCTAAAATCTTTAGTATATCGATTATGCCTTGCTTGGCTAAAAAGTTTGAGGCTAATCTTCCTATAATGAACGATGCTGATGCTGGTCAAGATGTTGATGTTGTCCTTACTACAAGAGAGGTTGAAAGACTTATTCGTTCTGAAAATATAAATGTTAAAAGTCTAGATGAGGAAGAATTAGATAGTCCTCTTGGCGTTGGATCTGGTGCTGCTGTAATATTTGGAGCTACTGGTGGTGTTATGGAGGCTGCTTTAAGAAGTGCATACTTCTTAGTAATGGGTGAGAATCCTGCTCCTGATGCTTTTATGGATGTAAGGGGTAGACAAGGTTGGAAAGAAGCTAAGTTTGAGCTTGCTGGTACTGTTCTTTCTGTTGCAGTTGCAAGTGGATTAGCTAATACAAGAAGACTTATAGAGGCTTTAAGAAGAGATGAAGTTCATTATGATTTTGTTGAGATTATGGCATGTCCTGGCGGTTGCGCTGGCGGTGGAGGTCAACCTATTTGGGATGGTCAAGAGCTTGCTGGTGATAGAGCTGATATACTCTATGGACTAGATGCTATTAATGATATAAGATTCTCACACGAGAATCCTTCAGTGCAAAAATGCTATGAGAATTATTTACAGAAACCGCTTTCACATACTTCTCATAAGTTGTTGCATACTGATCACAGTAAGTGGGAGTTGAATCCGAATAAGTGGGAATAAAGTTGATAGTTGAAAAGGAGGGCTGAGTTTTGCTCGCCCTTGTCTGTCATTCCGAGCTTGTCGAGGAATCTTAATGTGTTAGAGATTGACAGTGAAAGATCCTCACGCTACGCTCAGGATGACAAAGATTAAAGGATCAGATGCAAAAATAAAACGTTGGTAAACAATGGGGACGGTTCTTTTTGTCCCAGATGTAATGAGAGGATTAAGAAGATTAAAAGATTGGGAAGGCGAGAACGCCTTCCCTTACATATCAAAAGGAGACTTAAAATAATGAGATTTTGGAATAAAAAAGCACTAATTGGGTTGGTTTTGGTTTTAATGATGGGTGTAGTTCTTTCAGGGTGTAAAAATGAAGTTGTGGCTCCTGCTGCTCCTGTTAAATTTACATTTATGGAGGGTGTTACTGCTCTGACTGCTGCTTATATGATGGATGAAAATATGGATTTAGGTCGAGAAATCGAGTATAATATGGTTAACGCTCCAGATTTACTCTTAACTGATGTATTAAAGGAAGAAGCGGATATTGCTATTGTTCCTTCTAACCTTGCTGCACAGGCTTGGAATAAGGATATTCCTTATAGGATTGCTGGTACCTCTACTTGGGGTAATATATATGTAGTTGGTAGAGAAAGCCTTACAAGTCTTGACGAACTTAAAGGTCGAGAAATTTACCTATTTGGAAAAGGTTTAACTCCTGATTTGGTTTGGAATGTTATACTAAAGGAAAATGGTCTTAACCTTGAATCTGATATGAATGCGGTATATGTTGCTTCTGCTGCTGAGCTTGGACCTATGCTTATTGGTAAAAAAGCAGAATTTGCGATACTTCCTGAGCCTATGGTTTCGGCTGTTATGTTAAAGGATCCTGATCTAAAGGTTTTATTTGATTTAAATGAGCTTTGGGCTAATTCTATGGATTTAGAAAAAGGTTATCCTCAATCTAGTCTAGTTATTAAACAGTCGTTGATTGATAATGATCCCGAATTTGTAGCGAAGTTTTTAGAAAGTTATGAAGCAAGTATTGCTTGGGCTATGGATAACCCAGAAGCACTTGGTGATCTTTCAGATACTCTTGCTCTTGGAACTCCTAAACCTGCAATAATTAAAGGCTTGGATAGAATGAATATTGGTAATTTTAAAGTTGCTGATTCTATAACTGAGTATGAAGAATATTTTAAAGCTTGTATGGACTTTGCACCTGAGTTTATCGGAGGAGCGATTCCTGATGAAACAATATTTTACATCGAAAAATAAACTTAGTATATTATCCATAGCTCTTTTATTTGGGCTATGGATACTCCTATCTATGGTGGTGGATAATGAAATAATCTTTCCATCTATTTTTTCGACTTCTAAAAGCCTTGTTAGAATTGTTGTTTCTGATGAATTTTTCCCAACTGTTGGTGCAACTTTGATTCGTTCTATTATTGGATTTTTAATTTCAGTTGTTTTGGCTATTGTACTTGGTGGATTGTCCAGAATGTATAAAGCTATGGATGCTATTATACAACCTCTTGTTTCTATGCTCTCTTCTATACCTATTATCGCAATTATAATTTTGGCACTTATATGGCTGGATAATGATATTGTTCCTATTTTTACTGGCTTTGTTATGATTTTCCCACTTCTTTATGAAACGGTTGTGGGTGCAATTGATTCAATGGATAAAAAGCTACTCCAAATGGCAAGAATTTATGATAAGACTGGCATGGATCTTGTTCTTTACCTTTATATGCCTAGGATATTTGCTGCTCTTAGAAGTATATCTGGCTCAAGCATCTCAACCAATCTTAAGATGGTTATAGCGGGCGAGGTGCTGTCACAACCTTCATATGGTATAGGAACAGAACTGCAACTACAAAGGATTTATTTGGACACCTCAGGGGTCTTTGCGTGGATAGTTGTTATACTGTTGATTTCATGGGGATTGAGGGAATTCATAAATCACAGTTCACAGAACAAAATTAAAAGATAAGATCCTCACGCTTCGCTCAGGATGACAATAAATTGAAAGATAAATCACAATTAAAAGATAAAGATTAAAAGATAAGATCCTGACGCTTACGCTCAGGATGACAATAAAAAGCAGAGGCGTAGCTTTGGTCGACCGAAACGAGGTGCTATATATGGAATATAAGGTTAATAATATATATAAGAATTATGAGGGGGTACCTATTTTAGAGGATGTTTCTCTTTCTTTCCAGGATGGCAAAACTACTTGTATTTTGGGGCCTACTGGTTGTGGAAAGACTACTTTACTTCATATTATATCTGGGCTAGTGGAACCTGATACTGGTGATATAAATGGATTTAAGGATAGTCGGATTTCTTTTGTGTTCCAAGAAGACCGATTAATTGAATGGAAAACTGTGATGGAGAATCTCGTCTTTGTCTTAAAAGGTAAAATGGATAAAAATCTTATCGTTCCTTTTATTATGGACAAGTTAAAGAGTTTGCATCTGGATGAATATAAGGATTACCTTCCTGGTGAATTAAGTGGTGGTATGAGGCAAAAGATTTCTATCCTTCGCGCTTTCTCCTACCCTTCCGAGGTTTTATTATTGGATGAACCTTTTAAATCTTTGGATGTTCAGAGCAAAAGACAGGCTATGGATTTTTTCAAAGAACTGATGGCTATGGAGAAAAGATGTACTATTCTTGTCACCCACGATATTGATGAAGCAATTGAGCTTGGAGATGAGATAGTAGTTTATTACGATTCACAATTCACAGTTCACAAATCAGGATTGAAAGATAATTTAAGAGATAAAGTACAATTAAAAGAGAAATTGCTAAAGTACTTTGAAGAATAAAAGATAATATGCTCATAGTGGCATATTATCTTTTATTTTGAATTGAAACTATTTAAGTTTAGTTTATTTGATAAATCATTTAAAATTGCCATTCCTACGACTGAATTGCCTTTATCATCTATTCCTGGACTATAAACTCCGATTCCACGCCCTTTGTCTAACACTCCCATAATTCCTCCACCTACACCTGATTTAGCTGGTATCCCAACATCAATGGCAAATCTAGTACTATAGTTATACATGCCACAGCTAGTTAAAATTGCCCTTAGAAATGTTACCATTTTTTCATTTGAAACATCTGGGAAACTTAGGCCTTCCAAGCCAGTCGATATAAACCTACCAATATTTGCTAAATCTACAGTATCTACAACAATTGAACATTGTTTAAAATATACTTCTAACATATCCTCTATATTCCCTTTTAATACTCCTTTATCTTTCATTAAATATGTCATAGCTCTGTTTCTTGCATCTGTTTCGCTTTCTGATTTATACACATCATAATTAATTCCTATTGTTGGATTGCTAGCCATTAATCTAGTGATTTCTAGCAATTTATTTATTTTTTCTTCACTAGTTCCCTTTATTAAAGAAGTCGTTAGGATAGCACCTGAATTAATAAGTGGGTTTGCTGGTTTTGGGTTTCTTTCGATATCTAGTTCAATAAATGAATTAAAAGCATCATTTGTTCCTTCACAACCTACTCTTTCAAAAACAGCATTCATTCCATTCTCTTTTATTGCTAAAATCAAAGCTATAGGTTTTGAGATGCTTTGGATTGTAAACTTTGTATCATAATCTCCAAATTTAAATATCTTCCCATTTTCATCTACATATGAACATCCTATATCATTGATATTTGACAGTGATAAAGCTGGTATATAGCTTGGAAGCTTTGCATCTTTAATAAGGTGCCTATTCGCTTCTATTGTTTCCATAAAGAGCTTTTCCATAATACCCTCCTAATAATATCCAAGAAGAGAGCCTTTAACATGGCTCCCCCCAAAGGATCTTTTTTACTTTATTCTATTTCTCTTACTGTAACACTAAAACCTTTACCAAACATGTTTAGGTTAAACAACAAGTTTTTATCAAATTCAAACTTGTTCTCTTTAATGCTCTTTTTAATATCTTCGAATTTATTTTGGTATTCTTTATATATCTTATGTGAATCATATACGCTCGTTTTTTCAAATGTTATTGAAGAACCTGGACCCATTTGTGCTAGAGTACTTAAATCTGGAGTTATAACCGTTGCTATTTTAGTGTATCCTCCTGTTGTAGCTCTATCAGCCATCATAAGAATTGGAGATCCATGACCTGGGACTTGTATAGAACCAAACACTATACCATCTGAAATAATATCTGCTCCAGTTTTATGTGCTATTTTAGGCCCGTCTAGTCTATACCCCATTCTATCTGCTTCAGATGTGATTACAAAACTTGAATTTAAGAAGGTCTCTAAAGCTTCATCTGTAAAATGATCATCTTGAGGACCTAACACTACCCTTATATTATTATCCTTTGTATATATAGGAGTGTCTTTGTCCCTTAAATAGCTTCCTTTACTTGAAAGCTCTCTCTTTCCTAAAGGAATTTCATCCCCATTTGTTAACTTTCTTCCTTCAAGACCACCTAGGTTTCCTCTTACAAATGTAGACTTACTACCCATTATTTCTGGTACATCTAATCCCCTACTAAATGAAATATAGGTTCTAACACCATTTATTGCACCTGAAAAGCTGAGCTTATCTCCCTCTTCAACTAGTATGCTAGTCCACATTTGTATTGCTTCTCCATTTATTTTTGGACTCATATTCGCACCTGTTATTGCAATTATTTCATCACAACAAAATTCTATCTCTGGTCCTAAAAATGTAGTCTCAAGAACTGCGCTGTACTCATCATTATCTACTAACATATTAGCAATTCTCATCGCAAAATGATCCATAGCTCCCGCAACGCTCATACCAAATCTTTGATAATTCCATCTACCTTTATCTTGAATAGTTGTAAACAAACCACCCTTTAATATTTTAATACTATTCATGGGTTCTTACCTCCCCATTTAATATAATATTAACTTTATAGTCTTTATTATTTACAGCTTCTAATATTTTAAGATATTCTGATTCATCGCTGATTGGTGTAAACCTAATGTAATCTCCCGCATTTAACAAAACAGGTGGATCAGCAAGTGGATCATATAGCTTTATAGGTGTACGTCCGATTAATTGCCATCCTCCTGGACTGTCGATAGGGTATATTCCAGTCTGAGTACCTGCAACACCAGTCGATCCAGCTGGAATTTTCGTTCTAGGAACTTGTAATCTAGGCGCCGCTATTTTTTCACTCATACCTCCCAAGTAACCAAACCCTGGAGTAAATCCAAGCATATACAATAGATAATCAGTGGAGGAATGTATTCTAATAACCTCTTCCACTGTTATTCCATTATGCTCTGCTACAAATTCTATATCCGGACCATACTCTCCACCATATAATGTTGGTATTTCAACTATCCTATCTGAGTTAGCGGAATCTTCATTAATTGAGTTCCCAATCTCTGTCAATTTATCGATTAAACTATCGTATTCTATCAACAATGGATTATATATAACTTGAATCGATCTATATGTTGGTATCAATTCTAGAATGCCAACAATATCCGAAGCTTCTATCAAATTAAGGACATTCCTTATTTTTGAATTTATTATAGGACTGATACTGTTTCCAAATTCCATAACTAGAGAACTATCGCCTGCAACTAAAAATTTTATTTTATCATACATTATCCCTTTTTCTAACTCCATAATGCTTTAAGTCCTGATAGAGACATAGCACCTAGATAAGCTGTTATTAAAACAACTAAAATTCCTGCTATAAGTAACCATTTTGGATGCTTGTAATCTCCTACTATCTCTTTTTTACCTGAAGCAACTAACATAACTCCTAGGGTCAATGGTAATATCAATCCATTTAAAGATCCTACTATTACTAATAATTTAGCAGGTTTTCCAATTGTTATAAAAACAATAGTTGAAAGTGCTATAAATGCAATAATCCATTTGTTTACATTTTTAGATATCGATGGTGAAAATGTCTTTAAAAAGGACACAGAAGTATAAGCTGCACCAACTATCGATGTTAATGCTGCTGCCCAAATTACCAATCCAAACAATTTATAACCTAGGTTACCTGCAGCTTGTTGGAATGCTGATGCAGGTGGATTTGTAGGGTCCAATTTAAAACCTGTTGAAACAACTCCCAATACTGCTAAAAATAACAAAACTCTCATAATAGCTGCAATTCCCATTCCCATATACGCTGACTTGTTAATCTCTGCTAAATTCTCTTTACCAGAAATACCAGCATCTAGTAATCTATGACCACCAGAAAATGTTATATAGCCTCCAACTGTACCACCTACTAAGGTTATAATTGCTAGCATAGGTATCTCTTTAGGCATAAAAGTGCTTGAAATAGCTTCTGCAACTGGAGGATTAGTAGTAACTGCTACATATCCTACTAGTAAAATCATTGCACCTCCAAGAACCTTTGTCATTGTATCCATTGCTTTTCCTGCTTCTTTAGATAAAAATATTACTATTGCTAATATTGCTGATACACCAGCACCTATGGCAAAATTTGCACCAAACAAAACATTAAAACCTAGAGCAGCCCCACCAATATTACCAATATTGAAGGCTAACCCTCCCAATGCTACTAAAAACGCTAGAAAATAACCTAGTCCTGGAAGCACTTTATTTGCAACATCTTGACCTCTTAAACCCGATATACCTATTACTCGCCAAACATTAAGTTGTGCTATTAACGATAGAATCAGTGATGCCAAGATAACAAATCCAAAAGTTGGCCCTAATTGTTCTGTGAAAACAGCTGTTTGAGTTAAAAAACCAGGCCCAATAGCTGATGTTGCCATTAGAAATGCTGCACCTAATAATATTGATGCATTTTTACTTTTAACTTTCTTATTTCCCATGTATTTATCCTCCTATTTGAAAGTACCTATATTTTTAATTTCAATGCCTTCTTTTTCTAAACTTACTCTTATGTTTTTTACAAAATTAACGGCATTTGGATTATCTCCGTGAACACATATAGAATCAGCTTTTATTTCAATATCAGTACCCTCAATCGATGTAACTTTACCTTCATAAATCATTCTTTTAATTCTTTTAATAGCTTCTTCTTCATCATGAATCATTGATCCTGGTAATTTTCTATTTACTAATGTCTTATCTGTATTATATGCGCGATCTGCAAACACTTCATGTGCGACTCTCAAGCCCTTTTCTTCTCCTCGTTTAAGTATATAGCTACCACTTAGGGCCACTAGAATTATATTCTTATCATATTCTACTATGGCATCTACTATTGTATCAGCAAGTTCTGGCTTAATGCATGCAGTATTGTAAAATGCTCCGTGCAGTTTTATATGTTGTAGACTAGCACCTTGAGCCTTTACGAAAGAACTAAGTGCCCCTACTTGATAAAGCATATATGCCCTTGCTTCTTGTGGTGTGATATCAATATTTCTTCTCCCAAATGCCATTAGGTCTGGATAACCTGGGTGTGCACCGATTGCAACTCCATTTTTTATTGCTTCTGCTACTGTTTTATCCATTATTAGTGGATCTCCTGCATGCCAACCACAGGCTATATTTGCTGAAGTTACATATTTCATAACTTCGCTATCTAAGCCCATTGTGTAAGCTCCAAAGCTTTCTCCTAAATCTGAGTTTAAATCAACTTTCCACTTCAAAACTATACCTCCTTCTAATTGCATTTTTTGTTTTAGCCACCACTTAAAATGCTTATGATTACTACTCTTACAAGCAATAATTCCAAGAATAACACTTACTTTTTACAAATATCCATATATTGAATTATACATACAAATTACATATTTTACCACATATATTTACAATTATACTTTAAAGTTGAAAAACTCTGTAAACCTTGCAGCGCCTACTTAATCAACGAATAATGTGGCTTTTATTAGATACTGGTATTATCCTTGTAAATTTATGTCTAAACAAGCTATTATCTGTGATTCTGTATATTTATTGGATTATGTTTATTCTAGACTTTGTGATACAATTATTAATTGTATGAACATGAAAGAAGGAATGTATTTTGAAATACAAAAATGACTACCAAAGAGTTTTAAAAACCCATGAAAGAAAAATACCAGTTATTTTAAAAAGTCTTGTTATAGGGCTTGTCGCCGGAGTTATTGCTGTTTTATATAGGATAACACTTGGCCGTGCTGAACACTTAAGTCAAATTATCTATACATATATATCTGGACATATGTCTTTGGTTGTTCCTTTGTTTTTAGGACTTGCCCTTGTTGGGACATTCATTGGAATATTAATTAGAAAATTTCCTCTTACTAGCGGTAGTGGTATTCCTCAAGTAGAGGGTCAATTGTTAGGATATTTTAAGAATCCTTGGCTCTCAACCTTGATAGTTAAGTTTATAGGTGGTGCCCTTTCAGTATTTGCTGGGCTTTCCGTTGGTCGAGAGGGTCCCTGTATTCAACTTGGTGCCGCAGCTGCTCATGGAATTGGAGATAAACTGGCTGCAACAAGAACTGAAAAGAAAATCCTTATTGCTAGTGGTGCTAGTGCTGGACTATCTGCTGCTTTTAACGCTCCTCTTGCCGGGGTTATGTTTTCCCTTGAAGAAGTTTTTAGATACTTCTCACCAATTATTCTGCTTGCTACTATTGTTTCAGCAGTTGCAGCCGATTTGGTTTCTTCAAGTATCTTTGGTTTAGAACCACTCTTTGATTTTGTTATCGATCAGAAAATACCTTTAGAAAATTATTGGCTAATTCTTATTCTTGGAGCTCTAATAGGATTATCAGGTGCACTTTATAATTTTACACTTGTCAATGCTATTAGTCTTTATAAGAAGATTGGAAATTGGAATAAGCATGTGAAGTTAATTATTCCATTTATAATAGCTGGAATACTTGGCTTATACTTCCCTATAGTTTTGGGAGGTGGAGAGCATATTATTGAAGCTCTTTCCCTTAGTAAATCTATACAATGGCTCTTTCTTGTATTATTAATTAAATTTTTGTTTTCAATGATTAGCTTTGGTTCGGGTGCACCTGGAGGGATATTTTTCCCACTACTTGTTATTGGTTCGCTAATTGGATCTATTTATGGCAGTATTGTTATTTCTAATTTAGGAGTTAATCCTGATCTTTTCTATAATTTTGTTGTACTTGCAATGGCTGGATTTTTTACTGCAATTGTAAGAGCTCCTATAACGGGGATTATTCTTATAATAGAACTGACTGGATCCTTTAGTAGTCTTTTGCCACTTACAATTGTTTCAGTTATGGCTTATATAACTGCTGACCTTCTTAAAAGTGCTCCTATTTATGAGTCTTTACTCGAAATTCAAATTGGTGGAGAAAAGAATGAGCGTGGAGATACTGACAGATACAAGAAGGTTACATTTGAAACAATTATCCGACACGGATCTGCTTTTGAAGGCAAAAAAATTAAAGATATGAGTTTACCATATGGCAGTTTAGTTATTGCACTTAGAAGGCATGATGCGGAGATTACACCAAATGGTGATTCGGAAATTTTGGCTGAAGATACACTTGTAATTTTGACGAATTTGAGAGATGAATCAGAGATTAGAGAGATAATGAATAAAGAGTAAAAAAAGAAAGATTCTTACGTAGGCTCAAAATGATAGATTATTTTGTCATTCCAAGCTTGTCGAGAAATCTTAATGTATTGATAATAGAAAATTAAAGATCCTCACGCTACGCTCAGGATGACAGATTGTTTTGTCATTCCGAGTGTAACGAAGGATCTTATTTTTTTAATCTTTTATAAATTCATCATTTGGATATATCTGTATAGGACTACTGCTACTTCTGCTCTGGTCATTAATTGTTCACCTCTAAAAGTGTTGTCATCATAGCCTTTTATTAGTCCTCTTTCTACTGAAAATGCCACAGCATTTCTAGCCCATTCTGGAATATTCATTCCGTCTGTAAAGCTTATTGCTCCATTGTTTGGTAATACACTATTTTGCATTCTGTGTAGTATTAGTGCTACTTCATTTCTTGTTATACTTTCCATTGGTCTAAATTTACCATTGTTTCCCTCTATTAAGCCCTTTGTAAATGCTTTTCCTACATAGTCTGCATACCACTTAGTAGAGTCTATATCTGAAAACATTGCGGTTCCTTGACTTAGGGATTTATCTCCTAATGTTTCAATTACTAGTTTTGCAAATTCTGCTCTATTTATTAATCTATTTGGTTCAAAAGCTCCTGTTTCTGTTCCGGATATTATTCCTCTACCTGCTAACAATTCTATAGCATCTTTAGCCCAAAGGATATTTGCTCCTACATCGCTAAATGTTCTTCTTGGAGGAATTACATAAACTGGATTGTCTTCCTCATCTTCTTCATCTTCATCCTCTTCTAGATCTTCTTCATCTGGAAAATCTGGTACTTTTGATGAAGCTGAATTTGAATAGTACCATAGTATTTCGTCTCCATCATCTATGGTTGTATCAATCGCTGGATCCCCTGGTGCTTTTCCATTAACTGCAAACATCCATCCACTTAAGCCTTTATTTTTGATTCCCTCAATCTCTGTAACAAAACTATTATTTGATTCAACCTCATAATCTAAGCCTGTTTCCTCAAGTGCACCTAATGCAGTTAATTCAAATTTATCATCACTATATAATCTAACTGATTTTGGTCCATATATTACTTCACCATCATCATCTATTACTGCAACATCTACTTTTATTTTTTCGGTTGTTGGTGTTACATATTTTTGTATTGTTATTGTTTTTGGCAGTGTTCGAATTAATCCATTATCTGGATTATCTTCAGGAAACTCAGTTGCTTTTTTATGAGCTGCTATATAGTATGTTCCTTCTGTATCTATAGATACATTTACTTTGCCTTGCACATTAGTTAGTGTTTCTATAGCTGTCGGTGAGGTCATTTTGTTTTCTGCGTAATATATTACTGTAGCTCCTTCAACTGGAGTTCCATTTTTATATTTTACCGTAGCGGTAAATATATCTTTTGGTTCAGCTTTAGTTTTTGAAAGAGTTACTTCTCCAAGATTAGTTGATCCTGCACCGTATAATACAAAGGAATCTGTTTCTCCATAAGTAGCTTGATATGGTGTTACCATCCAATAACCACCTTTAGTAATTCCATTTATACTATCCACAAAGCCATAACTATTTACTTGTACAGTATAGTCAAACTTTTCTGCATTCTCTAATAGTATATCAGGATAACTCTTCTGACCTTCTATTTCTACACTAGTCTCAGGTAGAATCGTATAATCAGGCCCTTCGATTCTTATTTTAACTTTTCCCTCTAGATTTTCACCAATGAGAATAGGATTTCTATCTGGGTCAGCATCATAAAGCATAAAAGCCTTAAGCGCCCAGGCATTAGCCGTTATATTAGCACTGCTAAATTTCGCTGTTTCAGACAAATAATCAATTGCAGTTCTTGAAGAATCCGCATGATTCCAATATGTTGAATTTTCTTCACCTAACTTAAACATTGTAAATACAACTTCCGCAGAGTTAACTATTGGATCATTATACTGACCACTTCCAAAACTGCCATCAGCTTGTTGCTGCTCTTTCAGCCATATTTTCGCTTTATTTATTGCAACTGCTATCGCATCATCTTGAGTAGATAAATCTTTTAAATCAATTAATACTCTTGTTGCTTGGGCAGTACTTTGAAAATCACCAAAACTATTATCCTCTAGCTGAAGACCTAGTATATAATCCACTGCTGCTTCTATTTCTACAAGTTCACCTAATTTACCTTTTATGCTCAATATATTAAATGCTGGTAGATTAGACCATTGATGCCATTCTTTCACAACAAAAGCTCCATTTGTTGCGTTTTTTTGTCTTTCAATTAAATAATCAAGTAGTATTGCCGAATCAGTTGTTTTACCTAGTGTTTCTGCTCCTATATAAAGATTTGCTAAATGTTTAGGATCAAGAGGTTCCTCTGTTGTTTCTAATATTTTAGCATCAGCAATTAAGCTTTCAAAGCTATTTAAAACAATCTGATCTTCAAAATTCCAGCTTTCCACATCTACCATTGTATCCTTTAGAATAGAAATATGAAATCCATCCATATCACTTTGTCCGCTATTTACTACTAGACCTTCACTCTCAATAAAATCAGTAAAAATATAGTTAATATTACTTGTAGCTTTTTCACTATATAATGGGTCAACATACTTTTGTGCGCTCGCTGGTACTGCTGGCAATATAACCATAGCAATCATAACAATTGCCATAAGTAGCGTGGTGAATCTCAAAACTTCTTTGTTGTTTCTAAACATTTTACCCTCTCCCTTTATCTTATCTTAGCATTCCATATTTTATTCTTACTCTGTCCAACTTTTCTATCATAGGTTTTGATAAAAAATATATAAAAAATACTGTACTTATAGCGTGAACTAAGTCATATGGTATTCCGGTGATATATGATGCTAAAAACATCTGTATATTTGCTCGGTCTGTATACATTAAAACCGAAGCCATATTCATTATTCCACCATATACTAAAAACGTTGTTAAAAATCCATATATTGATAGACTTAATCGTGTTTTCTTTAGAATTCCTTTTTTTATTAAGATTCCTGCTAAAAATCCTGTTAATCCTAATGCAAACATCTGCCATGGAGTCCATGGTCCTTGTCCAAAAAAGAAGTTTGATACAAATGCACTCATTGCACCTACTAAAAATCCTGCTTCTGGACCAAATGCTATGCCTGAGATTATTACTATTGCCATCATTGGCTTAAATGCTGGTAACATAAAAAATATTGTCCTTCCCATTACTGCCAAGGCTGCAAGCACTGATATTACTATTAATTCTCTTGCTTGTGGGTCTCTGTTTTCAAATACCATAAAGAATGGCACCATTGTGTATATTATTAAGAACATGCTTACAAAATAATACTTTCTGTCATTTAAAAACTCCATTCCAAACCATATGGTTAGTGGAACTAGGACTAGTATAATAAATACAGAAACTAGAGATCTTTTTCTAATCCCTGGATGCTCTATATATTTATTGTTTTCTATAATCCATTCATTTTGCATAAAGCGATCACATCCTCTGTGGTTACAGCATTTTCGAATACATGCCTTGACATCCTATTTGCTCCTGTTGTATAGAAACTGTTGCCCGAGAAGAATTCTCTGGGGCTTTGTGTCGCTATTATTGAACCATTAAATATTAATGAAACACGATCTGAGTATTCTGCGCAAAACTCTATATCATGTGATACCATAACAATTGTGGTTCCTTTTTTCACTAAATCTTTTAGTATCTTCCCTAACTTTATTTTAAAGTGGCTATCTAGTGCTTTCGTAGGTTCGTCTAGAAGTAATATTTTAGGTTCTAAAAGTAAGACTTTTGCCATTGCAACCTTTTGCTGTTCTCCACCACTTAAATCATATGGGTGTCTTTTTAATATTTCTTCTAAATAAAACATTTCTATTACTTTTTTTGCTTTTTCTTCGCTTTTTTGCTCGTCTTTTTCAATCGATTTTAGCATTTCATATATATCTCTTTCAACGCTCATCTCAACAAAGAGAGCTTGAGGGTTTTGGGGTAAGAATGCAATATGTGAATCGAGCTTCATTTTACCTCTATATGGTTTATTAAGTCCTCCAAGTAAGGATAGCATTGTTGTTTTTCCTGTACCATTGCCTCCAACTATTGAGTGGAATTCTCCTTTTTTTATCTGGATTGATAGGTCTTTTATTACATCCTTTTCATTTCGGTCATATTTAAACCAGATATCAGTTAATTCCATTGCAATTTCTGTTTCTTTTGCTGGTTGTTCTTTTGAGATGATTCTTGGATATTCTACAAGTTTATTTCCCATTTTTTCACTTAGCCATTCTCTGCTACTTTTTATAGATAATGGGTAACTTTTTGTTTTGGCTGATTCTCCTTCTACCGCTGCAAATATATTCATATATGATGGCAGTGCTTTCGCCATTATATGCCCTGATTCTAGAATTATTCTACTCGCTTCTTTTGGTGGCCCATCTATTATTACTTCTCCACCATCCATTACTAGAATTCTATCGCTCATTGGGAATAGTTCTCCTAGTCTATGCTCTGAAATAACTATTGTAGTCCCAATATCCAGATTAATTTTTTTAATAGTATCTAAAAATTCTGTAGCTGCTAATGGGTCCAGTTGAGCAGTTGGTTCATCCAATACCAATACATCTGGCTGCATTGCCATAATGGAAGCTAGATTTAGGAGTTGTTTTTGTCCACCTGATAGTTCTGTCACTTTTTTCATAAACCAGTCGCTTATTCCAAAGAATGTTGCCATTTCTGCTACTCTAAGGCGTATTGTGTTGTTGTCATAGCCTAAACTTTCCAATCCAAATGCTAGTTCATGATAAACTCTATCTGTAACTATCCCATTTTCAGGGTTTTGGAGTATATATCCTATCTTTGAAGTTTGTGTTCTTAGGTCTATTTCTTCAATGGGCTGCCCACGAAATAGAATTTCTCCTTTTTTTATGCCGTATGGAGTTAATGCTGGTTTTAAATGTCTTAACAATGTACTTTTACCACTGCTACTTTCTCCACATATTGTTATAAATTCACCTTGTTTTATAGATAAATTAATATTTTTTAGTTGTCTTGTTGTTTCCTCTGGATATGAGAAACTTAAACCGTTAATTTTAAATGTTTCCATTTTAAGTCCTCCATTATCCCTATAATTATTGGTAAAAAGAAAATAATTGCAATGCTTAGATAAAATGGGATGCTATATATTGTAAATCCTGCCCATTTTACTGTAGGGTATATTCTAAAGTAAAATCTGCCTATACCTAATCCATATATAAATACAGCTATTAATACCACTAAACTGCTTGCAAGAACTCGATCTCTGCTGTCAAATCTAAATATTGAAAAGCTTGTTCGTCCTTTTAGTCCATATCCTCTTGCTTTCATGCTGTCGGATGTTTCTACGCCGTTTTCAAGCGCCCAGGTTAACATTATGGAAAGTATTTTTAGTCCGTTCCTTGCTCTCTCAAATATATTGCCTGTTCGAAAATCTCTACCTATTCCCCTTTGAGCATTTGAGATAATTTTTATTTGGGCTTTGTACATTGGTACCAATCTTAATATCATTGAAAATATTAGCGATGTTTTGGGTAGAATTCGTCCAAATAGATATATCACTTTATCTGATGATATTACTTCGTTATAGCATGAAAACCAAATTATAACAGAACCTATCATTAATGCTGAAAATATGCCGTATACCAATGATTCTAATGTTATTGGATTGCCATTACTAAAATAACCTAGTATTGTTGCGCCTTCATGTACAAATAATACGTTTATTGCGGCTGCAAATAACATCAAGGGTATCATATATACTAGGTTAAATTTCAATGCTTTTCTGCCTTTCAATCTGACCGAATATACAAATGCTGCTGCATATGAAAGTACTAGGATAAATGGATTTAGTAAGAATACTGTTGTAGTTATTACTACTATAAAAAATACTATATTTAAGATTGGATGATAAGTATAAAAAGGATCTCTATTCATCGAAATCAAACCCTAAATCCCTTCCTAAATCGCATGTATATAGCAACCTAACGGTATCCCCATCTTCTAATACATAGGTACTTGTCCCCAAACTTGGAGCTAGGTCGTTAACTGCATACATCCAACCACTTAATTCACCACAGTCAAATTCATATAGGTTTCCTATGCCTTCGATATAGTTTGAATTATAGATAGGGGTCATCACATATTCCATATGGATTTTGTTCTTTTTCATCTCTCGAAGTAATACATTGAAAACTGATTCTCCTTCATAAAATTCCACTTTTTGAGCAGGGAATATCCAGCCATCTTTTGGTACTAGCTCCCATTTTTCAGGATTCATTACATCCTTTTTATCAAGGAGTGTTTTAACAGAAACCGAAAGCGTTACAAACAAAGGGGACGGTTCTTTTTGTCCCGATGTTGCTGGGGTTTCGGTTGTAGTAGGTTCTGGCTGTGTTTCAGTTGTCTCAACAGGAGCTTCTACAGGAGCTTCTGCTTCCATGGATGTCTCATCAGGTTCTATTGGCCTTTCAGCTGGATCTGCAGGTTCTACTGGTGACTCCGCTTCTATTTCTAGAGTCTCTAAATTAGGCTGATTTTCCTCAGTCACATTTACTTTGGGAGTTTCTTCTACCGCTGAGCTAGTTTGGTTAACCTGCTCTTGATCAGGTTCAGTTGTTGGTCCTGAGTTTAACATTTGAATCCCAAGCACTAAAATAAGTACTAGAAAAACACTAGCAAGTAGAATCCATATTTTTTTATTCATAATAATCGATTCCTTTCATATTGGATATCTAAAGGTCTACCCCTATATATCCTCTAACAGTCTATATAACATTCCTGCTACTTCACTTCTTGTAGCTGGTCTGGTGGGTTCTATATTTATAATGCTATTTGGAATATATGCTTTTTTTACGGAAAATGCCATTTCTTCTTTACTCCAAACTGCTATCTTTAAATAATCTGGGAATTGGCTTAAGTAATTTCTTATTTCAGCCTCCCCCATTGTCACATCTATTCCCTCTGATTTTGCTATATTATACATAATTATCGCTGCTTCTTGTCTTGTAATATTATTTTGAGGCTTAAATGTATTGTCTGTGTAACCATTTATAAAACCTGATGATTTGGCTGCTCCTATATATCCTGAAAACCAATCAGATTGTTTTACATCTAAAAAACCATGATTATGTGATTCTTCCATATCAAAGGCTCTGCTTACTAGAGTGGCAAATTCTGCTCTGGTAATACTTTTACTTGGTTGGAATTCTGTTTGTGTAACTCCATTTATTACTCCCTCTTTATTAAGTTCTAAAATTGCTAGTTTTTCAGAGTCATTTTCTATATCGTTAAATGGATTTTTTATAGTTTCATTGCTTGTTTCATTGTTGTTATCAATGCTTATATTAATATCTGTCATATCAAATAGTGATGTCCTACCTTCTTTAAATCTTTGATATGAAACCAATGCATAAAAGGATTGTTCCGTTGCTATCTTATTTTCTTTTCCATCTTTAAGATGTGAAAAGCCTCCTAAACTAGTGTAGAAATTATCGATTAAATTATCTATTACATTTTTATCATTTTTAATAAATCTAGCATCGCTTAATGGATCAATTCCTAGTGATGTAAGTGCAACTATTACTTGTGCACTACTTTCAGCGTTTTCAACTGACATTGTTTCAAATCCAGCATTTGTACTTTGAGTATTTGATAGAAAATCTAGTCCTCTTTCTATATAGGGTTTAATATCTGCTCTATCTTTATATTTTGAAAGACTTGTTAAAACCATTGCTGTAATATCAGAATCTGGGTTTTCTGAGCTTAAGGACCAACCTCCACCCTGTATTTCATGTTCTAGAATATAATCTATAAGGGTATTTCTTGCAATTGGACTTGTATAGTCGTTAGAATCAATAGCAATCAATGCCCATATTGGTCCGTTTATGCCTTGGATTATCAAATTATCCATATCTGAAAGATTTTCTATTAAATTGTAGCCTGCTATATCTTTTGGATTTATCCCGAAAGATGTTAATGCTAATATTGTCTTTGAGTAATCTGTATACTTATTTGTTGTTAATATACCTTGTTTTTCATTGAGTTCTTCTTTTAAATCGTTTAAATACATTTCTGAAAGTTTATCTATATTTATGTTTTCATATCTAGCTAAACCTATAATGGGCCAATCATCTGAAAATCCATCTCTATTTTTAAGCATATAGTCTGCTGTCTCTTGTATAACTTCATCTATATTAGATGACTCATTTTCTGCATAAGTTTCTATAGGAAAATATAAACCTATAGCTAGAGAAATTAGTATTGCTATTGATAATATTATAGATAATCTTTTATTATTATTTTTCATTTTAATCCTCCTAAGATTCAAAAATATTAAAAAAGCATTTGCCGATATTTCCCAGCAAATGCTCAAACTTACATGTTTTGAATCATGTTAGATATTGTCATCTGTTTTAAGCAAAGAAAACAAAATGAGAGCATTGTCGGCAAATATCCTGACTTAGCTTCATCGCTCCCCCCGCCTTCCCATAATGTATAGTGGCTGATCTTTAAGATTCGTGGAGTTTGCTCTGCATTCACAGTGACTTGTTCGTGTGGGAATCGCACCCAACTTCCTTGCATGTAACAATTGTAATTACTTAAATTATACCTTAACTCTTTGATTGAATCAATGTTTATTTAATGGTTATTATTCTCTAGAATTCAATAAATTAAACCACCTAACAAATTTATCCATAATTTTATCTATATATTCTAAACTACTAGTATCTATAAAGTTATTGCCTTTATCAAATAAATCCTGCACATTTGGAATAAGAATATAATTCCCTGGAAGAACCATCGCTGCTATTCCTGGAGCATTTAAAACTTGTCTAATCTGGGTTTGGCACCTTGCTGTACCAACATTACCAGTCGACGCTCCAAGAATCATAACCGGTTTATCAGCTAATACTCGATCTACTCTTGAGCACCAATCAAGTGCGTTTTTTAATCCCCCAGGAATTGAGTGGTTATACTCTGGAGTTACTATTATTACTCCTTCTGCTTCTTTTATTTTATCTTTAAAGCTGGATACCTCAACTGGTGGATTCTTCTCGATGTCCTCGTTAAATAAAGGCAAATCATTTAATCTTATTATCTCTATATCATGATCTGTATTATTTCGTTTCTTTATTTCCTGTGCAACTTTCAAATTATAAGAATCTTTTCTAAGACTTCCTACTATTATCACTAACTTCATTGTATCAACTCCTTTAATTCTTTATACCCTCCTATTAAATATATTAACTAATGTATTAGTATAACTAATAATTTAAGGAATTTAGAATATAGTAATTAATGGAAGTATATATGCTTCCATTCATTTAGTTGTGTTATAATCTATATATTATATTTAGGAGGGCCTTTGGATGGATAAGAAAAAAGTTAAAGCGGTTTTATTGTTACTTTTTACAGTTATGATGTATGGATTGTCCTTTGTCAGTATTAAAATCTCCATGGTGGTATTCCCTCCAATTAGCATGGCTTTTTATAGATTCTTAATTGCTTGTTTTGTTCTTTATCCTATTTTACAAAGATTAAGTCCTGGAGAAAAGCTTAAAAAAAAGAATATTCCTTTAATGGCAATCTCAGGAATTCTTGGGATAACATTGTATTTTTATCTTGAGAATAACGGAGTGTTAAGAATTAGCTCTAACGACGCCTCAATTATTATAGCAATGATTCCTATAGCTGCCGCTATAGCTGAAAGTATCTTTCTTAAGAAAAAATTATCATTAATCTCATTATTAGCTATTTTCACTTCTATATTTGGAATTTATATGATTATTGGTGGAAAGTTAGATGGAGGAAGTGCTCTAGGATATCTTTATATGATTGGTGCGATTTTAGCTTTTACAGCTTTTTTAATTATAACAAAGCCATTATTTAATCTGTATTCGGATATTGCAGTTACCTTTTATCAAGGATTATTTGGAACAATTGCCTTTATACCCTTTCTTTTGTTCGAAAAAGTTAGGTGGGAGCTATTAACCCCCACTATCTTATTTCACTTTTTATTTCTTGCAATAGGTTGCTCTGCTCTCGGTAATTATTTTTACCTTTATGCTTTAAATAATCTAAGTGTAGCCACCGCCGCAATATTTATGAACTTAATTCCAGTGTTTACATTTATATTTAGCTACTTTATTTTTGGAGACACATTATCATTGCCACAACTAGTTGGCGCAATGGTTGTAATTATTTCTGTAAGTATTGTAACAATTCAAGATAGTAGATTAGCTAAAAAGAAACAGCTCCAGCTCTAAAAACAAAAGGGACGGTTCTTTTTGTCCCTTTTGTTTTATTTTGCTCCACTAGAATCTTGATATTTGCCTGTTATATGCTCTATATTGATTCCAAATACTCTGGTTGAAATTCCTGATTTCTCAATATATTTATAGCCTTCTTCTACAAAGTCTTTAGAATACTTACCTATTATAGCTTTAAGTGCTAGTATTTTTTCATCATCCTTTGATTCATAGGCCTGTCCAAATACAATTACACTTTTATAATCAGTATCAAACTCTGCTCTTAACAACTTCACATCGTCTACCACACAAAAACTTACTTTATCATTAACCTCTATATTATCTAGCTTTCCACCCTTAATTGCCGAATGAAAATATATTCTGTTATTGTAGTATACATAATTTAGAGGTGTTAGATACGGATAACCATTTTCACTTATGGTTCCAAGCACTCCATATTCTCCCCCTAATAGTAGCTCTTCACATGCTTGTTCATTCATAACTTTTTCTTTTCTTCTCATCTCTTTAAACATAGTTTAATCTCCTTTTGGGACAGAAAGAACCGTCCCTTTTGTCTACCTATTAGATTGGCCACTCTATAGTTTCTGGTTTCCTCAATTTTTGATGTTTAAATACTGGAATATTGTATTTGTCTCCAAGTATCCTAAGCTGTTCCTTATATGCACCTTTTAATCCATCATGCATTGCTATCCCTGAAATTTCACCTGCAATTGAATTTACGCAAAACTCCAGCTTTTCTTGCCCTGTATCCTTTTCATACTCTCCTGTTACTAGCCATTGATTTGGAATAATATGTGATATTCCATAACCATAGCTATCCCATGTATCAAATATTTCTGCTGAAAAACCTCTTTCGAAATGCTGACCTCCAGCACATAGAACATTCTTAAGTTTTAGTCCGTCTTCTTTAAATATTTCGGTTAGAGATTTCGCCAAGACTTTTACTGCTTGAGGATTCTTCCAACTTTGTTCACTGCTTCCAATTTCAATATCCATAATAGGCACAGGGTATTGTGGAATAAGTTCTGGACCACTATCCCCATACATCATTCCTGACCAATGGGTTGCCTCTGTTGTAACAGCAAAATCTTCTAAATTTTCTTCTACTCTATTTTTCTCCAATGCTACTAAAATATTATGCATAAATTGTGGATTAGCAGGACCGAAATTTCCTGAATCTACATCTCCCGTAGTATGCACCGAGAATATATGCTCTGGTGCATTTGCACCTTCATGCCATGTTACTATTCCAGCAACATCAAAATCTGAAAAATGCTCAAGCATGATTGGCAAATATCTATTATAATCATGACACAGGACTTTTTCTGTTCTTACAAAGTAGAATTCATCTCCTGCTTGATTTTTTTTCATAAGCACGGGTTTACCATCTACTATAATATTTGTTTCTATAAGCGTATTTAATTCGAGTAATGCTTTGAAAACTGGTGCTGCTACATGGTCAATATTCCCATCTGCTGCTAAATAAAATACAGCTCGTTTATTCATAGCCTGCCTCCTTTTGGGACAAAAAGAACCGTCCCTTTTGTTTTTATTCTTTTACATAGCCTCCGCATACACATACTGTGTCTGGGTCGAAACAGTATATTTCTTCTGCAAATAGAAATTTTCTCATTCCAATATAGATTTTACTTTTAGAATATTTAACTTCTTTATTTATATAGATGATGTAGTCTTCATTGTTTTCGACCTGGTATCCATCTTTTTTTGGTTTGCCAAAGCGTACAAATGGCAAATATGGTCCTGCACAACACACTTTTCTCATTGGTAAATCTATTGTTAATTCAGTTTTGTTTTTCTTTTTCAAATATTGTTTTAATGGCTCTGTTAAAATCACTTCCATATTACACCTTCTTTTTAATGTTTTTTCAATTTTCAAATTATAATCTTAAAAATATTGTACCATAATAATTACATAATTGTCACCAAGGTCAACAAACTGATACGTCAAATTAACTCGAATTTTTTAGAATAGCAAAAATAATTTTCATATATAATAGCTTTATTTCACTCTTAGTGTTATGATTTTATTAAAATATTCTAAATTATTAAAATACAGGGCATTGGTACTAATCTTTGCCTTAAACGAAAGGAGATTCACATTATGAATTATGTATTTATTTCTCCAAACTTTCCTACAAATTTTAAAAACTTTGCGATTGGCTTAAAGGCTGAGGGTGTAACTGTTCTTGGCATCGGCACAGAAAACTATGACAGCCTAGATATAGGTCTTAAGAATGCCTTAACAGAATACTACAAGGTTGATAATATGGATGATTACAATCAAATGCTTAGAGCTTGTGCTTTTTTGACTTTTAAACATGGTAAAATCAACTATATTGAATCTCATAATGAATATTGGCTGGAGCTAGATGCGAGGCTCAGAACAGACTTTAATGTTCCAGGACTTAAAACTATAGATCTTCCAAAGATTAAGCATAAGTCAATTATGAAAGATGTTTTTCGAAAAATTGGTGTCCCTGTAGCCAGAGGTAGTGTGGTAAAAACATTAGATGAAGCATTAGAACTTATAGCTGAGCTTTCCTATCCTATATGTGCTAAACCTAATCAGGGAGTTGGTGCAACAAATACTTACAAAATTAATAATGATGAAGACCTCCAATCATTTTTTAGGACTAAAACTAATGTGGATTATATTATAGAGGAATTTATTGATGGTGAAATTCATACTTTTGATGGATTTGTTGATAATACTGGAAATGTTGTAACAATGTCTTCAATGATATATTCTAAAGGACTTATGGAGACTGTTAATCAGGATTTAGATAGTGTTTTTTTCATTCAAAGAGTTATTCCAGATGACTTAATTGAAATTAGCAAAAAAATATTAAAAGCTTTTGATTTGAAAGCTCAATTTTTTCATCTTGAATATTTTAGATTGCTTAACGGAGATCTTGTAGCGCTTGAACTAAATGCTCGACCACCTGGAGGCCTTTGTTTAGAGACCATTAATTATTCTATGGACGATGATATTTATAGACAATACGCTCATATGATTGCAGCTAAAACTAATGGACCTATCTTAAATTCAAAACCTTATTACTGTGGATTTGTAGGTCTTAAACTTCACGCTTCACCTCCTATACATTATATGGAGGAAAACAGGGAAAAATTTGGTGATTTGATAGTTTATGCAGCGCCTAACCCCCCACTTTTTAAAACGGTAATGGGAGATTATGCAGTTATACTTAGACATCCTAATTTAGATGAACTTAAAAAAGCTATGAATTTTGTAAGAGAAAGATAAAATACAAAAAACAAAAGGGACGGTTCTTTTTGTCCTAGGACAAAAAGAACCGTCCCTTTCGTTTTGCTTTCGTTTTGAATCTTATAGGATATTTTTTAGCACTTCGTCTTTAAAGTAGTATATTGAGTCTCCATAATCTTCAGTATATATCCAGAGTTCTATATCGCTAAATTTTGTTGTTAATTTTGTTGTTTGATCTGGTTTCATCTTAAACTGCACTAGTAGCATATCTTGAGTCATCCCTGTCCAAGGCATATTCTCTTCTACTCTCTTCCAAGTTTTTACATCCCAATCAAATAATATACCTGGGCTTTTTTCTAGAACAGTATATATTTTATCTGAATCTCTGTTAAATACTGCTTCATTAAGTGTGTTAAACGAAATCACAGCATCATATCTATCGTTAATTTCTACTTTAAATAGTGTGTCTTTCGCTTCAATTTCTTTCTCATCCAACATACTTTCATCTATCATAGAATTTAATATTGAATTTTGCGTGCCAATTGCTTTTTTCCAAGCTTCGAGATCAAAATATTGTTCATTTATCTTAACTTTTACATAATTTCCAACTTCTGAGGTTTCTTCTATATCACTTAAATCTAAACGTTCGAGGTCTTGTTCTAGGTATATAGGATTTGTTCGATCCCATTTAGCTAGTTCATCTATATATATCCAATATGTGTCCCCTATAAATGATGACTTCTGTGACCAAGTCGACCCGTAATCTTTAAGTTTAAAATCTGGTACATTTTGAACTAGTGATCCATCTTTTTTAAATAGATTTACAAAGGTTACATTGTGATTTTCTCCTGTGTATCTAAACTCTTTTGTTTTCTCACCATTTATATACTTATTTTGATATTCCTTATATGGTTTTATTGCTTCAAACCCTCCATATCTCCACTCAACTATAGGTGATTTACTCAGTAGAATAAGCTGAGATTCTCCATTCCAAACTACATTGTAATCCATACGCTCTGATAAAAATCTTAGTGGTACCAATGTACTTCCACCAATAATCTGAGCTGGAACATCTAGGTCATAAGCTAATCCATTTAGAACAGCTTTGTTGCTATCTATCACAAATGTTATATCCATCGCTTCATTTCTTCCTCTTGCTGAACGCAAAGAGTCATTCCAGGTTACCGTTAAACCAAATGATTCAAATATTTTTCTCATTGGTACTAAAACTCTACCATTTACAATCTGTGGTGCTACATCAAATTCTAGTTGGTCTCCCTCCAAAATTACTCTAATTTCGCTTCCTTTTGTATAATCGATATTATCAAATGGGCTTTCTAATTGTGCTTGCACCCCTAGTGGTGAAAACAACATCACTAGAATTAGCGTAAAACTGGTTATAATTATTTTAGTGTTTTTTACCATAATCTCCCCTCCAAATATATAATGATTTCTCTATATTATATATTTACCCTTATTTTTGTATTTTTCTCACATAATATCGTTTGGCAAAACAAAACCGGCCATATGGCCGGTTTTGTTACTTTGTTGTTATTTGTTTCCATTTCCACTACTATTACTGTTTCCATTTCCATTGGAATTACTATTACTTTCCTTTTCGTTGTTTTGCTCTAATTCTTTCTCTTGTTCTATGTTTTTATCTTTCTCATCTTGGTCTCTAACTTGATCCTGGTCTTTAACTGGGTCCTGAACTTGGTCTTGATCTCTAATTTGGTCTTGATCTTTAACTGGATCATGAACTTGATCTTGGTCTCTAATTTGATCTTTGTCCTGACTTTGATCCTCTTCGTTAAATTTTACACCATTCTTCTCGCCTTTTTGATTTGAGTAAATTTGCATAATCTCTTGATTTGACATTCCAATATACTCATCCATTTCATCCTCATCATCAGGATCAATCTCAAGATTACGGGTTATTAAATTATATTTTCCAGGAGTTATATTAAGTTCTCTAGCAGCTTGAACCTTTTCATAACCCATTCCATTTGTTATAACTTTATCTTCATCATTGTTTGTATTTTCTTCTCTTTCTCTTTCTCGCTCTTCTTTCGCTAATTCATTATTATTGTCTTCATTATCTTGGATTCTTTCTCTTATTTGAGTAGCAAGTTTTTCTGCTTTATCTTCATCCTTTGCAACTGTTGTAACTAAACTCACATCGTCACTTTCAAGGCCAAGCTCATCTAGTATTATTTCTAAAGCTTCCATTATATCCATTCCTTCAAAATTAAAATCTTCAAGGTCTTCTTCATACTCTCCAAGGTCTATAGATAATATGTCTTTAGATCTATTAACTTCTATACTAATTTCATCTTCCCCTTCAACTATAACTTCATAAGCTTTAGAAGCATTCGCCCACGTACCTGTACCAATCATTGCAAATATAAGTAATGCTGCAACAAGTGTACTCAATTTGGTCCTTAGTGATACTTTGCTTTCTTTCATCTCAATTACCCCTCCTATATAATAGTTATCATTTTTCATTTTTTCGATGGTTCCGTCATCCTTCATAATTACAACATAATCTCCTTTTACTTCCAATACAACTGCTTTCATTAGATTTTACCTCCTTTAATATACCTTAAGTACTCTGAAAGATACGGATAATCACCAACCAGTATTTCTACCACTGCTATTATATATTTACGATGTCTCTCTATAATTTTTCGGGGTACCCCTGAATTTTTTTCTATTATTTTAACCGGTAGAAGAAATGAACTTTGAAGTTCTGTAATCAGAATCGGATTGTCTATAATATAGTTGATTATAATTTTACAGGCCATTTTTGTCTTATCTGCTTTAGGTGACTGTTTTTCTATATCCATAAAAGAGAATCCATATTTTTTTAAAGTGTCTCCTACTGCTTCAATTTCTAGTCTTAGATTTTCTTCATGATGAGTATTTGTTGCCTTTTCTTCATAAGCTTCAACATGAACTTCAGGGCCAAATTTGCCATTTGTTCTAAACCAATCAATTAACCTACTTCTAATAATCATTTCAGCAAATGACACAAAGCTTCCTTTTTCGATATCATATTTTTCAATAGCCTCCAAATATGCAGATAGTGCTATTGACCATTCATCATCACTTTTAGATACAAAATGTTTAGTGGTTTTTGATGCATTTTTAATTATAAAACCCTCCTGAGAAATAATAAATTCCTCTAAAGCTTTTTTATCTTTTCTTATATCAATTATCTGCTTGTCAAGCTCTCGCATTTTATACATCTCCTTGTATAGCTCTGTAATTATATTATATCAACTAAAATCTGAGATATTATTATTTTTGTATAACAGATAATTTACTAATTACTGAATCAAAAAAACCAAGTAAAATAATTACTTGGTTTCTACATATAATGTTTAAAATTAGCAAAATAACCATCACCTATACTTAAGCAGGAATTAATTGGAACACGGTAAATATTACTAAAGATATGGTTAAAAGACTTATTATGGTTGATGTAAAAACTGCCTGGGCTGCAAATTTTGGTTCATTATCTAATTCTATGGCAGATAATACTACATTTACGGCTGTAGGTGCTCCCATTGCTATTACTAGTACCCTTGCAACCATGCCAGTAACTCCTAGTATTGATACTACTATAAAGCCTATTACTGGAGCTACTATAAGCCTAATAAAGTTTGAAAGGTATAATCTTTTGCTCTTAAAATTAAATTTAGTTTCTGCTAACTGAGCTCCGAGCGTCAATAGTGCTACTCCTGAATAGCTGTCTGCTATAATACTCATTGAATCCCAAATAGGATTCCATATTTTAATCCCTGACGTCTTCATTATTACTGCAATTATCATTACATATATAAGTGGCATTTTCAAAACATACATAAGTGCCTTTTTAGGACCTCTTTTACCTGCACCTGCTGTAAATATACCTATAGTAAAAAATATAATATTTTGCACCATCATTATTATAACCTGAACAGAAATTGCCAAGGGGTCATTAAATAACAGCTGCATCAATGGCAAACTATAATTGCCAGCATTAAAATAGGTTGATGTATTTACAAATACGCTGGTTTCAGATTGAGTGTATCCTCTGAATTTTGAAATCAATAATGAAGTAGTCATAACTAAAAACATTACTATAACAGCAAATACAATTACGGTTCTTACAATACTTACACTAAGCTCACTTTCGTATATCTTTACAAATAACATTGATGGCATAAGTAAATAAAACTGTAACTTAGTCAGAGTCTTTATATCTATATGGAATACTCTGTTAATTGCTATCCCTGCTAAAATTATTAAAAATATAGTTATTATTACGTTTATAAATGAAAAATCAAAAACTGTCATCATCCATCTCCAGAATATATATTTTAAACAAGTTTCTTATAATTCTACACTCTACCTATTATAACAGTTTATTAAAACATTTTAAATAGAAGATTCTACTTACTACAATAAACTACAAGGACTCTTTTATGACTTTAAAACTTGTCAATATCCGTGCCATGTATTTTTTTATGTAATGCGTTAATCCATAAAATCTAGTATAATAAAGGCATGATTATGATTAAATACTAACAATCAAGGAGGGTGCAAAATGAGAAATCGAATAATATCTATGGTACTTATTATTTCAATGATTTTACCCGTTACAGGTTGTGGTGGTGGAGGTTCTACTAAAACTCAGAGTGATGAAGTTTTGGTAGAAGGATTAGTAAATGATGAAAACTTGATACTCGCATCAAATGGTATAGAGTTAAGGTTAAACTCTGTAAATATATCTGATGAAGCAAATGCCAAAATATCTAAGGTTTCTAATGCACCAGTCCTTGATGATGAAAGTGGGATTGTGCTCGATGTTTATGACTTTAGTATTGAGGGTGTTACAGAGTTTCCTGGGGTTATTGAACTCCTTATTCCGATGGATCTTCCAGATGGTGATTTACCAGGTGCTGCTTATTTAAATGAAACCACTAATGAGTGGGAACCAGTTGCTTTTAGTTATGATAAGGAATCTGGCTCTGTAATTATCTTAACTGACCACCTTTCTAAATATGGAGTGTTCTCAGTCTCTAGTGAGGGAACTAGGCGTGCAAGAGTAGAATTTCTAGGACTTTATGGAGATGATGAAGATAAAGATTTTCTTGCTGCAGTTGAGGAATATTCAATTGGAGGAGTCCCTGCAAGTCAGTGTATTGAGATTGGTTCAAGTGCTGCAGGAGATGCACTACAACTTGGTGGAGATTTTCTTGGAAATATAGCACAAAGTGCTGGATATGTTGCATATGGTGATGATGTATTGTCATCCCTCGGTGATCGTTTGGGAAGCTTAGGTTTATTGGTATCTGTAGTTCAAATTGGTACAAATCTTTATAATGGAAAGATAAATGATGCTATTGTAGGAAGCATGAAGACCTCTTATACTTACATAATGGGAAAAGTTGTTTCTAAATTAAGTAATTCTGTACTTTCAGCTAGTATGGCTTCTGTGGCTATCGTCGATTATGCGATTAATAAGTTTGGAACTACTGCAATCCAAGGTAGGGCTGATATCTATAGAGATGCTTATTCAATCTATTATATGAAAGGAGAAGATGGGTTTAAAACTTCTGCTGATTGGTTCCATACTTTTTATCCTATGTTTAAAGACCCTACAATGACTCAGGATGCATTAAAAGCTGAGATAGATAGGATTGTTAGTGCACATTGTAATGAGTTTTGGACTGGATCTAATAAGCTAGGAGTAGATTATTTTGTAAGCCAAGCTCGAGAAAGAATGGCTTGGACTGGTGGTGGAGCTGGTTTAAATCAAGATTTGAAAGACAGCATATCAACTGAAAAACGTTCAATAATGTATAATGATATTTTACCAGGAGTATTTTATCAAATTGCTCATAAAATCAATATGGAAAATGAAAATCGACTCAGAGCAGAATATAAAGATTTATCAAATTATTTAAACACCTTGGTTTCATTTAGTGTAAAGGATCCAAAACATGCTTATGCGAATCATCTGATTAGATTTTCTCCTTTAAATGACAAAGCTACAGTACAAAACTGGACTGGTAAATTTAATAAAGATGGTGAATTGGAAACTAATTTTACACTCTATGGACATATGTATGCAGGTTCTCCTAATAAACTAGATATTTTCTTACCTGATGCGAACATTGATAAAGATGAACCTATTAGGAGTTTGGAATTTAAAGTAACTCCGCCAATTGTAGAAATTGTACTTGGCGAAGAGATAAGTAATCTAAAGTATGAAAGTGGCGAAAATGGCACAATTCTTCAATTAGGACTCCATGCTGCACTTAGAGAAGCAAATACCATTAAAATTAGTAAGGATGGCGATTTTAGAGTTGAGGTTGGTTATGCAACAGCAAGTGGTTCAGCTAATGGTAAAAACTATACTAGCGAAGTTACCAGATTTTATATGGAAGGAAATATTGATCCTGGCAGCCTATCTGGTAGTGGTATTGCCAATGGTGCCTTTAAGTTTACAAGAAAAGAAATAAGCCCCCTAGAAGGTATTGAAGGTGAGGTTAAAGAATATATAACAACACACTCATATGATGATACCTTTGAGGGTCAAGTAAATATTACTGGAAGTGGAGATAAGATCTTTTTTAATTTTAATCTTCTAGGCTATCGAAATGGTTACTCTAAACTTCAATACCATTCTATTGATACTGCAGGAGTAGAATCTTGGGGAGATAACCCTACTGTTACAGATGAATCAGGTGAAATTTCAGCAGCAGGTAAATACACCTTTATAGTGGAACAATAGTAAAAAGAACCCCCCCCAGAAAAATTAATTTTTCTGGGGGTTACTTGTAATTAAGAACTACTCCTTGATCTCTACCATAACTTCTATCTCAACAGGTAGATTAAATGGCAATACACTTGTACCTATAGCTGATCTTGCATGCATTCCCTTCTCCCCAAAGACTTCTACTAATAAATCTGAAGCTCCATTTATTACACTTGGTTGCTCGTAAAAATCATCAGTACTTGCTACAAATCCTAATAATTTCACAAATTTTTCTATTCTATCTAAATCTCCCAACTCGTACTTTAATACTCCGATTATATTAATTATTGAAAGTCTAGCAGCATCATATCCTTCTTCTATCGTTAAATCTTTTCCTAGTTTCCCTGTATAAATTAGTTTACCATTCTTCATCGGTCCATTCCCTGATAAATAAATAGTATTTCCAGACCATCTGGCAGGTCGGTATGTACCCATAGCTTTTGGTTCTCCAGGTAATTCGATGTTTAGTTCTTTCAATTTCTTTTCAATATCTGACATATCAATTTCCCCTTCCTTATACTTGTTCTTTTAAATTATGCTCCATTTCATCTATTGCTGCATTATAAAACTTCTCTCCTAATTCTGCAGTTGCAAGGGTTGGATCTCCCAATACACCTATCTCTGATATTCCCACAACTCCTGAATTAAACATTTTTTCAACTATTTCGCGTGTTGGAAGCCCTACATAACCCGCCTTTGCTTTGTCCATCTTTACGAGTTTTGGAGCCAAATATAGCATAAGTGAAGTCTCAAAAGCACAAGCATGACCTCCACAGCTTCCGGGAGCCATTCCATATTCCTTTTCATATTTCATTAGAATTGTCATCAATTTATCTAATGTTAAAGCATTGTAAAAATAGGCATCCTCATATGTTGACTTAAACTCTTCAATTAGTTCTTTAGTAGTGTCCATATTCCCTCCGTGTGAAGCAAGAAAAATGAATTTTTTAAAACCGTGATGGATATAGGAGGATATATAATCTTCAACTACTCCCTTAAATATATGGGGTCTAAGTGTAAGACTACCAGGTAATGACATATGGTGTGCGGAAAGTCCTGGTATTATAGTTGGTGCTACAAGCGTCTTCCCAATTCTTTCAGCTAGCCCACAAGCTAAACCAGTACCAATTGTCTCATCGGTACATTCTGGCAGATGCAAACCATGCTGTTCCATCGCGCCTAAACTAATTATAATAGTATCATAGCCATTTTCTTTCTTTTCCTTGATTTCTGGCCATGTCATATACCTTAACTGTAGATTTTTTCCATTCATAATATGCTCCCCCCTGTTTCATTCTATAGGCAAAAGGAACCGTCCCTTTTGACTGTTGACTATTTGTATTTTAGCTTATTCCCAAATATATCAGATAAAAATTGCTTGGTTGCTTGAGTATCTTCAATACTATGTGTTAATTTTACAACTTTCCCATTGTTAAGTGAAAATTCTAATTTGCCACCAGCCACCCTATCTGGTTCATCATCGTCTCCTATTTTTCTTTTAGCAGACTTGAAATCCACTTCAGATATATCTGAATAATAAATTTTTAGATTGATGGGATCCTCCGATAGAATAATTTCCGTATCCATTGTATAGTATTTCTTGTTATATGTTGCCCAAAAATCCATCATTGCAGCACTTGCCTTTAAAAAACCTACCTTATTCTCTTTTATTTCAGCTGCAACTCTCTTACTCTCTGATTTTTGAAACTCAGGTGTTAGATTTGCCAATACTAAATGCTCAACTTTAAAGACAACATTACATACTACAGATTTTAATAATGAAAGTTTATTAGTCGTTCGTATTACCCAAAGGACTTTCTCTTTATTAACATCAGATTGCATATCATTGACCTCCCTTTTTAAATTCAGCATCACCCCATATTATAAATTTATTATATTGGATTATAGTGATAAAGTACAGGATGAGAAAAAATATTTATAAATATTTGTAATTTACATCTGAGGTAATGCTCGATGAATTCTACGAAAGTATGGGCTGGGATATTGAGACTGGACAGCCAACTGAGAAAACCTTGAAAAGACTTAAACTAAAATAAGCTGAAAAACCACTGTGCTATATCCATTTAAGGTATTGCACAGTGGTTAATATTTTGTTCCTATTGTCTATCTACGTACATTGAGTAATCTAAAACTTCTGCAAAGTGACAAGCAACGAAATGTTCGGGTTCAATTTCCCTGAATGCTGGGTTTTCATGATTACATATATCCTTGCTAAATGGGCATCTGGTGGCTAGTCTACAACCTACTGGTGGATTCATCAGGCTTGGGGGCTCTCCCTCAAGAATCAACTTTTTTCGACCTCTATCTTTTGGCGAATAAATAGGCTCTGACGTTAATAATCCTATAGTATATGGATGCATAGCATTTTTATAAATTTGTTCAACCTTTCCAAGTTCCATAAGTTGTCCAAGATACATAACTCCTATCTTATCACTAATATATCTGACGACAGATAAATTATGACTTATAAATAGATAGGTTAAACCTTTTTCCGCCTGAATTTCTAACAGTAAATTTAAAATCTGAGCTTGTACAGATACATCTAATGCTGAAGTAGGCTCATCAAGCACTAAAAATTCAGGATTTAGTATTATAGCTCTTGCAATGCAAACTCTTTGTTGCTGCCCGCCGCTAAGTTGATGAGGATATCTATAAAGCAATTCTTCTCCAAGATTAACAAGTTCCAAGGTATTCATGATATAAGAATGAATATCTTTTTTGGCTGTTCCATTTATTTCTAGAGGTCTTTTTAATGATTCATATACTGTGCTTCTAGGATTCAATGAAGCAGCAGGATCCTGAAATATTATGCCAATTTTTTTCCTTATAGATTTTTTTTCAGATTTATTGGCTTTGAATATATCAATATCATCAAAGTAAATGGTATTTTCAGTAGGAGTAGTAAAATTAAGTAACAGTCTGGCAACTGTAGACTTACCGCTCCCACTTTCTCCTACAAGTCCAACTGTCTCTCCTTTATTAATACTTAAGCTGATTCCATCAACCGCCTTTACATAATAAGACTTTTTTTTCAATAATCCCTTATCTATTCTATAATATTTTTTCAGATTTTCAATCTTAACCAAGGAATTCATTATTTAAATCCTCCTTATGGCATGCACAAAAGTGTCCTGATTCCCTTTCTGTAAGCATTGGATTTACTTTAATACAAATATCCATTACATAGGGACATCTTTCACTAAAACGACACCCCTCAGGTAGATTGGCAAGATTAGCTACACTACCTTCAATTACTTGAAGTCTACCTTCATTTTTTGTTATTCTTGGTAGTGCTCTCATTAGTAGTCTTGTATATGGGTGTTTTGGGTTTTCAAATATTGTAAATACATCCCCAATCTCAACTATCTCACCAGCATACATTACTCCAACACGATCTGCTATTTCTGCGACTATACCAAAGTCATGAGTGATTATCAAGATTGAGGTGTCATATTTATCCCTAAAGCTTTTCATAAGTTCAAGTATTTGTGCTTGTATAGTTACATCAAGAGCAGTAGTAGGCTCGTCCGCTATTATAAGCTTAGGGTTCCTTGATACCATCATCCCTATCATGACCCTCTGGCGCATTCCCCCACTAAGTTCATGCGGAAAACTATTAATCCTCTCCTTAGCATCTGTTATCTTTACATCGTTAAAAATATCTATTACTTTTTTAATGGCATCCTGTCGCGGAATATTGTCAAGGATTATCGCTTCTGCAACCTGGTTCCCTACTTTATATACAGGATTGAGTGAATCAAGAGGATTTTGAAATATCATCCCAATTTCTTTACCCCTAATTCTTACCATATCTTCCTCTTTTAATTCTAAGAGATCTTCTCCCCCAAATATTACATTCCCTGAACTAATTCTTCCTGGATGATTAACTAGTCTCATTAAGGCTTTGGCTGTTGTAGATTTACCACTACCTGATTCTCCCACAAGAGCTAGAATTTCTTTTTTTTCTATATGAAAACTAATATTGTCAACAGCTTTTATTTCTCCTTTTTGCATTTCGTAAACAACACTAAGATTATTTACAGTTATAAGTCTGTTATTATCCACTAATCCACCTCCTATGCTTTTAACCTAGGATCCATAATATCCCTAAGTCCTTCACCCAGAAGATTAAATCCTAATACAGTATATACTATTGCAAGACCAGGAAATATTGAAATCCAAGGTGCTTGATTCATATATGCAATACCTTCCTTCAATATAAGTCCCCAATCGGGATCTGGCGGCTGCGACCCTAATCCCAGAAACCCTAGAGAAGTGGTCGAAAGAATTGCAGTAGGAAGAGCTAATGTCGATAAAACTATAATTGACGATAGTATATTGGGGAGTATATATCTAGTCATTATACCTACATCATTTTCTCCAAATGCTCTTGCTGCTTCAATATATGAAAGACTCTTAATTGATTGAGTTTTAACTCTTACTATCCTTGTAAATTGCGCCCAGCTAACAACTGCTATTGCAATTATTACATTATTCAGGCTTGGCCCTAACATTGTTACTATTGCTAGAGCCATAATAATTGGTGGCAGTGACCAAGTAAGGTCTGTTACAAAAAGTATAAACTTTTCTAGATACCCTCCATAGTATCCTGCTAAGAGTCCCAATGAAACACCTATAAGAGTTTCAATTGCAACAACAATAAGCCCAACTTTAAGTGTAATTCTGGATCCATATATCACTCGGCTCATTACATCCCTTCCATATTGATCAGTCCCAAATCTATACTGCTCATTTGGTGACAAAAGCTTCTCCTGAACATTTATTAAATCATAAGAATAAGGTGCAATTTTGTCTGCAAATACTGCTAATATAAGGACTGAAATAAATATAAATAAGCCAACCATAAATGTTTTATTTTTTATCATGTCTTTTAATATACTTAAATACTTCATACTATCTCCCCCTTAAGCTCCTGTCTTACTCTTGGGTCAAGGAACGAGGAGAATATATCTCCCAATATATTTGATATTACTGTCAATATTGCAATTATAAATATAATTCCTTGTACAACTGGAAAATCCTGTGATGAAATAGATTTCCATAAAAGTGGCCCAACACCAGGCCATGCAAATACTGTTTCAATTACAACTGAACCACCGATTGTCCACGGCAAGTTGAGAAAGAACATAACTGTCACAGGTATAAGTGCATTTCTCAAAACATGTTTGATTAGCACTGAATTCCTTTTCATACCCTTAGCATATGCTGTCTCAACGTATCTTTCTCTCAGCACTTCAAGAACCTCTGACCTAGTAAGTCTTAATACACCTGCAAGTCCTGGAAGAGCCATTGTCATTAGTGGAAGAATAATAGATTTTATACCACTAAATCCTGAAATCGGTAAAACCTTAAGCCATACACCAAATATAATCATCAATAGTATTCCTAACCAAAATGGCGGGATTGACCAAAATCCTATCGTAAACGCAACTATTGATCGATCAAGTACTGAATCCTTTTTGTATGCTGCAATAAGACCTAGTGGAATTGCAATTATGTACTGGATAATCAATGCACCTCCAGTAAGCATTAATGTATATGGCAATCTTTCCTTTATAAGTAGAAGTACTTTTTGACCTGATACTATAGATGTGCCGAAATCACCTTGTATTATTCTAGACAACCAATAGAAATATTGCACTAGAACAGGCTTATCTAGTCCCCATAGAGCCCTTAATTCCTCAATCTTTTCCGCTGGTACTCTTGGGCTTGAAACTAACTCTATTGCATCACCTGGCATAAGTTGCATTATTGCAAATAACAAAGCTGTTACTGCAAAAATAACCAATATCCCTGCCAAGAGTCTTTTGAAAATATATTCTATAATGTCATTCATTTTGTTCCTCCTATTAAAAGATAAAATCCCCATAAGGGGAATTTATCTTATTTAATATCCAAATCATTCATCATAACTCTTTTCCCATCTGCTCCAAGTTTTATTCCTGTTACTTCTTTTCTTGCAGCCATATATTCATACTCTGAGAAAAGTGGAATTAATGGTACTTCAGCCATAGTAAGCTCTTGAACTTGTGCATACTTTGCAGTTCTTTCTGCAAGATCCATGATATATCTTCCTTCATCAAGATATTTATCTACCATTTCATTTTCCCAAGGTAGGTCAGCTGAGCTGTGTATTACGTAATAAAGGATATCAGGATCACTCCACCAGAAGAATCTTGTTGCCATATCAAACTCTCCATCTTTTATTTTTTGCTTTATATAAGGTGATTCATATTCATTAAGCTTTAAATCAACTCCTACCAACTTAAGCTGGGCTTGAATTATAGGCGCTGAATTTTTAAGTGCTGGTGTATCAAGTGCTACCATAAGTGTTAATGAAAGCTCCGTACCATTTTTATCTACGATACCGTCACCGTTAGTATCTTTATACCCAGCTTCTTCAAGTAGTGTTTTTGCCTTATCAATATTAAATGCATATTCCTGAGCTAGTTTATCTTCTGTTGCTTGATCAAATGTAAGCATTGACTCTGAAATCAAACCAAATCTAGTCTTAACAGTGTCATTAAGAACTGCGCTGATTTCATCCTTATTAATTGCAAGTGCTAAAGCTTTTCTTACATTTAAATCACTTAAATGTTCATTATTTGTATTAAGCGCTATATAATCTATACCAGTCTGAAGATATTCATACAAATTCAGATTTTCATTATTTCTGATTTGATCAATATTTTCAGATGGAATATCTACAACAAGATCTACTGTTCCTGCTTCAAGCTCACTTATTCTAGTAAAATTCTCAGGTATAAATCTAACTGTTAATTTGTCGATAAGTGCTGGTCCCTTATTATCAACAATAGGGTTAAAAGTTTGATAATTTGGATTCTTAACAAATTCTATTTGTGAGCCTTGTACCCAGTTATCTACTTTATAAAGACCATTACTAACTACGCCTCTATTAAAAACATCATTACCTACTTCAGCTGCTACATTTGCATCAATTGGTCCTCCATAAACGCTAGTCAATACTGGCCATAAAAATGCAGCAGCACTATCGAGCTTCAATACAACGGTTGTATCATCAACTGCTATAACTTCTTGAATAGGATCGAAATCATAAGAATAAGGACTAGTTTCTATATATCTTGCCATTGAAGCCTTTATTGCTTCTGCAGTCAAAGCAGCATCGTTAGAAAATTTAGCATTTGCTGGAAGATGAAAAGTTATTTCAGTCCCATCATCCGATATCTCAAAACTCTCAGCTGCCCCAGGTATAAGCTCTGTAAGTTCAAGATTATAGGTAGCAAGTGGTTGCGATACAAGATTATGTATCAGGTTATCCCATCTTATCTGTTGTACATCTGTTCCTTCAATCTCTTCAGGCATTGCTATAACTATTGTTTTTTCTACCTGCTCCATAGGTTGCTCTGACTCGGGTGATTCAGTTGGAGCTTCTGCTTGCTTATCTCCGCATCCAGTTATTGTCATAGACAAAACCAATATAAGTGAAATTATTCCAATAAATTTAAGTTTTTTATTCATCATATCCTCCTAGTAGTTTTTATTTAATTCAACAATTGCTTGTGCATATATTTTTGTACTCATTATCAGATCTTCAAGCTCAAGATATTCATCTTTTTGATGAGCAGTATCCTCTTTCCCAGGCATTATAGGTCCAAATGCAACGGCATTCTTTATAGCTCTCGCATATGTTCCTCCTTTTAAAGCTATAAGAGTAGGTTCTTCACCAGTTACTTGATTATAAGCAGTTGATAGCCGTTCTATAAGCTGATTTTCTTTGGGAACGTATAATGGAGTTTTATCCTCGATTTTCCTTGTCACGATATTGTATAAGCTTGCTTTCTTACTAATACTATCGAAAATATCACCACCCTTAAAGCTAACAGGATACCTTATATCAAGAATCACATTTGCAGTTTTATCTGTCATTTCAACAATCCCAGTATTTAAAGTAAGTTTCCCTGATTCTTCATCACATAAATCAATTCCTAGAGTCTCTCCTTCAGTTTCAAAACCAATATTATTAACTATAAACTTTATAAACCTTTGTTGAGACGTATTCATTTCCTCGATATTAGAAAGTAGCGTTAACATTTTCATTGCTGCATTTTCTCCAAGTTCTGGCTCACTACCATGGGCAGAGCGCCCTCTTGTAATTAAATTAATAAGCGCCGAATCTTTTTTAATTTCAAAATCAATATTTAATCTCTTGCTTAATATATCCAATCTCTCAATAAACTTATCAATATCAGCAGTTCCTATCTCAAGATTACATTCACATATTTCAGGAACCATATTAGCTCTTTGTCCACCTTTAAGATTTATTATTTTTACCTGATTTTTCGGAATATCAGAAAAGTTTTCATCTATTTGAACTCTCAAAATACCTTTTTCTCTGTTAACTATCGGGAAGGGTCCATCTGGAGAGAAACCACAAGAAGGCATCTCCTCTACAGCAAAATAGTGACTCATACATTCCCATCCACTTTCTTCATCACATCCTAGGATTATCCTAAAACGTTTATTCATCTTTAGTCCACTATCCATAACTGCTTTTAAAGCATATATTGAAGCTATAACTCCTCCCTTGTCATCATTTACACCTCGACCATAAAGCCTTCCATTATCTAAAGTAAGGCTGAATGGATCATAGGTCCATCCATTACCTTCAGGGACAACATCAAGATGAACAAGTATACCAATTAACTCGTCACCTTCTCCGTATTCCACATGGCCCGCATAGCCATCAATATCCTTTGTCTTAAATCCAAGTTCCTTACACAAATTAAGAGTATAATCCAAGCTATGCCTTATCTCAACTCCAAACGGAGCATTTTCAAGAGCATCAGACTTTATACTTCTAAACTCTACAAGATCACTTGTCTTTTTAATAATATCATCCTTCATTTTGTCAATTCTACCCATTAAATTCATCGTATATCCCCCATGCGCTTTAGCCTAATATCGTAGTAAAAATTATTATAAGTATATATCAATATTTTTGATTTAGCAATAGGTTGAAAACCCTTTCCTGATAATTTAATAAAAAATTAATACTACTAATCAATAACTAGCTCTAAATATAAACATATTATCAAATTTAAAATTGAAAAGTATTTGATTTAACACTTCTAAAATGAGGTAATAATATAACAAAGGATAGATAATTTTTATATGTCGATCTAAATGATTTGATATATTAACTATTGTCAATACAAAACACACTCAAAAAAATATTATATAGAAAGAGGTAATTCTATGAGTACACCTGTAATAACTGTAAAATACGAAGTAAAGCCTGATAAGCTGAATGAGTTCATTGAACTTATACAGAAAAATTCAGAAAATAGTCTGGCTGAACCAGGTTGTCTAAACTACGAAGCTTCAATGGCTGGAAATAAGGTTTTTCTTTATGAAAAATACAAGTCAGAAGAAGACTTCAAACACCACACCACAACTGAGCATTTTGCGAATTTTGGTAATAAGACTAAAGATCTTTTGATAAACAAAGAAATCACAATGTATAATGGACTTAAATAAAGATGAAAAAATCGAGTAGGAGATAATTAATTATTTTAATTATCGTCCTCTCACACCACCGCACGTACTGTTCAGTATACGGCGGTTCATTAAGACAGTCTCACTTTTTCATACTGTGAAGATAAACTTTTAAAA
>JAVERT010000018.1:0-55361 GCA_034006985.1 Gudongella sp.
GTTTTAAAAGTTTATCTTCACAGTATGAAAAAGTGAGACTGTCTTAATGAACCGCCGTATACTGAACAGTACGTGCGGTGGTGTGAGAGGACGATAATTAAAATAATTAATTATCTCCTACTCGATTGTCATTTATTTATTAAATACTAATACTTTAGGGTAACAATAAATAACTAGTTACTTAGGGGGAATAGAATGGAAAATAGAGAATATAAATCTTTAAATAAAAACGAGAAGAAAACAATACAAAGAGGAATTACAAGGCTTTTTTTGAAAATGGGGTTTTTAGCATTTGGTGGTCCTGCCGCTCATATTGCTATGCTTGATGAAGAAGTGGTAACTAGGAAAAAGTGGGTTAGTAGAGAGAAGTTTTTAGACTTTATGGGCGCTACTAATCTAATCCCAGGACCAAACTCAACTGAGATGGTTATGCTTATGGGATATGAAAGAGGAGGTTTGCTAGGTCTTTTTAATGCTGGATTCTTTTTTATTTCACCAGCTATGTTTATAACATTAATATTTGCTGTAATATATACTAGATATGGCTCTATTCCAGATATTAGTATTTTTTTAGCGGGTGTTAAGGCAGCAATCATGGCAGTTATTATAAATGCACTTTATAGATTGTTTACTAAGATTATTAAAACAAGAGCTTCATTTGTTTATGCAGCTATTGTTGGGTTGATATATTATTTAGGGATTTCAGAAATACCCCTATTATTTTTTGCAGGTTTATCTATGATGTTATATAAAAATAAGGATAAAATTATTAAAAAAACATATTCCCTAAGTTTACCTATAATTTTTTTAACATTTCTTAAAATAGGTTCAGTCCTTTATGGAAGTGGGTATGTTTTATTAGCTTTTTTGGAAGCTGAATTTGTTGAGACTTTAGGAGTTTTGACCCAACAACAAATACTTGATGCTGTAGCGGTGGGGCAGTTTACTCCGGGGCCTGTGTTTACAACGGCAACCTTTATAGGATATTTATTAGGGGGATTCCCAGGTGCAATACTCGCCACATTAGGGATATTTTTACCGGCCTTTACTATTGTTGCAATACTTAAGCCTATAATTCCTAGAGCAAGAAAATCCAAATGGTTATCGGGAGCTTTAGATGGTGTTAATATAGCATCAGTTGTGTTGATGCTATTTGTATCTATTAAGCTTGGAATTGGATCAGTAACAAATATTCCCTTGGCTATTATCTTTGTATTATCTATAATAGGATTAATGAGGTTTAAGATTAATACAGTCTGGCTGATTTTAGGTGGTGGACTTATAAATTATGTCATTAGTATACTATAACTTTAAAAAGGATGATTATATGAAAAACAAACAAACATTTGCTAAAAGTTTAATTGAGTTTATCGATAAGAGCCCCACATCTTTTCACGCTACAAAAAATGTGGAGGAAGAATTAATTAATAGCGGATTTAAAAAGATTAATCTGCAAGATAAGTGGAATTTAGAAAAAGAAGGTAAGTATTATATAATTAAAAATAATTCAGCAATTATTGGATTTCAAATAGGAAACGGGGAAATAGAGGAAGATGGATTTAAAATTGTAGGGGCACATACAGATGCACCGACTTTTAAAATCAAGCCTAATCCTGAAATGACAGTGGAAAACAAATATTTAAAATTGAATACAGAAGTTTATGGTGGGCCAATTATGAGTACTTGGTATGATAGACCTCTTTCTATAGCAGGTAGAGTAAGCATAAAAACTGATAATCCATTAAGACCAAAAGAACTATTAATAGATATGGAAAAGCCAATGCTTATAATACCAAACTTAGCAATCCATATGAATAGAAGTGTAAACGATGGAGTTAAAATAAATCCTCAAATAGAAACTTTACCACTACTATCAAATATCAACGACAAGTTTGAAAAAGAAAATTTTATAGTAGAATTAATTGCAGAAAAACTTCATGTAGAAATAGAGGATATTTTAGATTTTGAATTGTTTTTATATGGTGTAGAGAAAGGTTCATTGGTAGGATTTAATGAAGAATTTATATCTGTTGGAAGACTCGATGACTTAGCAATGGTTCATGCAGGATTAAATGGTATTATAGAGAGCAAAGCGAGTAAGGCTACTAATATCTTAGTTTGCTTTGACAATGAAGAGGTCGGAAGTGGAACAAAACAAGGTGCTGCAAGTCCTATGCTCAGAACTGTGCTTGAGAGGATTGCACTTGCTATGAATAAAGATAAAGAAGATTACTATAGAGCCTTGTCTAATTCCTTTATAATATCAGCAGACCAAGCTCATGCACTTCATCCAAACTACGTAGATAAGCAAGACCCAACTAATAGACCAGTAATCAATGGAGGACCAGCTATAAAGTTTGCAGCAAATCAGGCATATACGACAGATAGTTTCTCTTCTGCCGTATATGAGGGGATATGTAAGTCTATAGATATTCCAGTCCAAAAGTATGCAAATAGATCAGATGCAAGGGGAGGTTCTACTATAGGACCTATATCTTCATCTCAACTTGATATAGCTTCAGTAGATATTGGGAATCCAATACTTGGAATGCATTCAATAAGAGAGCTCGGCGGAGTTGAAGATCACTTTAATGTATATAAGTTATTTAAAGAGTTTTATAGAATATAATTTTTTATCATAGGGATGGACGACTCTGTCCATCCGGTTAGCCTAGACTTAATTTTATTAAATAAAATTAATTACTTTCCTCGAAAGTGTACTCGATAGGGTACACTCAAAAAGGACAGTGGAAAAGACAAAGGAAATTAAAATTATCTGATGATTCAAAAAATGACTAAAGAGTGAACAATGACAATAAGTTAATGACATCTAAGTACAAATAAAAATATGTGCAACAAGTGAAGTATTTTAGGAGGCAACACATGTTTAAAGCTAAAAGGTTGTTAAAGACCAGTTGGAAAAGAATAGCGATGTTTTTTTTCATTGCAACTTTAATATCTAATATTTTTAGATTTGATATTTTTGAATTAAACTTAGTACTTGAAAAGTTACCAACTTGGATCTTTATATTAAGCATCGTTCTTCTTGAAGGTAGTGGAGTTATTATTGGAGCATTAATAATTATTCCATTTTTGAAAAAACAAAGAAATATAGAAATGTCATTATTTGGGACTTCTAAATCAAAAAGTCTTCTAATGATTGCTGTTCCAATTATACTTTTGACAATCATTGGAGTGAAAAATGACTTTGGAATGAATTTTTATATCTATGGATTTATTTCAGGGATTGGAACTTTACTCTATTGTGTAATGGAGGAATATGGTTGGAGAGGTTATTTGCAAGAAGAACTGAAAACATTAAAACCTCATCAAAAATACTTAATAATTGGATTTATATGGTATTTATGGCATTTGACATTTTTGACAAAGGCAAGTATTGGCGACAACTTCTTCTTTTTAGGGATGATGATTTTCGGTAGTTGGGGAATTGGACAAGTGGCTGAATCAACAAAATCTATTATTGCTAGTGCTTGTTTTCATATGATCATTCAAATTATGTTTTTTAATTCTTTAATCAAAAACGGAATTGATGGAATTGAAAAAATGATAATTTTAGGAGTTTCAGTAGTTATTTGGTTTGTAATTATCAAAAAATGGGAAAAACAAAGTAAGCTATCTTAAAAGAAGATCGAGGACCTGAAGGCTCTTAGAGAGTGTAGATAGTCTAGATACCTATGCTATGGATGATTATGTCTTTAAATCAAGGCAAGGTGAAAACAGCCTTTTAACCAGACAACAAGCATTAAAGATATTAGAAGATTCAGCGGCGGCTGCTGAAATTAAAGAAAATGTTGGTACTAATACGCTAAGAAAAACTTGGGGTTATCATGCCTGGCAAAAAGGTTTTAGCCCTACTTTAATCATGGAAACTTTAAATCATAGCAATTTAAGTATGACTAAAAGGTATTTAGGGATCAGATAAGATGAAATTAATGATATTTATAGGAGTTTGAATATATAAATGCAGAACTATATAATTAAAAGCCACAGCAACTTTGTTGTGGTTTTTTAGTGGTTTTGTATTTTGAATTTTAGGGTATATATCAACTTGAACATTAGGATTGGAGGATAAGATGATTACGAATTGGATGTTACAAGTTTTACTTAAAGGAAAAGAGGATTATGCAAACGAAGATACCAGATTAAAAGTTGGATATTTTGCTAGTATAGTGGGAGTTGTTTTAAATGTTATATTAGCAATATCTAAAATTATAATAGGGACGTTAATATCATCGATAGGAGTTGTGGCGGATGGAATTAATAATTTTGCAGATACTGCATCCTCTATGATTACATTAATAGGATTTAAGATGTCTAGCAAACCTGCGGATAAAAATCATCCTTACGGACATGGTAGACTTGAATATATTGCAGCTTTAATGGTTGCATTTATTGTTATTCTAGTAGGATTTCAGTTTGTAATGTCCTCAATAGAGAGAATAAGAAATCCAAAAGATGTTTTATTTGAACTTATACCATTTATTATTTTAGTATTATCTATTTTAGTAAAAATCTGGCTAAGTATATTTAATAAAAAACTTGGAGAAAAAATTAATTCTGGTGGACTTAAGGCAACTGCGACAGATGCTTTTGGTGATGTACTGATAACAATGGTAGTCGTAATTTCAATAATTGTATCCCAATTTACAGATGTTCCTATAGATGGATTTATAGGATTAGCTGTTTCAGGATTTATTATATTGGCAGGATTAAATCTTGTAAAAGATACAATAAGTCCACTAATTGGAGAAGCACCATCCAAGGAGCTTATCGATGGGATTTATAATGATATTTTGGAATATGAATATATAACAGGAGCACATGATTTATTTATTCATTTTTATGGAGTAAATAGAGCTATGGCTACTATAGATGTTGAAGTCCCTGGCGATCTTAGTGTTGTAACAGTTCATGATATCATTGATAAAGCTGAAAGAGAGCTTGGTGAAAAATATGGCATAACTATAGTAATCCATATGGATCCACTTGCAAAAGAAACAAAAGAAGTATTTGAGCTGAGAAAAAAAATCAAGACTATAGTAAAAGCGGATCCGAGAGTGCAATCTATCCATGATTTTTTAGTATTAGATGGATGTACTAAAAAGGCTGTGGAATTTCATGCAGTTATAGATCAATGTAAAAATATAAATCAAATAAGTTTAAATGAGATAAAAAAAGAACTTGAGGAGCTAGTATTAAATGAGATTGAGGATATTGATTGCAGAATTATAATAGATTTGAATCATTGATTCAAGGAGGAAATTATGGATTATAATAAAAAAGTAGAAATGATTGAGAATTATATAAGACAAGGTGAAAAAAAAGAAGAATATTTTAAGTTAGGAATAGAAATTGAGCATTTTGTATTGAATAAAAATACTCTCGAAAGCATTTCTTACTATGGTAAGGATGGAATAGAACAGTCACTTAGAGAGATGATGAAAAAGGGATGGGTGGGGCAGTATGAAGGTGATTATTTATTGGGTTTGAAGAAAAATGACTTAAATATAACACTTGAACCTGGAAGCCAATTTGAAGTGAGTATTGATTCAAAAAGAGAAATATATGAACTTGAGAAAGGATATTTAGAGTTTTTAGATGAACTTTTACCGATATTGGAGAATAAAGGACAGGTACTAGCAGCGCTAGGATATCATCCACTAACACAAATTGATGAAATAAAGTTACTACCAAAGAAAAGATATGATATTATGTTCAATTATTTTAAAGATAAGGGTTCACATGCTCATAATATGATGAAAGGGACAGGGGCTTTGCAGGTAGCTATTGATTTTTCAAGTGAAGAGGATTATCATAAGAAATTTAGGAGTCTAAACGCTTTAGCACCTGTTTTTTATGCTCTATTTGAGAATGCGCTTTTTTTTGAAAAAGAACCTTGTCAAACACATAATCTAAGATCTTATGTATGGTTAAATTGTGATAATGATAGAGCAGGTACGGTAGAAGGAGCACTTTCAGACGAATTTTCATATAAAGATTATGCTAAATATATCCTAGAAAGACCTCCTATATTTACAATAAGAGATGGAGAATTGATAGAAACTAAAGATAAGAAAACTAAGGAGATTTTAAACTCTGAGACAACAAAAACTAATGAAGTTGAGCATCTTCTCTCAATGTTTTTTCCAGATGTAAGAACAAAGAAGTATATTGAGATTAGAATGATGGATTCAGTACCATACCCTCTAAATTTCTCCGTGGTCGCTCTTATTAAAGGACTTTTTTACGATGAAGAAAACCTTGATGTCATATATAAATTCATCAAAGATATAAAAGATGAAGATGTTTATAAAGCCAAAATAGATATGCTTAGCTATGGTTTAAAAACGCCATTTGCAGGGAAAACTATTCTGGAAATAGGAAAGTGGCTAGTAACACTTGCAGAAAAAGGTCTACGAAATGAAGAAAAACATTATTTGGAGCCACTAAAAGATTTGTTAGAAAAAGGTTTAAATCCTTACCTATATACTCTGGAGGAGTATAAAAGAGGTGATAGGAAAAAAGCTATAGAGTGGGCAATTTTAAGGAGAGAAAAAAATGGATTCATTAAAGATAAATAATGAATATATAGATATGGTATTAAAAAATCAGAATAGGTATTCTGATGATTATAGACAAACATTAGATAAAGTTACAAATTCTACTGCGATTTACAAGGGGAAGCCTGTTCCGTTTTTGTACAATCCCATGTTTTTTACTTTGGATGATGAGAAAAACTTTAGTAAAATTGGACAGACGATGATAGAAATAGGCGATAAGGTCTTTAAGAAATTTGTTCAGGATACAAAATACAGAGAAAAATTTGGTTTTCCAGAATTTATCGAAGAACTGATGCTACTTCCAAACAATTATAATATCAATGTTCCTATTGGTAGATTTGATATTTTCTATAAGGATATGGATAACTTTAAGTTTTGCGAGATAAACACAGATGGATCGTCTGCTATGAACGAAGATAATACAATTGGAAGAGTTTTATTAGAAAGTTTAGCATTAAAAGACTTTTCTAAGAAATACAGCTTAGAGAATAGAGAACTTATAGAAAAATGGGTTAAAAGAAGTATAGAAATTTTTGGGAAATGGGACTCAAATAATTTAAAGCCAAATGTAGCAATAGTTGATTTTGAAGAAAGTGGTACACCTTATGAGTTTTTAGAGTTTAAAAAAGCATACGAAATTGCTGGATACAATTGTATAATAGTAGATCCAAGGGATTTAGTTTATAAAGATGAGAAGCTATATTATGAAGACTATCGAATTGATTTAGTGTATAGAAGGATAGTAACATTTGAACTTATTGAAAAAAGAGATGAACTAAAAGAATTTTTGAAAGCTTATAAAGAAAATGCTATGTGCGTTATTGGGACAATAAGGTCTCAACTTATGCATAACAAGATTTTTTTTAAAATTTTACATGATAAAGAGACTTCAGAATTTTTATCAAAAGAAGAAAATGAATTTGTAAAAAATCATATTCCATATACAGGAGCTTTTGAAGGCCCTGATGAAATTCTTAAAAAAGTTATGGTTGATAAAGATAAGTATATTATGAAACCTTCAGATAAAAATGGATCGCATGGGGTTTTTGTTGGTAGAGATTTGAGTTCTAAGGATTGGGAAAATAGATTAGAGAGTGTGTTTAATGAAGATTATATATATCAGGAGTTTGTTGAGCCCTATAAGAGAGACTTTTTAGTATATGCAGATGGAAGTTTTAGCAGGGAAAGTTTTAAATCTATAGTGGGAATATTTATGTATAAGGAAGAATATGCGGGTCTTTATACTAGAATTAGTAAAGACAATATTATTTCAGGACTTACGAGTTATTTTACCGTTCCCAATATTATAGCTGTGAAATAGGCTAATAAACTTGAATAAATGACCATTTAAGTCTAGTTATAACTTTACTTTAAAATATAAATGTGTTAAAATTATATCTAAGAGATTCTCCGAGTACTATGACCTTTGAGAGGTGGTTGTAGTACCGTTAGGGTTTAGTGGGAAACTACTAGGCCTCCTGTTGGAAAGGAGAAGTTACAACATTTCCAAGGGGATGTTGTTTTTTTTGACAAGAAAATTAGCTCTCGAAAAATAAAAAAAGTGAAGGAAGGTTGGTATTTATGAAAATTAATAAGAAAAGTTTATTAGTACTTGCAGTTGCACTAATTATGATGTTATCTCAGTTTGTTTATGCTGAAGACAACTATGCAGTTAAAATTACAGGAGAGTTAGTAGAAAACGAATTGATGTTGACTTTGGATGACTTAAAAGCTATGCCTGAAGAAGCGCAAATTGAGGAAGAGTACATATACAACTCTAAAGCTGGCGAAAAAACAGCTATGGTAAAAGGTGTTAGTTTAGCTTATGCTTTAGAAGAAGCTGGAATGTTAGAGACTGCTACAAGTATTTCTTTAACTGCTTCTGATAATTACCCAATAGATCCCCAAACGGTTGAAGATGTATTAAATGCAGATTTAATGTATGTTATTGCTTATGAAGTTGATGGAGAAGCTATTGATAATGATGATAATCCAGAAAATGAAGAAGTAGTAGTATATAGAAAAGTTAAAGAAGATGGAGAATTTGGAACGGTATTTAAAATGGTTGTTGAGATAGCTCCAATAATAGCAGAAGATATTGTTGAAGAAGAGGAAGAAGCTACTGAACCAGTTGTAACTGAACCAATAATGGATGCAGGATTCGTAGACATAACAGAAGAATATTTATTCGCAGAGGATGCAATAAACACTCTTGCAAGTAAAGAGATTATAAATGGAATGGGCGATAGCAAATATATGCCAGAAGGAAATTTAACAAGAGCACAATTTGCAAAGATAATGGTATTATCACTAGATTTGGAATTAGTTGAATACAAGGGTGGATTTGAAGATGTAGCAGCAGATAAATGGTATGCAACTTATGTTCAAACTGCATTTGACAATGGAATATTTAAAGGAATGTCAGAGACTACATTTGCTCCGGATGGAGAGCTTACAAGATCAGAAATTGCAACAGTAGCTGGTAGAGCTGCAGTAACTGCAGGGAAAGTAGAACAAACAAAACAAGATAAATTTACGATGGATAAATCAAACTTTTCAGATAAAGAAATGGTTCCAGAATGGGCAGCAAATGAAGTTGCTTGGTTAGAGGCAGAAGCAGTATTTAAAGATATTGCAACTGATAACTTTATGCCAACACAAATAGTAAATAGAGCCGAAGCGGCTGCAGTTGTTTACAATACACTTTTTACAGAATAGATAACATCTAATCTAAAAAAATCAAACGAGCGACAGCCTAAAGCTATCGCTCGTTTGTGTAATTAAGGAGGAAAATATGAAATTTTTTAGAAACAAAAAATGGAGTTTGCTAGTATTAGTCCTAGTGCTAAGCATGATAGTTTCCCAAACGGCAATAGATGTACCAACTGCATCTGCTGATTCAATAGAGCTATTAATAACAGGTTCAGGTGTTAATAAAGAAGTATCCATAGCAAATAGTGATTGGTCTAAATATACTCTAAAAGAAAATGTATACTCGGCTAACAATAGCTTGGGATTTCATAAAATAATTAAAGCTAAAGGTTATGATTTATTTGAGTTAATAGGTAAAGATAATCTGAAAACAGATAAAGATTATAATGTAAAATTCACTTGCGCAGATGGATTTGAATTTGAAAAATCTATTGAGGAGTTACAAAATGCTTATCAGTACAAGGATTTTACCGAGAATACTAAGACAGAAATCAGCCCAATGATAGCAAAATATATTGCTGTATTAGCTGATTATCCTAAAAACATATTTTCTCCACCAATTAGCTTTTCAGATCGCGAGATAACAGAGGCTGACTTGGATAAAGATTTTCCAAAGCTTGTATTTGGGCAAGATGGAATAGATGACATGAATCTTTCTAAGTGGGGAAAAGAAGTTGTCAAAATAACAATCGGAGAACCTATAAATGCATCAACGAGTGAAGAATCTACATACAAACATATAAGTTATGATGGCGCGCCATATAATGTAGACGCCATTTCAGGTGCTACATTTACAGTTGAAGGACCTGCTGTAGAGGGATATAGAGCTATTTCACTTAGACAAATTGAAGAGGAAGAAGCAGCACAAGAAGTTGTAAGTTATTATGAAAAGACTCATGATGGAATAGTCGAAAACACATATGAAGGTATAAATGCTGAGAAACTACTAGAAAAGTTTGTGAAAACCAAAGAAAATGCAGGGAATATAATATTTAAAAATAAATCTAGACAAGTTATAAAGACAGTTCCAATTGAAGAAGCAAAAAATTACACTATAGCATACGGTATAAATGAAATTCCGCTTGTATATCTAGATTCTGATGTAGGTTACAAAGAGGATAAGTATAACGATAATGGTTGCTTTAGGTTAGTTTATAAACAAGATCAATCAACTGCTAAAGAGTTTTCAAATGTTGCATATATTTATATTGAAGAAAAAGATGCTAAAAACATATTTGAACATAATTATGCACCGTATAATGATAAAAAATATACTGATTATGAAATTATTATACATGGAGATGGTGTTGGTAAAGAGACAAGATATACAGTGTCAGACATAGAAGCTATGGAAGACATTCAATATACAGATGAATACAGTCTGTCAAACAGCGAATATTTTTGGTATTACAATAATTATAAAGGAGTCACTCTTTGGGATTTACTACTTAAAGCTGGGTTAAATAAAAATATATCTGAAAAAACAGAAATAAGATTTATTGCAGCTGATAACTATAATTTCCCTCCAATGACAATAAAAGAGATAAAGGATAATTCCTTATATGGCTATTATGAAAAGGATGCAGCGGATTTGGGAGATGGTAAATTCGATGGAAATAGCGTAGAGCCTCTTAAAAAAGGACAACCACCTCTTGTAGCATACGGATTTAATGGATATCCATATGTAACAAGACCAAGCGATGATGGATATAATCCAGGTCTTGGTAATGATGGAGGGCCTTTAAGAATAATATTTGGGAAAACTAATTATAATGATACAAATGGTTCAAATCAAGTTCAATTTATAAAAGAAATTATAGTTGGGGAAGGTACACCTATTGGTGCGTCCGATTCGCTGGAATCAGGTGGGGATATAACTTTACAACCAGTTGATAAGGATTCATCTTGGAATCATAATAGAGATGTATTTAAAGAATATTTAGATCAACCGGTTTTAAGAGTTACAGGATCTCAAGTAAAGGAACCAATGACTTTTACACTTAGACAAATAGAAAGCATGACACAATATGCGTTAAGAGATATTTACACGGGAGATGGAATTTTAAAATTTGAAGGTATAGAACTTTGGGATATAATCTCTGAAGTTGTAGGTTTGAAAGACGGAGTAGACAAACCGTCAATAAGAGTATTTAGTGGACAAAACTACAATCAAGTTTTAAGGAGTTTAGACCAAGTTAAAGATGGAGTTTTAAATTCTAAAGGGCAAAATAAGAAGATAATTCTTGGATATGCAGTAGAAGGTTACCCATTAGTTCCAAATGAAGCATCGATCGGATACGTAAATAACAATGCATATGGGCCTTTAAGATTATTAATTGAAGAGAATAAGTCAATGTGGGTTAAATGGACTGATTGTATTGTTGTTGGAACTGGAGATTATGAAGAACCTAAAATGGAAGATGTTAAAGAGCTTGACCTTCCGGACTTAGAGGAAGTATCAGAATCAATAGAAGACGACCAAATTTGGTTGACTTATAGAAATGACACAGGTTTAGAATTACAAGAAGCAAGTGTTAGAGCTATGGAATATGATAATGAAGGCAATTTATGGATAGCTACAAATAATGGTGGAATATCATATAGGACTCCAGATGGTAAATGGACTCTTCTTAAAAAAGTAGAAACTACTAATAGAGGGGAAGTAGAATTAGATACTAGTTATGCTATAATTCAAAGAGAAAATGGAGAATTATGGATGACACTTGGAAATGAGACGAATCCAAAAGGGATATTAGTCAAAATGGGTGATGAATGGCGAGTGGTAGATAAAGAAAATTCACAACTTCCTGCATGTTTTGTTCATGAATTGAAATTAGACAATATGGATGGAATATGGATAGGGACCAAAAACGGCCTAGTGCATATTGATAAGGACGATAAGTGGGAATTATTTACTGAAGAACAGGGATTATTACCCCTTTCAGTAGACACAGTTGAAGTAGATGAAAATGGTGGTGTTTGGGTTGGTTACTATCCAGATGTTATAGGTTCAGAGAGTGAGCAAGTTTATAAAGGCGGTTACCAATACATCTCAAAGGATGGTCAAATTACAACATACAATGGATTTGATGAGAATAATTTCAATGTGAATTGGGTTAGAAGTATTTCTGTTGATGCAAAAGGTGGAGTTTGGATTGTAAGATCTGGAAATGCTCCAGGACTAGGAAATGGTGAGGTAGACTATATTTTCGAAGGTGAAAGAAAAGTCTATACTGCAAGGGATATATATATAGATATTGAAGAAGATAATGATATTAGAATGTTAAGAGCAGATCCTAAAGATGAAAATATCCTTTATATGGCAACAACTTCGGGAGGGCTTATTGAAATAAACTTAGCGGAGGAGAGTTATAAGCAATTTAATGCAGAGACTGCATTCCCGACTAAGCAATGGAACAATGTTTATTTCCTTAAGTTAGACGGTGAGGATATATTTATTGGGACAAACGGTGGAGCAGGGATTTATACAACAGCAACCACATTTAAAGATGTAGGTTCACATTGGGCAAATACTGAAATCATCGAAATGGCCACTATGGGGTATATCAAAGGTAGTAATGGTAGTTTTAGACCAAATGAAAATATTACAAGAGCAGAATTCGTAAGCTTGATTAGTAGGATAAAGGGTTTAGATTTAAATGAGGAAAATGATTCTGACTTTAAAGATATTGATGATTCAGCATGGTATGCAGATAGTGTAGCAGCTGTTTTGAAGGCAGGGCTTGTAAAAGGTTATCCTGATAATACATTTAGACCAAATGCTTATATAACAAGACAAGAGATAGCAAATGTAGTCGGTAGCCTAATAGAAACAGAAATGGGTCCTTCAAAGATAGATTCTGTATTATCGGTTTATAAAGACGAAATTACAGACTGGGCGAAGTTTGGAGTAGCAAAATCAACTGATCAAGGTATAATTAAAGGCCTTTCTGAAGGTGTATTTGGTGGCAAACAAAATGCTACAAGAGCTCAAGTAGCTGTTATGTTATTAAGATTTATTAGATAATAAAACAACATCCGTTAGGACTTGTCCTAACGGATGGCTAAGGAGGTAGGAGTACTATGAAAAGAAAAATAAGCATACTGCTTGTCTTCCTACTTGCATTTGCTGTTATATTTACAGCATGCAAAAAACAAGATGAACTAAGTGAAAATGTTGTTGATAATCCGGATGAGATAGTTCAAGAAGTAGAACAAGAGCCAGAAGAAGCTGTGATTGAAGAAGATGCAGAGTTGGAACAAGAAGTAGTAACTGAAGAAGAATCTCTTGAAGAAGAACAGGTTATAGAAACAGAAGTAGAAGCAGAGGAACCCAAAGCAGAAGAACCCAAAGCAGAAGAACCAAAACAAGAAGAGCCTAAAGTAGAAGAAGCAAAACCAGAGGAAGTTGAAGTTGAACAACCAGAACCTGTCGATGAAAGGGAAAACACCTTAAAAGTTCAGGGAAAGGTAAATACGGAACTGAGTTTAAGTTTAGCAGAGCTGCAATCCTTTACTGATATTGGATTTTCGGGGACGTTTTATTCTCTAAATAGCTTTGGGACAACCGATCATACAGATTTTAAAGGTGTGAATCTTTGGTTATTACTTAAAAACAAGGCAGGAATACTAGATTCTGCAACGACTGTAAAAGTAATTGCTGTTGATGGTTATGAAATGCAGTTTAGCATTGCTCAGATTAAAAGAGCAGATTATATAGATGAAACCGATCAAGATGTAAAATTGCCAGTTGTAATAGCTTGGCAAGAAAATGGAGAGGATTATTCAATAAACGATGGACCTCCTTATAAACTTGTCATTGGTCAGAAAGAACCAGGTGATGTAAATAAGCCTCAATGGGTTTCAAATATAGATAAAATTATTGTAGAGTAGGTATGATATGAAAAAAAACAAGTATGTATTATTTTTAGTAGGAACAATAATAATTGTGGCAATTCTTTTTGTTTTTACAAATACAGCCACTGAAGAAGAAAAAAGAGTAAAGGTTTTTTATCCAGATGCAAAAAAAATTGAGTTGGTTAATGACATTTCAGATGATAGTTTTATTTCTATAAATTTGCCAGCTGTTAAAAGAGCTTATCTAGTCGACGGAGTTCTTAAAGCTTATGTAGTTTCTTGTGTTGGATATAATGGACCAATAGATATTTTAGCTACAATAGATGAAAATGAGCTTATAGGAATTGAGATACTTGAACATACAGAATCTCTAGATTATGCAGAGGGTATAACTGAGGATTATTTTTTGGAAAGGTTTAATGCGTTAGAGGTATCGAAGTACCTAAACCTTGCAGAACTAGATAAGGAAAATCCTGAGGATATAGTCCAAGTTACAGGTGCCACAATAAGTTCACAAGCTGTTGTAAATGGAGTAAATGCTGCAATTGGAGCTTATAACTATAAAACAAATAATATTCAAATGGATAGGGTTTCTGATGTAGTTCCACAAGAGATGTGGCAGAAGGATTTAAATAGCTTTGCAATAAATATACCTGAAAAGAGCTTTAGAATAAATTCTGAAGAGATAAAAGACTTTAATCAAACCGAAATGGATGTTACTCTTATTAATACAACAGGAACTAAGACGGATATGAAAGTAAAGGGTCCCACACTTAGTGATGTCTTAAAGACTTATGACATTGAGTTGAGAGATTATGCAGGGATTGGAATAACTGGTAGAGATGGCTATTATACAATGGTAGATAAGGAAAAACTTGATGTAAATCAGGTTATTTTAGTTTGGGAAGTTGATGGTAAAGCTTTATCTGATGAGGAAAGGCCTGTTAGGATAGCACTTCCAAACGAGTTAGGTCCTTATTGGGTTAAAATGGTTTCAAATATTGACTTATATGATGAAATTTCACCAAAGGATATAGAGAAAGTTCATATATTTAATGCTTTAACTGAAGGTATTGAGCCATATTATTATGAGTATTACGGAAGTAAAGATAAGTCTATTGAAATAGGGAAAATACTATCAAGATTTGATGAGCTTGATTTAAAGGGTTTCTTTACAATGAGCGCAACTGATGGATTAGTTAAGAATGAAACTATATCTTTAGTTAGAAGTAGATATTTTATAAAAGTTGAGGGTGAAAATGCTCCAATGAATATAGCTCCTAAATTTAAGCTTGGAATGAATGTAAAAGAGATGACCCATTTTTCCACAACAAAAGATGCTGTTATTTTTCCAGAGAAAATGTCTTTAATTGTCAGAACAGAGTCTATAGATGGTAAAGAAGCACTTTTACTTGAAGATGTCTTATTGACAGCAGGAATGAGATGGGATGATATGATTGATTTTACAGTTGTATCTGAGGATGAGAAGGAGATAGAAATAAGTCACCAGGAAATGCTGAATAGTTATCTAGTTATTAATGGTGATAGGGTAGACTTATATACAGGAGAAAGTTTATTACTAGAAAATATTTTAAGGATCCAGAAAAGATGAAGCTTAAAAAGAGGAGCCTAATCCAGATAATTTCTGTTTTAGTGGTTTCAATAAACCTAATCTTGTATTATTTGTACTTAAAAGACCGTTTAGATTTTAGAACATTTTCTGTTGCAGATTTAAACCCATATGCAGGATGGAGCCATTTAAAAGCATATTTTACTGATGTATCTTATAGATTTAGAGGTATAACAATAGGGATTGCACTTAGCCTAGCTTTAGTTTTAAATGCACTTATTTTTGGAAGGCTTTTTTGTGGATATATTTGTCCAATTGGTTCAAGTCAAGATTTCTCGAATCACTTAGGCAGAAAACTTGGATTTAAAGAAATTAAAATTTCAGAGACAAAAAGCTTTAAGTTTGAATATATTAAGTATATAGTTTTAATAGTAGCTTTAGTGCTTAGTATATTAGGAGCAGGGAGTATTTTAGCAAAGTTATCTCCATGGATTGGATTTTTAAATATATTTATGGGGTTAACACTTAGCTATGGGCTTATAGTTTTTTGTGTGATATTAATCATTTCTTTATTTATAAGAAGACCCTTTTGTAGAGGATTTTGTCCTTTAGGTGCATTTTTTAGCTTAATATCTGCATTGGGATTTACTAAGATAAAGAATGATAAAGACTGCAAGGGTTGTTCTGTTTGTTTAGCTGAATGCCCAGTAGAAATTACAAAGGCAGTTGAAGGACAGATTCCACCAGAATGTGTAAATTGTTTGGAGTGTGTAGAAAATAATTGCATAAAAAACGATAGTGGATTTCAATTATCTCTGTTTAATAAAAAGATTAATACAAAACTATATATTGCAGTTGGCTTAATAAGTTTTTTAGTGATTTTTTCTATGGTGCCTTATTTTAACTTTGCTAAAACCACTAATACAAGTATGATAGCAAGTGATTTAAATGATGGCAATTATATCGGCACTGGAGTTGGATTTGGCGGAACAATGTATATAGATTTATCTATAGAAAATGAAAAGATAAAAAGTATAGAAGTAAAAAGCCATAGAGAAACTTCAGGTTATTATGAAGAAGTATTTAAGAACCTTTCTAGAGATATTATTAGAACCCAAGATTTAAACTTAGATGTAATAAGTGGAGCAACTGCATCGACAAGAGGTTTTACTAGTGCTGTAAAAAATGCTGTCGGTCAATCTATGGCAGTTGATTAAAGGAGATCTTATGAAAAGAAACAGAGTGATTATTTTAATAGCATTGATTGGCATTATAATTCTCTTCTTTATTACTCAAACAAACAAATCACCAAAACTTAGTTTGATGATAAGCGAAGAAATTATTTTAGATAATAATTTGGGAATAGAGGACCAACTTATAACAATCGATTCTGAAAAGCTATATACAAATCCAAAATCTGAAACATTTCCTGCTGTAGTCAGATCTGATGGTGAAAAACCAGTTGAAACAGAATATACAGGAATAGCATTGAAAACTTTGTTAGATGAATTTGGAATTGTTGTAAAAAATGATAATACGATTATTTTTAATGCATCTGATGGATATAGGATAATACTGCTTGGAGAAGAGATAAATGAACCCAAAAATATCTATTTGGTTTATAAACGAGATGGAGAATTATTAAAAGCTAAAAATAAAGGTGGGAAAGGTCCATATCAAATTATAATAAGAAGAGATCCATTTAGCCAAAGATGGATTAAACATGTAGAGGAAATAATTATAGAATAAAATCGGAGATCTTAGAATGAATAAAAAAATAACTTTAAAGGGTTTTAGCGCATTCGACTTGGTTGTAATTGCAATAGTATCTGCTTTAGGAATTGCGCTAAAACCAATAATTGTACCACTTATACATATTATAACAGGCCCTTTATTTATACCCGGTGGTGCAATAGCGGGTGGGTTTTATATGCTATGGATAGTACTAGGCATCGGATATGTAAAGAAGTTTGGTACAGGGACCCTTATAGGGCTAGTTCAGGGTCTTTTAGTTATAATAACAGGAGCTATGGGGACACATGGTATTATCAGTATAATTTCATACACCTTACCTGGATTTGTAGCAGATATAGTATTTTTATTTTCTAAAAATAAAAATTATACAATAATCCATTATATGATAGGCTGTCTGGTTGCAAATGTAACTGGGACAATAATATCTAATATATTATTTTTTAGGTTGCCAGGAGTTGCACTATTGCTCTTATTATCAGCAGCTTCACTTTCGGGAGCATTAGGTGGAATAATTGCTTGGAACTTACTCCGAGCTTTAGAAAAGATAGATTTATTTGATTAGGGGTAATTTATTATGTTAAAAAAAATCAATTTAATAGTTTTAATTATTTTAATAGCAACAGTCTTTTATGGCTGTAATAAAGCTAGTGAAGATGTAGTCTATACCGGAATTTATATTTTTAATGAAAATGAGAATATAAAATCGGATTATATTCCTGATGAAGATATCGCCTTATCAGATTTAGTTGGTCAAAGTATAGATTCATGTGTCATTATAACAAGTAGAGGGGAAGAAGTTATAATGGACGGGAATACTATACTGAAAAAAGGTGAAAAAGGAATCCAAGCTGAATTTGATAATATTATGGTTGACGATATCGTTGGGATATATATTGGGGATGAAATACCTGGGATTTCTAAGCTTTATTATGATGTAAAGGACAGTATAGATAGTGAAGAGAAAGTTTTAGCTGTATTTTTAGATGGATTTTCTTATGAACAATACCTTATTCTCAAACAATCAGATAGTCTTAAATTTTTAAATGGAGTTTTTTTAACTCCAGCACGAAGTGTATATGTACCTGTTACAAATGCTGGGTTTGCTTCTATGATAACTGGGACACTTCCACCAGTTAATGGAGTTTATGATAGAAGCTATAGGGGTTTTAATGTAGAGAGTATTTTTGGCTATGCTAAGAGTCTGGATAAAAAGCAATTGTTAATTGAGGGAGATATAAAAATTCTTAATACAGAAATAGAACCAATGCTTAGTGTGGATGCTAATAAAAATGGTGATACTGATGATGAAGCATATATAGCTTTAATACAAGCGATGGAAGATGATTATGACTTTTTATTTGTACATTTTCATGGGATCGATGATAGGGGACATAGCTATGGGCCTTATGCGACTGAAACAATGGAGTATATAGAATTGATTGATGAGTATTTAGGACAAATAGATAATTTCTGGGGCGGTAAAATCTTAATTATAGCTGATCATGGCATGCATAAAACAGAAAGTAGTGGAGATCATGGTGAGTGTAGATACGAGGATATGATTGTACCTTATTTTATAAGGGAGAGTACAAATGAAAAGTAAAAAACTCGCAATTATAATAATAGTATTATTAGTAGTTGTGTTTGTTTTTTCATTATTCTTAAATAAAGAAAATATTGGAAAGCGAAAGGAACTACTTGAAAACGCACAAATTGAGATCATAGTAAATGGTGACATTTACTTATTAAATAAGGAGATAATTGAAGAGATAGGCACTGTAGAATTTAATGCAATCTTGGATACATCAACTGGTTCAGCTAGTGAACATAGATACCAAGGAATAGAATTATCTGAAATTCTAAATTATTTCGGGGGAATAAAAGAAGATGCTAGTGCAATTATAGCACATGGCGCAGATGGATATTCTGTAGCTTACTCGAGGGAAGAGGTTTTTACTGAGCATAAAATATATATTGCGTACATGGAGGATGGTGAGTTCTTAGGAGGTATAGATGAAGGTGGCAGAGGACCATTTGAGATAATTGTGTTGAATGATCAGTTCTCAAACAGAAGATGCAAATGGTTAATAAGAATAGGGGTTGTATAAGTGGGTGCAATAGAAGTAAGAAACCTAAGCTTTAAATATAAAGAAGGAGAACCTTATATACTTAAAAATGTTAACTTTAGTGTAAAGCCTGGAGAAATTCTTGGCATTTCTGGTAAAAGTGGAATTGGTAAAAGTACACTATGTAAATGCATATGTGGAATTATTCCAAAACTCCAAAAAGGAACAATGACAGGAGAAGTTTTTTTATTTAATGAGAATATACTGGATAAACAGATTTCGGAAATTGTGACCAAAATTGGAATTGTATTTCAAAATCCAGTTACTCAATTGTTTTCTCCAACAATAGAAGATGAACTTGTATTTGGACCAGAAAATTTATGCATCTCTAGAGAAGAAATAGATAATAGACTTCAACACACATTAAAAATATTGGATATTGAGAAATTCAGATATAAGAATCCGAATAAATTATCGGGTGGTGAACAACAACTTATTGCAATTGGTGCAGTACTTATGATGGAACCAGAAATATATATATTTGATGAGATTCTATCTTTTGTTGATAAAGAAGCAAAAAAGAGAATAATAAACATAATTAGAGAATTAAAGAAAGAAAAAAAGACAATAATTATGGTGGATCATGATATAGAGAATATGGATATAGCTGATAAAATACTCTACATATAATAAGGATGGCTTATGAAAGATAATATTGAAATCAAAAATATAAATTTTAAATATCCAAAATCAGACTTATTATTTAATGCGTTTTCTCTAGATTTGAACATGGGAGAAACGACTTTTCTAATTGGGGATAATGGTTCAGGCAAAACAACTCTTTCAAAGCTAATTATGGGAATTTTAAAAATATCTAGTGGATCAATTTCTATTGATAATAAAGGAATTGATCAATGTACTCTTGGTGAAATTGGGAAATCTATTGGATATGTATTTCAAAACCCAGACCATCAGATATTTGGGCAATCTGTTATAGAGGAAATGAGTTTTGTGCCAATTTTATTGGGCAATGATAGTATAGAAACGATCGATAAGGCGGATAAATTATTGGATAATTTTGGCCTTTTACATAAAAGGGAGAGCTTGCCATTCAAATTGAGTTTTGGCGAAAAGAGAAGACTTGCTATCGCTTCTACTTTGATGAGAGAACCGAGATATATAATACTTGACGAACCCCTTGTTTCTTTAGATATGAATAATATGGATATAATCAAAATAACTATAAATGAATTAAGAAGAACAGGGAAAGGTTTACTCGTTATTAGCCATAATGAAGATTTTGCCAATGAATATGCTGATAGAGTAATAAAAATTCAAGACGGAAGGATAGCCTATGATGAAAGCAAATAGCCTTGATCCTAGAACAAAGATATTTATAGTTGCTATTATTTCTACACTTGGTATTTTATATAGAGATATAAAGATATTGTCTTTAATTTTCGTAATAACGCTAGTGTTGGCTTTCATATTAAATCACGATTTGCTTTATGTTATAAAAAGATTGAAGAGGCTTTTAATAGTTGTGTTTTTTATTGCGTTTGTTCAAAGCGTGTTAACTAATCAAGGAGAGGTATTAATACAATTCTATGGAGTTAATATACTAACTGATTACGGATTATTAAAAGCAGCTGAGTTTATACTTAGAATAGGAATAATAATACTGGCTTCAGTAATTATAACTACATCATCAAGAAGAGAAATCTTGCAGGGTTTGGTGCAACTTAAAATACCCTATGAAATTGTTTTTATGGTAACTACAGCAATCAAGTTTTTACCGATGCTTAGAGATGAAGCAATAAATATGTTCACGGCAATTCAATTAAGAGGCTTAGATTTTAAAAAGATAGGATTTGGTAAAAAACTAAAAGTATATAAATACCTTCTTTTACCAATAATAATAAGTTCAATTTTAAAAGCAAAAGAACTATCGATTGTTATGGAGATGAGAGGTTTAAGAGCATATCCAACTAGAACAAGCTATAGACAGTTAAGCTTTAGTCTAAAAGATTATGCGACCATGGGTATAAGTGTAATAATAACAATAATGTTTGTAGTATTAAATTAGGAGGAGAGTTTATTGAGAGCTATATCAGTTATAGGGACAAGCAAAACTGGGAAAACTACTACTATCGAGGGAATAATTCAAGAATTAACTAAAAGAGGTTATAGCGTTGGGAGTATTAAAGAAATACATTTCCACGCTTTCAAAATGGATATAGAAGGTACTAATACTGACCGTCACAAAAAAGCAGGAGCAACACTTGTAACGGCTAGAGGAGATAGTGAAACAGATATTCTATTTCAGGAAAAATTAAGTATAAACGAAATTTTAAGCTTTTATGATCATGATTTTGTAATAATGGAAGGTGTTAGAGATGCTCCAGTTCCTAAAATAGTGACGGCAAGTAGCATTGAAGCTATAGAAGATAGATTTGATGAGACAGTATTTGCAATCTCAGGTGTAGTTTCAGAAAAAATAACTGAATATAAAAGTTTGCCAGCTATAAATGCATTAACTCATATTAAAGAATTAGTTGATTTAATAGAGGAAAAGTCATTCCCTTTACTTCCAGCTATGAAAGATGAATGTTGTATGACCTGTGGATATACTTGTGAAGAGTTTTGTGGAAGAATACTAAAAGGATTATCTAAAAGAGAAGACTGTGTTTTATCAAAGTCAGGTATAAGCCTAAAAATTGGAGGTAAAGATATCACCATGGTTCCATTTGTCCAAAAAATAATACAAAATACTTTGGAAGCATTAGTAAAAGAGTTGGATGGATATACAAAAGATGGTGATATTGAGATATGTATCAAGAAATAGCACTTACAAGTAAAAAAAACAAAGTATATCGAATAGTAGAAGTCGATAATACATATATATTAAAAACACTAAGAGATACAAAAAGCTATGATAAAGAATTAGAAGTGTTAAAGCTTTTAAATGATAAAGGTCTACTAGTACCTAAAATACTAAATGTAAATAAATATTCTATAACTCTAGAAGATCTAGGCGAAGTTACCCTACTTTCAATATATGAGAAATTAGAAAATAATAATGATAAAAATTATCAGCATATCATTGAAAGCTTATTGTCTTGGTTAGATAATTTTTACAAAGTAGCAGAAGATTATTATAGAAGAGAATGTGTTTTGTCGGATATGAATTTTAGAAACTTTATAGTTAAAAATAATCGAATTTATCGTATAGATTTTGAAGAAGTAGGTTTTGGGAAAAAAGAAGCAGATGTTGGAAAGTTATTAGCATTTGGGTTAACATATAATCCAGAACATACGGAATGGAAAAAGCAATTTGAAAAAGCATTTGTCGTGGAAATACAAAAGCGTGGGCTTTATGATATGGAAAGTGTAATAGCAGAAAAGAATTTAGAGTTGGAAAGGATTAAGGAAAGACGCAAAAAAATAGAAAATCATTAAAAAGTTATTGATATATATTTATGATGATATATACTTAAAGTAAGGACCCGAGTTGAAATCTTTTGAAAGTAGACCGTTAGGGTAGGTTGAAAACCTACCTCCCGTATTTGGAAAGGCTCCGCATTAGTTTGTGTGTGCCTTTTTTTATTTATTAAAATAGATAATTCTTCTCAATGCATTTTACAATGTGGAATTATAATAAAAATTACTATATAGATGGGGAGATTAGTTATGATAATAAAAATTAGTAGAGTGTTTTTACAGGAAGGGGATAGCAACAATCTCCTTCAAATTAAATTAGCAGAGCCTACGAAAATAGATGAAATTTTAAAAGAAATTAAGCTTGAGGGTATGGGTTATGCTGAATTTTACTTAAACAATAAAAAAGTTAACAAAAATACTATAGCTAGAAATGAAGATGAGTTATTAATCATACCTATATTTGGTGGAGGTTAGAAAAGGGGGATATTATGAGTTACGGATTTTCAGGAAAAATTTTAAAGGTTAATTTAACAAATGGAGAAATAAGCAAGGAAGAAATATCTGAGGAGATCATGAGAAAATATACAGGAGGAAAGGGATTAGTATATCATTTTTTAAAAGATGATGTAGATAAAAACACTGAGGTATTTTCAGAAGAAAATCCTTTATATTTTATGACTGGTGTAGTTTCTGGGATTCCTACAGGTGGAACTTCTAGAATGATTATGGGTACGAAATCCCCTATAACTGGAGGATTTGGGATTTCAGAATCAGGAGGATTTATTGCAACTGAGTTAAAAAAAGCAGGTTGGGATGGAATCATAGTAAAAGGGAAATCAGACAAACCTGTATATCTTTACATCAAAGATGATCAAGTTGAAATAAAAGATGCATCTCATCTGTGGGGTAAAGGTACTGGAGAGGCAAATGATATAATAAAAAAAGAATTAAGCGACACGAACATAAAACTATCTCAAATAGGACAAGGCGGAGAAAATGGAGTTCCGTATGCCTGTGTAATAAACGATTTAAAACATGCTTGTGGTAGAAATGGCATGGGAGCGATAATGGGATATAAAAACCTAAAAGCTGTGGTAGTAAAAGGGACTGTGGGAATCGATTTTAAAGATAAAAACAAGGTAATGGAAATAAGTAAATGGTATGCAGAATATCAAAAAGATAACCCATTATCAAAAGGATTATATTTATATGGTACTGCTGGTGGAGTAGAAGGCTTATCTAAAAGTGGAATACTACCTACAAGAAATTTTAGGGATGGATCCTTTGAAAAAGCAAAGGAGATATCAGGACAAACAATGGCAGATACAATCCTTATACAAAGAGGAGGGTGTTCAGGATGTCCTGTTAGATGCAAAAGGGTAGTAAAAGTTGACAAAGAAGATATAAAAGTAGACCCTAAATTTGGCGGACCTGAGTATGAAACCATTGGCGCTATGGGTTCTATGTGTGGAATAGGGAATTTAGAAGTAATAGCAAAAGCTAACGAACTATGTAATGATTTTGGCATTGATACAATATCAACAGGAGTATCAATATCCTTTGCTATGGAATGTTTTGAAAAAGGAATAATTAATGAAGAAGATACAGAAGGTATAAAATTAAATTTTGGGAATGAAAAAGCATTGCTTAAACTAATAGAAGATATAGCATATAAAAGAGGATTTGGGAAAATTCTTGCGCAGGGTGTAAAGAAAATGTCACAAGAATTTGGCAATGGTAGTGAAGACTTCGCTATGCATGTTAAAGGGCAAGAATTACCTATGCACGACCCAAGAGGGAAAATTGGTGTGGGTTTAGGGTATTCAGTATCTCCCACAGGAGCAGATCATATGCAAGCGGCACATGATACTATGGTTACAGAAGAAGGACCTATGCTTGATTCTGTGAAAATGTTAGGATTAAAAAAAGTTACAGACCCTATGACTTACGGTAAAGACAAGGCTGAATTTTATGGAATTATGGAAAAATGGTGGAGCTTTTTAAACATGGTAGGTATGTGTGACTTTATTCCCGCACCTAGAGGGTCAATGCCTATAGAAAAATTTATGGAACTTATAAATGCTGCAACAGGATGGGACTTTACTCCTGAAGAAGCTATGGAAGTTGGAGAAAGAGGTATAACAGCAGCTAGAAAACTTAACTACGATTTAGGAATAGATGAATCTTATGAAGATTTACCGAAAAGATTGTATCAACCTCTTGAAAATGGAAGTTTAAAAGGTGTTTCTATGGATGAAGCTAAATTTTTTGAAATGAAAAAATACTATTACGAATTCATGGGATGGGATGAAAAAGGATATCCTAAGGAAGAGACATTGACAAGATTAGGCTTGTAATAGTATTAAATAATAAACCAGAGCGAATATAATGTGAGAGGTTAATGAAGTTGCTAATAAGGACGAAACTAACTTATTGAAAGAATTGAAAGATAGTTCATTTTTTCTTGTTAATAGGTCATCATTTATATAAAATGTAACTAGTTAATGTTTAGTGAGCAATTATAAAGTAAACTAAGGAGAAAAAGATGACCTATTATAGAGTAGATTTTAAAGAATTAAAAGAGTTTTGTGAATTATCATTTATAAAAAGAGGTTTTTCAGAGCATGATAGCAGAATAATATCTGATGTTATTCTATTATCAGATTTGTATGGTATTGAGAGTCATGGCTTGCAAAGACTAAAGATGTATCATAGCGATATTAAAAGCGGTATGGTTAATCGAGGTTCAGAGTCAGAAATAATCTTTGAAACGCCCGTTTCAGGTGTTATAGATGCTCATTTTTGTAGTGGTCATTTAGCTGCACACCGGGGGATGTCGCTAGCAATAGAAAAAGCAAAAAAAACAGGTATAGGGATAATAACAGTTAAGAATTCCAACCATTTTGGGATTGCTGGATATTATTCAAAGATGGCTTGTGATAGAGGTCTTTTGGGAATTAGCTTTACTAATAGTGGGGGGTTAATGGTACCTACAAATGGTATAATTCCTATGATAGGCAGTAATCCAATAGCTTGTGCTATGCCAGCTGAGCCCTACGACTTTCTTTTTGATGCATCAACTACAGTTGTCACGCTTGGTAAACTTGAGATATACAAAAAACTAGATAAACCTTTACCAAATGGTTGGGCGATAGACCCTAGAGGGAATGCAAGCTCAGATGCGACTGCTATAATTGAAAATATTAATAGTGAAAATGGTGGAGGGATTTTGCCTTTAGGGGGAGATACAGAAAATCTTGGTGGGCATAAAGGATATGGATTTGGAATGATAACTGAAATATTTACTTCGATTATTTCATTAGGAATGACAAGTAACTATTGCCTAAAAGATAATATAGATGGTTGTTGTCATGGATTTATAGCTATTGATCCAAATATATTTGGAGGCGCAAAAGAGATTAAGGATCATCTATCAAAGTTTTTACAAGAATTAAGAGAAAGTCCTAAAGCCCAAAATCAAGGGCGTATCTATACTCATGGGGAAAAAGAAATTGAGGCTATGGAAGATAGATTAGCTAATGGAATTATGATAAACGAAAATACTATGAGCGAGTTATATGAGTTATGTACTGAGTTGAATATTGATTTTAAAGTGTATTTTGGGAATAATGTTAATCCAAAGGAAAACTTACTCAAGTAAATAGATTTAGTATAAAAATAAAAAAATGGCCAAATTATTGGCCATTTTTTTTAATGATCGTGTTCCTCGCACAAAGAACCTGAAGATTGGAGAGTGTTATCAACATAATTCTTTGCTACGCTCTCTATTGAGCCTGAGGCTCCACAAATTACTTTAATATCGTTATCGTTAAATATATTAGCAGCAGCTTGTCCCATTCCACCTGCAATTATAGTACTTACTCCATTTTCATGAAGAAAATTTGGCAAGAAGCCTGGTTTGTGTCCTGGATTTAGGAGTGTCTCCCATCCTTTAATCTTATTATCTTCAACTTCGAAGCATTCAAATGCCTCGCAATGTCCAAAATGAGCAGCTACTTGTTTTTTATCTGATGCTATTGCTATCTTCATATTTTTTCCTCCCCATATAGTAATTTCATTATCTTATCATATATACCCACAATTGCTTCTTTTGAAAGACCTTCTTTATCAACTAGAGTAAGCCCATTGTTCACAAGGCTTACAGCAGCTTTATCAAAAGGAATTTTCCCAATAAATGAAATCCCTTTTTCCTCACAAAACTGTTCTATTTTTTCTGAGTTTTCTTTATGGAGATCATATTTATTTATACACACTGCAATTTTAGCTGGGAAACCTCTGGATGTTTGAATAATTCTTTCCATATCACTAAAACCCGAAAGAGTAGGTTCTGTTACTAATAGTACCATATCCACTCCGCTAATGGAAGCTATAACTGGACAACCAATACCTGGGGAACCATCTATAATAGCTAATGGAGCATCTGTATTTTGGGTTAAATCTTTTTTTACTTGAGTAACGAGCAAACCAGAATTACCACTTCCCATTATAAGCTCTGCTGTTGAGAATACATGGTCATTTTTATATAAGCTTAAATTACCAGTAATTCTCGGAAGCATATCTATCGCGTCTGCTGGACAAACTATGGTACAAACTGCGCATCCTTCACATGCAAAATTATCTACAACGTATCCTTCATTGACATTTATAGCATCGAATCTACAGTTTTGTCTACATAAGTCACAAGATATGCATTTGTCCTGATTTATCCTTGCAACATCTAAACCATAAAAATCTTTTTTTATAGGTTCTTTATCTTGTGCCATAACTAAATGAAGATTAGGTGCATCAACATCACAATCGGCAAAAGCCTTTGCTGATGATAATTTAATTAATGAGCTTGCAACCGTTGTTTTACCTGTACCACCTTTACCACTAAGTATTAGGAGTTGCTTCATATTCGCACCTCCTTATAAATTTTATCTAATAAGTCCTTAAATAATTCTTTAGCTTCATTATTATACTCTACTACTAATTTACCTTCAGCTGTTAACTTGCCAAGCTCTTGGCTAAATGGAATATCAGCTAGAATCTCTATATTATTTTCAATGCAATAATCCTTTGATGGATTATCTTCACCCAATGATTTATTCAAAACAGCTGCATGAGGTTTATTAAATAATTTTACTAACTCATGAACCATTTTTAAATTATGGGAACCAAAAATAGAAGGCTCTGCAACTAGGATACAATAATCTACATCTTTTATCGAATCCATGACAACACAAGCACTTCCTGGAGGAGCATCTATTATAACTAGTGAATCTTCAGGTTTGATTTTATCAAACAATTCATGGATAATTGAGGTTCCGGATTCTTCCCCTGGGAGAAGTTTACCTGTAAAAACTTGAGTGTTCTTATAGGTTCTGGATTCAATTTGACCTATTTCTCTATCAACTTCATAAATTGCATCTTGTGGACATACTATTTTACAACCACCACAAGAATGACATATTTTATCAAAAACTATAACACGGTTTTGTACAAATGCGAGCGCATTAAATCTACAAAAATCTACACATTTTTTACAACCATCGCATAGTGATTCGTTTACTTTTGGAATTGGAAGACTTACCTTTGAAGAAGAAAGGAGGGGCCCATTTAGGAAAAGATGGCCATTGGGCTCCTCTACATCACAATCTAAATATACACATCGTTCTGCACTTCTAGCAAGATTAGTAGCTACAAAGGTTTTACCGGTGCCTCCCTTACCACTTAAAACAGCAATTTTCATTAGCTTTTATGGAAGCCTTCGTGGATATTGCCTAGCTGCTCTAGCTTACCATCTTTAAGATAAAGCACATTGTCCATTAGAGAACCTTCTTTTGATTGATACATTTTAATGTTAGCAGCTTTTATAACCATTGATGCATTTTCTCCTAGTTGAGGAGTAATAATTGTATCTACCTTTTTTTCAACTATTAGAGATGCAGCTTTTACGCCAGCGCCACCTTGCGCTTTTGCAGCATCATTAACTGCAAATTCGACTTCGTTTGTTTCATCGTTATATATAAAATAAAATGGTGCTCGTCCAAAAGAACCACTAACTGGACTGTTTTTATCCTCTTTGTCTGCCGGTATACCTATGATCATTTTAATCCCCCTTGTCTAATCTTCTTTTGTATTTCCTAATGCTGCTTTAACTGCATTTAATTCTTCCTCAAGGTACCTCATATTTTCCTCTAACATTTCTCTTTCAGAAACGATTGGGGCATACCCTAAGCCTCTACCAAAGCCTCTTCCCATACCGCAGCCTATTCCTCTGCCATATCCTCTTGTATCATATCCTGGAGTTCTTTGAGCACAATAACCCATTCCTCTGCCAGTAAGAGGTCCTTGTCCTCTAGGACCAGTTCCATTATATCTAGGCATAATTACACCTCCTTTAATGATTTTTACTTCTCTGTATAATCTAATTATATACCATTAAAGACATATGTCAATAACTATTTATAAAATTAATTATAATAAGTTAAGAGCAATTTAAACGTCAATAAGTCGATCTAAGTATAGTTATCTATAATAATATGATAGAATAATATTACATTAATATCTAATTATATCAATGATTGTAGTTAAATATATCTTTATTAACGGAGGTGTTCAATTTGAATCGATATTCTCGCAATATAGGTACTATTTCTTTGGAAGAAAATGAAATATTAAGGAAGTCTAAGGTATGTGTAGTTGGTTGTGGTGGGTTAGGTGGATACATAATTGAAATGCTTGTTAGATTAGGCGTAGGTGAAATTACGGCTGTTGATAATGATGTTTTTGATGAGACTAATTTGAATAGGCAGATTCTATCAGATGAAAATAATATTGGTAAGAGAAAAGCTTTTATAGCAAAAAAAAAGATGGAAATTATAAATTCTGGAGTAGAGATAAATCCTATTTTTGAATTATTAAATGAATCTAATGCAGAAAGCATCTTAAAGGACCATCAAGTAGTAGTTGATGCCCTTGATAACATTCCCTCTAGATTAATTTTGCAGAGCACATCTAGCTTGCTAAATATACCTATGGTTCATGGTGCTATTGCAGGTTGGTATGGACAAATTTCTACAATTTTTCCAGGCGATAACACATTAACTAGAATTTATGGAGAACATAATGGAGTAAAGGGGATAGAAATAGATTTGGGTAATCCTTCTTTTACCCCAGCAGTTGTAAGTTCAATACAAGTAAGTGAAGTAGTTAAAATACTAATTGGCAGAGGAGATTTATTAAGGAATAAATTATTATATATTGATTTACTTAACCTTAGTTTTGAAGTTTTAGATTTGTAGTTTGATAAAGAGGGAACTATATTTTGCTTTGTGCGTATTTTCCTTTATTTGTTGGATTATGCAAAATATTGTAGTATACTAGAATAGACAAAGTATCATAATAGAACGGTACAATATCCTCCATAATTTAAGTTTGTGGGGGTTGTTTTCTAAATTGTATTAATAAAATGATGGGGTGAATTAATGAAAGCTATGATCGTGGGTGCTGGAAAACTAGGAGCTAAATTAGCTGAATTTTTCGTTGCAGAAAAAATAGACGTTACGGTTATGGATAGCAGCTTAAAGGTATTAGAGAGATTAAATGAGCATTTAGATGTATTGACAGTTGTAGCTAATGGAATCGATATAAGGATAATGAGAGAACTTGGTATAGAGGATTATGATCTTTTAGTTGGGTCAACAGATAATGATGAGACGAATACTCTGATATGTACATTGGCAAAAAAATTAGGTTGTAAACAAACCATTGCAAGAATCAGAAATCCTGAATATATGGAGCAGATAGACTTTATAAAAGAAGAACTTGGGATAGACCATATAATTAATCCGGACTTAGCAACGGCACTTGCTATGGAAAAGTATCTGTTAAAAAGTTATAGCTTTTATACAGATGATTTTGCAAGTGGGAAAGTTCAAATGGTTGATTTTAATGCTGGAGCTGATACTGATTTTGTAGGGAAACAGATTAAGGATATTCAAGGTTTAGATAAGCTTTTAATAACTGCAATATCAAGAGAAGGTACACTTACTATTCCAAATGGTGATACTGAAGTAATGGCTGGGGATATAATTCATATAATTGGGAATGCAAAAGAGATTGAAAAAGTTAGCCAGAGATTAGGGGATGACTTTAAAAGAAAAATGATTAGTAAAGTTATGATTCTTGGTGGAGGGAATGTAGGATATTATCTTGCAAGTAGGCTTGCCGAGAATAAAATACAAGTAACTTTGGTTGAACAAGATAGAGATAGATGCCAGCATTTATCTGAGATTTTAGATAATGTATTAATCATACATGGAGATGGAACAGATATCCATTTATTGGAAGAAGAAAACTTATCATCTATGGACGCTTTTGTTGGAGTTACTGGATTTGATGAAGAAAATTTACTTATGGCGCTTATGGCTAAACAAGCTGGAGTTCCAAAGACCGTAGCTAAAATAAGTAGATCAAATTATATTAAGATAATTGATAGATTAAATATTGATGCAGCTATAAATCCTGTTTATATAACAGCAAGTAGTATTTTAAAGTATATTAGAGGTGGGAAAGTAGTTTCAGTTTCTTTGCTTTTAGGTGGCAATGCTGAAGTTACTGAGATAATTATTGATAAAGACTTACCTGTTCTTGGGAAAAAAATAATGGATATAAATCTGCCAAAAGGTTTGATTATTGGCGCTATCGTTCGAGGGAATGATGTGATAATTCCAAAAGGGAATACAGAATTAATGGTTAATGATAGAATAGTTGTATTTTGTTTATCTGAAAATCTAACAGGCTTAAAGATGTTCTTTAAACCGAATAAGGGAGGTCTATTTAGTGAATTACGGAATCGTAAAAAGGGTGCTGGGAAGCTTACTGATAGTTGAAGCATTTTTAATGATACCTTCCTACTTGATAGCCTTAGCAGAGAAGGGACCCGACAGGATCCCATTTCTTTTGACAATTATTTTGACTGTGTTAGTTGGTTGGATTATGACACGGGCAAAATCCGATCATAGTTCGATTAGTCCAAAAGAAGGGCTTGCAATAGTTGCAGTTGGTTGGGTACTTGCATCAATTTTAGGTGCAATGCCACTATATTTTTCTGGAAGCACACTAACATATGTGGATGCTTTTTTTGAGATAGTTTCTGGATTTACAACGACAGGAGCTACAATAATGACAGATATTGAAAGCTTACCAAAAGGTATATTGTTTTGGAGATCCTTTACTCACTGGATAGGTGGTATGGGGATACTAGTGTTTACGCTAGCTTTACTTCCAGCTCTTGGGATAGGAGGATTTCAGATATTTAAAGCTGAATCACCAGGACCTGTAGCAGGTAAAATTGCTCCTAGATTAAAAGATACAGCAAAAATCTTATATATCACATATATTACAATAACTATGGCGGAGGTCATCCTCCTTACCTTAGGTGGAATGAGTATCTATGAAGCATTTATTCATACATTTGGAACTGTTGGTACTGGTGGATTCTCATCAAGGGCTGATAGTATTGGGGCCTTTGATAGTTCATATATTCATATGGTGATAGCATTTTTTATGGTTGCATCAGGAGTTAACTTTTCACTATATTACACATTTTTTAGGGGGAAACCTTCTGGATTTATTAAGGATGAAGAGTTTAAGTTATATATTGGAATTATTGTTATAGCAACACTAGCTATAACAGTTGATTTATGGTTTGTAAGCTATCACAATATTTTTTACTCATTAAGAGATGCTTTTTTTCAAGTCGCCTCTATTATGACAACTACCGGGTATGGAACGGCAGACTTTGACCTTTGGCCAAGTTTTAGTAAAGGAATTCTTTGGATACTAATGTTTGTTGGTGCAAGTGCAGGTTCAACAGGCGGAGGTATGAAAGTTATTAGAATACTCGTTATGCTAAAGTTAATAAAAAGAGAAGTTGGGAAACTATATCATCCTAGAGCAGTTATGCCAGTAAAAGTGAACAATAAGGTTATGCAAAATGAAACTATCGCGAGGATTAATAGTTTTTTAGGGCTATATCTGTTGATATTTATATTTTCAACCCTATTAGTATCATTAGAACAGGTTGATTTAGTTACAGCTGGTTCTGCAGTTGCTGCGACACTTGGTAATATTGGACCTGGTTTGGAGTTGGTTGGTCCTACATTAAATTACGATTTTTTTTCAATCCCAACGAAGTTATGGTTATCATTTTTAATGCTTTTAGGAAGATTAGAGCTATTTACAATAATAGCCTTAATAGCACCAAAGAATTGGAGAATAGACATTTAATCGAACACATGTTTGATTAAACCGCTAAATTATGCTATAATCACCTTAAAGATATAATCTTTGGGGTGATATTTTTATGGATGCGATTAATAAGTTAAAAATATTGGCAGATGCTGCAAAATACGATGTTTCTTGTTCTTCAAGTAATAGCAATAGGCAAAATACTAAAAATGGACTAGGTAACGCATCTGAAGCGGGAATATGCCATAGTTGGAGTGATGATGGTAGATGTATTTCTCTGCTTAAAATTTTAATGTCAAATTATTGCATCTACGACTGTGCATACTGTGTAAATAGAATTTCAAATGATCTGCCAAGAGCAACATTCACACCCGAAGAAATAATAGATATAACAATTAGTTTTTATAAGAGAAATTATATAGAAGGACTTTTCTTAAGCTCAGCAGTTGTAAAATCGCCTAATTATACAATGGAGTGCTTTTTACAAATTGTAAAGACCCTAAGAGAAAAGGAGAATTTTAATGGATATATCCATCTAAAAGCAATTCCTGGAGCAGATAAAAAGCTTATTGATGCTGTTGGAAAATATGTAGACAGACTCAGCGTAAACATAGAGCTTCCAACGAGTGAAGGATTAAAGATGCTTGCTCCACAAAAGAAACAAGAAGATATTTTTGAACCTATGAAAAACATTAAAGATGAAATAGACATTTTCAAGGAAGAGAAGAGGAAATATAAAAGCAGAGACTTATTTGTGCCCGCAGGTCAAACAACCCAACTTATAGTTGGAGCTACAAATGATTCAGACCATAGAATTCTAAATCTATCTGAAAGCCTATATAATACCTATGACTTAAAAAGAGTTTATTATTCAGCTTTTATTCCTGTGAGCACAAACCCATTATTACCTGCAATTATAAAACCTCCACTTAGAAGAGAAAATAGACTCTATCAGGCAGATTGGTTATTGAGATTCTATGGATTCGAGGCAAAAGAACTTCTGACAGAAGAAAATCCCTATTTTGATTTAAAAATTGACCCCAAAGCTCAATATGCTCTTTCGCATATTGATAAGTATCCAATAGAGATAAATCGGGCAGAGTATAAAACTCTACTAAGAATTCCGGGAATTGGAGTTAACTCAGCCAGAAGAATTGTTACTAGTAGAAGATTTCAGAAGTTGAATTATGATGATCTCAAAAAAATAGGAGTTGTTCTTAAAAGAGCCAAGTATTTTATACTCTGCGATGGAAAACACTATGGATTTAAATCGATGGATAGTGAACAGATTAAGATAAAATTGATTGATGATAAAGTAAACTTAGATCAACTATCTTTATTTGATACAATAGAGGAGAAAGAGAATGAACCAAGAAATAGTTTATCTTTACGATAATAGCTTTGAAGGTTTTCTTACTTGTATCTATAGGGCTTATTATAGTAGAGAAAATCCAAGTTACATTATTACTAAAGAAGAACAGATAGATTTTCTAGTTAAAACAATAGAGGTAGATACTGATTTAGAAAAATCCAAAAAGGTCTATAAGGCAATTCAGGAAAAAATTTCGGAGGATGCTTTAATAAAAGTATTTACAGTATTTTTATCTGAAGAAAAAGATATGGGTACAATTATTTTAAATTATTTAAGGGTTGCATTTAAAATGGGTGCCCAAATAGATGACTATAATATACATCCAGTGGTTATTGAAATAGATAAGATATACAAAAGAGTTGGCATTGAAAAACACAGACTTTTGGGTCTTACAAGATTTAAGGAACTTCAAAATGGGATATTTTATGCTCAATTAGAACCTGTTTATAATGTAGTGTCGTTATTAGCACCACATTTTTCTACTAGACTTAATAATGAGAGATGGATTATTCACGATATAAAAAGGGGAATTGCAGTATTTTATAATAAAAAAGAGTGGGTAATAAGAAATATAGACGAACCAGAAAATTTTATAATATCTGAAGCTGAAGAAGGATATCAAGATATGTGGAGAGAGTACTATAAACATATAGCAATAGGAAATAGGAAAAACACCAGGCAGAAAAAGGCCTATATGCCAACAAGATATTGGAAACACTTAGTAGAGCTATATTAAGATCTGATTGCAATGAAACTTAAATATCAAATGAGTGTATTACAATTCTTGAATTTCGTAATTTCGCCAATATAATTAAATTTCAAAACGTCTATTAATTTTTTAAAATTAATGGTATAAATTCATACTTGACATTAAATGAGATTTTGATATAATTGGTTTCAATAAATTAACACTGTATGTCGATGAATTGGAGAAGTACTATTGGGTAATTTGAAATAGCGAGTTGGGGATGGTGGAAGCCTGATGTTCAAACCTGATTGGAAAAGGGCCAAGGAGAATTTCTTTGAAGTAGTAGTAGGAGGAACGAATAACTTGCGATAAAAGTTTTGAGTGACATGTTTTATGTCAATTTGAGTGGTACCACGGCAATCCCGTCTCTTAGTGTAAAGAGAACGGGATTTTTTTATACAATTTTTTAGAAAGGGAGTGACACTATTGAAGTTATGGGGCGCACGATTTGAAAATCAAATTCAAAAAGCAGCTTTTGATTTTCAGTCATCTATACATATTGATAGAAGATTATACAGGGAGGATATATTAGGAAGCATTGCTCATGCAAAGGCTTTAAATAAATGTGGGGTACTTACGGATGAAGAGATAATAAAAGTGGAAATGGCTTTAAATAAAATTCTTAGTGAGATTGAAAATGAGGAATTGCAAATCGGTCTGGAGCATGAGGATATTCATACTTTTGTTGAATCAACATTAACTGAAAGAATAGGTGATTTGGGAAAGAAAATTCATACAGGTAGAAGTAGAAATGACCAAGTTGCGACGGACTTTAGAATGTATTTGGGAAAAGAAGTAGATCTTTTGGTTGATTTTATTAAAAAGTTAGAAGAAGTTTTGATAACTATTGCTGAAGATAATTTGGATACTATACTTTCGGGATATACTCATTTGCAAAAGGCACAGCCTTTGACATTGGGACATTATTTAATGGCTTACTTTGAAATGTTTAGACGAGATATAGAAAGGCTTATTGATTCAAAAAAAAGAATAATGATAATGCCTTTAGGTTCAGGTGCCTTAGCTGGGACAACATTTGATTTGGATAGAGAATATACTTGTGAATTGCTTGGATTTAATGACATCACTTACAACAGCTTAGATGGTGTCAGCGATAGGGACTTTGCAATAGAGTTTGCTTCAGATTTATCAATAATAATGATGCATCTTAGCAGGTTTTGTGAAGAAATAGTAATTTGGGCATCTGGAGAATTTGGATATGTCAATGTTGATGAGGGATATAGCACAGGTAGTAGTATAATGCCACAAAAGAAAAATCCAGATGTAGCAGAGCTTATAAGAGGTAAAACAGGTAGAGTTTATGGTTCGAATATGACTTTATTAACTATCATGAAATCACTGCCATTAGCCTACAATAAGGATATGCAGGAAGATAAAGAAGCAGTATTTGACGCAATAGACACTGTAAAAGCATGTTTGGATATGTTTACAGGAATGATTAAATCTATGAAGTTCAATAAGGATAGAATGTACAAAGCTTCGGAAGATGGTTATACAAATGCGACAGATTTAGCGGATTATTTGGTTAGAAAAGGAGTACCGTTTAGAGAATGTCATGCAATATCTGGTCAAATTGTAAACTTCGCGATAAAACAAAACAAAAAATTATCTGAGATTGTACTTGAGAGCTTCAAAATATTTAGCGATCTTATAGAAGAAGATATTTATAAGGAAATTTCGGTTGAAACGTGTATAAACAAAAGGAATCTTATAGGTGGTCCCGCCAAGGAGGCAGTTTTGATATCAATTGAAAGAGGTAAAAAATTCTTAAATAAAAAGATAGGAGATGTAAAAAATTGAAAAAAGTAGTGTTAGCTTTTTCAGGAGGATTAGACACCTCGTTTTGTGTATTGTATCTTAAGGAGCAAGGTTATGATGTAGTTACAGCAGTAGTTAATACAGGTGGATTTAGCGATAGTAAGCTAAAAGAAATTGAAGCAAAGTCAAAAGAATTGGGAAGCATAAAACATTATACAGTAGATGCTACAGAAAATATCTATGAAAACATTATACAGTATTTGATAAAACTAAATGGTTTATATGAAGATGAGTACCCATTGATGTGCGCTGATAGATATATTATAGCAGAAGAAATACTTAAGATAGCTAAAGAAGAAGGAACAGATTGTGTTGCTCACGGGTCTACGGCGGTTGGAAACGATCAAGTTAGGTTTGAAGCATCATTTATCACCCTTAATCAAAATATAAATATAATAGCACCAATAAAAGAATTGAATATTACAAGAGATAAAGAGATTGAGTATATAGAAAAAAGAGGATTTGAAGTTGATAAAGACCTTAAGAAGTACTCAATTAATGAAAATATATTTGGGATAACTGTTTCAGGAACAGAAATAGATCAAAATAAGGAGCCTGATAGTTTAGCTTATTCACTAACAAAGAGAGATGAGTCTAAAACCAAAGAATATTTAAAGATAGAGTTTGAAAAAGGACTTCCTGTTAAGTTAAACGATCAAGACATAACAGGAGTAGAGCTAATATCAAAGCTTAACACTATATTAGGATCCTATGGGTATGGAAGTAATATATACGTTGGGGATTGTATTGTCGGTATAAAGGGAAGAATAATGTTTGAAGCTCCTGCGGTCTTAGCGCTAATTGAAGCCCATAAAAAACTAGAACAGATTATTTTGACTAAAAAACAAATAATGTTTAATAAACTTGCATCTACTGACTGGTCAGACTTAGTGTATGGTGGACTATATTATGAGCCTTTGGTTAAAAACCTAGAAGTCTATACAGACTCAGTTCAAGAGAAAGTAAGTGGGATTGTAAAAATAAAGGTTGAACCAAATAGCATTAAAGTAGTAGAAGTAACTTCGCCAAATTCTTTGGTTAACGAAAAAGTAGCAATGTATGCACAGCAATCAAAATGGAGTGGAGTTGAAGCAAATGGCTTTATAAAATTGTACTCCATGCAGCAAAGACTATCAAATATAGAGGAGGAATAGAAATGATTGAATTATTAAAGAAATATGAGGATTTAAATTTGGAGGTATTTATAGTAGTCAATAGATTATACTGGGATAAGTATAGAGTGATTATGGAAAACTTTCCATTTAAAACTGTATTTATAGACCCAACAACTACAGAAGGTTATGATTTTACCTATGAGATGGTTCAACTAAATGAAAAAGCATATGGAGTGGGGATGGCTGCACCAGACTGGGCATTCGCAAACTTTGGAACTATAGGAGCCGGTTTAACGGCAGGGTTTTTAATAGATGGAATACCTGCAGCAAAGCTTTGTGTGGTTGGAAATATCTCAGACCCTAAAGTTGCTCATGAGTGGACTTTATTAGTTGACCCAGAGCACGAGGGAGAAGGATTAGGTTCTCTAACATTTGCTTTAGCACTACATTTGATTCAAGATAAGGACTACCTCACGTTTATAATACAAACTGATAACCCAAGCTCTAATATATACTTAAAGAATATTTATCCATTAAATATACTTTCATATGGATTTGTACACACTCGTAAAAACAGTATGTTGATAAAGACTAAAATACCTAAGGAAAATCCATTTAAAACAGTTTTGGGAAACTCTATAAAAAAATATGAATTTAACGATTACAAAATTGCAAAGAATGATTTGGAGGAATTAGGAGATTGTTTTTGGGTTCAGCAAAACAATTCTAAGGTGTACAGAATTATCAACGAGGAAATTGCAAATGGGAAAAAGTTCATAATTAAAGGGAAATATCAAGATAAGAATATTTCATATTTTTTAATATCTGAAATTTCTAGTGAGCAGGAATTGTAACAATCGAAAGTGTGGTGAAAAAATGAAATTATTGGCTGATTTAATTAAGATTAACACATATGAAGGCGATTATACTGACATGATAGAGTACTTGGTCGAATATTTGAAATCAAAAACTAATTGTAAAATCCACATTCAAACAATTAGTCAAAACAAGGCGAATGTAATAGCAATCTTTGGGAATCCTGAGCTTTTGATAAATTGTCATATGGATACTGTGAAACCTTCGAATTCATGGAGTTTAGACCCTTTAAGTTCAAGTTTAAAGGATGGTAAAATCTATGGATTGGGGGCTTGTGACACAAAAGGTAATATTTATATGCTATTAAAGGCTTTGGAAGAAAAAGAGCCGCAAAATTTAATGCTTTTGTTTTCCATAGATGAAGAGTCAGGAATTAAAACAGGAGTGAAGTATTTCTTGGAGTCTGATTTTAAGAACAATATTAAACGTGCAATAGTTTGTGAACCTACAGAACTTAAGTTTGTTTCTAAACATAGAGGATATTATTCTTTTACTTTACAAAATACTTCAAATTCAGCCCATTCTTCTATAAAATCAAAAGGTGCGATTGTAAAGGCTGCACACAATATAACTAGACTAGATGAATTAGGTTTTAATGTAGGAATCATAGAGGGTGGGACAGCAGGTAATGTGGTGTCTCAAAAGTGTACATTTAGAGCTTCCATAAGGACATTTAATAAACTAGCTGATGTGGTCGATATTATTAAAAGCAATTGCAAAGAAATAACAATAGAGAATAGATTTAATGGACCTCCTCTAATAAACGAAAATCCTTTATTTGTGGGTGACTTCCATGAAGTGGATTTTTGGACAGAGGCTAGTTTGTTTCAAGAAGAAGGAATAAATACAATAGTTTTTGGAGCGGGAAGCATAAAACAGGCCCATTCAGAGGATGAGTATGTAGAAGAGTGGCAACTGGAAATGGGCAAAGAAAAAATTAAAACTCTTATATAAATAAGGTGAACTAGTAAGGAGGAATAGATGTATGGATTTTCATATGTCTATTTTTTATTCTGTTAAAAGCTGATTGATTAGAGTATTTAATCCATATTTATAGTATAATGTAAATAATTAATATTTAAAAATAGTAAAATTACAAGGTAATTGTACTTATTAATACAATGAGAATCTGGGAGGCATAGCTATGTATATTACAAGACCAGCATATATTGAAGTTGATTTAGATAATCTAAAGTATAATTACGATAGAATTAGAGAAATAGTAACCGAAACTTCAGAAATTATGGCTATTGTAAAAGCGGATGCATATGGACTTGGTGCAGAAAATATAGTAAGAGAATTAATAGGCTTGGGAGTAAATAAATTTGGAGTTGCCCATCTATCCGAAGCAATCCATATTAGAAATAAATTCAAGTATGCATATATATTAGTAATGGGTTACACACCAGAATATCTTGTGGAAACTGCTATAAATAACGATATTGTACTGACTGTTTATTTAAAGGAACAAGCGAAATATTTTTCAAATAAAGCTAAAGAATTGAATAAAAAACTATCTTTACATATAAAACTTGAGACAGGAATGAATAGAATTGGATTTAGAACGAATAATCAATCGTTAAAAGAAATTGAAGAGATTTATTATATGGACAATTTAACTATAGATGGTATATTTACACATTTTCCCGCAGCAGATGACAACAAAGAGTATACTATAAAATCCATGGATAAATTTATTGCTTTTAATAAATTGCTTGCAAATAGAAAGATACGTATACCTTTAAAACATGTGAATAATAGTGCAGCAATAATGAACTTTCCTGAATTTAGCCTTAGTATGGTAAGAGCAGGTATAATACTTTATGGGATATATCCATATCCAGAAGCAAATAGGGATACATTATCGGTAAAACCTTGTTTAAGTTTAAAAGCTCAAGTTTCGCATATAAAAATAATTGAACCAGGTGAAAAATTAAGCTATGGAATTATTTACGAGGCTAAGAGGAGAACAAAAGTTGCAACAGTTCCTCTAGGATATGCAGATGGATATAGTAGAGAACTTAGCAATGTAGGAGAAGTTTTGGTTAAGGGTAAAAGATGTCCTGTAATTGGTAGAATTTGTATGGATCAGATGATGGTTGATGTTACAGGTTTAGACGTGGTACGAAATGATGAGGTAGTACTGATAGGAAAGCAAGGAGAGGATGAAATTCCTATTGAGGAAGTTGCAAATAATATAATGGGTATTCCAGCTTCTGTACTTTGTATGTTAACTAAGAGATTACCAAGAGTGTATATTAAAGATAACAAAATCAAGAAAGTTTTAGACTATTTATTAGAGCTATAGTAAGAGGTGTGATATGAAAAAAATATTTGAGAATAGTTGGCAAGAACTTTTAGAAGAAGAAATGAATAAACCATATTATTTAAAATTACGTGAACAGTTGATTAATGAATACAATACAAGAAGAATATATCCAGATATGCATAGTATATTTAATGCACTCCATCTAACAGACTACAATGATGTTAAAGCTGTTATTTTAGGGCAGGATCCTTATCATGGAAGAGGGCAAGCTCATGGTTTAGCTTTTAGCGTAAAACCTGGAATTGCCACGCCACCATCTCTTGTAAATATATACAAGGAGTTAAATTCTGACTTGGGATATCCAATTCCACATCATGGATATCTAGTAAAATGGGCGGAACAAGGAGTATTGCTTATTAATGCCGTTTTAACTGTAAGAGAAGGTCAGCCCAATACTCATAAAAGCTTAGGATGGGAACAATTTACAGATGCTATTATAGATTTGTTAAATAAAAGAGAAAAACCAATAGTATTTATACTATGGGGTGCAAATGCAATTAAAAAAGAAGACAAAATAGATACAAACAAACATTTAATCATAAAATCACCACATCCAAGTCCCTTAGCTGCATATAGAGGATTTTTTGGTTCGAAACCATTTTCAAGAACAAACGACTTTCTTATAAATGCAGGGCAAACTCCAATTGATTGGAGATTAGATGTGGAACTGGAGGAAAAACAGAGTGGAGTTTAATAATATAATTGAGATAAATGAGTATATAGGCGGTATTCCTGTTATTATAATGCGACCAATAGAAAAGAGAGAGAGTTATCCAACGGTTGTTTTTTATCATGGATGGACCTCGAAAAAAGAATATCAAAGATTTAGAGGTTATATTTTAGCAAGTTTAGGTTATCAAGTAGTCATACCTGATGCCCTAAATCACGGAGAGCGAGGAGAAATAGATTACTATGCAAAAGAAAATGCTGGCAGGTTTTGGGAAGTTGTTCTCCAAAATTTAGCGGAATTTAAGGATTTATCTACAGAGCTAATCCAAAAGTACAATGCAGATAAAGATAGAATAGCAGTAACAGGTCATTCTATGGGTGGATTTAGCACGGCAGGAATATTTGCAGAGAACAAAGATATAAAAACTGCTGTAGTAGTAAATGGATCTTTTGATTGGATGGCGAGCAATGAAATATTTAAAAGAACTTTAGGTGTAAATGATGCACCTTATTTTAAAGAATTAGAAAAAAGAGTTAAGGAGAAAACTCCAGCAGATAAAATAAGTTCATTACTAGAAAGACCTCTATTAATTTTACATGGAGGAGCGGATAAAGTTGTAGATATAACTCCTCAAAAAGAGTTTTATGAGAAACTAAGGTTAGATTACAAAGAAAATGAAGGACTAAAAATGGTAACATATTCAAATCTTGGTCATTTTATGAGTGTAAATATGGTCGAAGAAATGAGTAAATGGTTCCATAAATACCTATAAGTTAGAAAGTATTAAAAAGCTACAAACATTTTAATTTATGCTCGTAGCTTTTTAAATCTACTAATTTTCACTTCTAATTGAATTCTTATTAGAGAATAAATAGACACTGATATACATTAATATACTAACTATAATAAAAGTTATAGAATATCCTATAATATCAATAAAGATTCCCCCTAGGATAGGGAGTATAACGACAAATATATTCAATGTGCCTCTTACTCCTAAATATACTGTTCTCTTATCTTCTGGAGCTATATCTAATAAATAAGAATCAAATCCTATTCTTCTTCCACTAATAACAAATCCTACTAATAAGAATACAAAACTATAAATATCTGGTCCGAATCTAGATAAGATTAATGCAACAATAGGAATGGAACCACCTATAATAATGCATACCTTTACTACAGATTTAGAACCAAATTTCTCAGAAAGAAAACCCCAAAGAAAATTTGAAAAAATTGTACCAGTTATCTGAAAAAGTAAATATCTTCCTATATAACTCTGGTTTAAATTAAAGCTATATCTAGCATATACCATGTAAAAGGGTAGTAGCATAAGGCTGAAACTTGCCATATTTTCTACAATTATAAAGTTAGAAAAAGTAAGATCGTTTTTTAGTAAACTTGGGATTTCTTTAATGTAGTTTAATAAAGTATCATTTTCTTTAGTGATGATTATTGAAGGGGGCTCTTTAACAAGGTAGAATCCTGCAGAGGCTACTACTAGTCCTATAAATCCTACAAAAAGCAAAATAACATAGTTTAGAGGGTAAGATAAATTAGTAAGAGAAAAAACTCTAGTAACTATTAAGCCTCCTCCAAGGGCAGCAATGCTTCCAATAAGCTGTTTAGAAGAGTATAATTTACCTCTTTCTTTTCTTTTAAATAATTTGCCAACAAGCTCGGAATAAGATAAACCTGCAAAACCTCCACTAATAGAAAACAATAGTATTAAAAAGAAAAAACTTATAATTACTATATTTGGATTTGTTTTACCAAATAAAAATACAAAGATAGCCATACCTAAAAAGGACAAGGCTCTCAGATAAATACCTATTAATAAAAATTTCTTTTTATACTCATATTTTTTTAGATAATGGCTAAAAACTATATTAAATAAAAGTGGTGCACCTAACATAATTGAATATAAAAAACCAAAAATTAGCTTGTATTTTGTTAAACTATCGACTAATGACGGAAATACTGTGTTAAAATCAATCATTGCCATTGTTAATGATAAAAATAGACCATGCCATAAAAATGAAAAATAAAATATAATATTGTTTTTACTTAATTTCTCCATATTTAATCTCCTATATAAATGTTCTTGCATGAAAAACATGCAGATTTAATTCTTCCTATAAATTAAGCTAAAAAGTACTTGTATATATAATAAAGAAAGACAAAATTTAAGAGTAAAATAAGTGGTAATCCAATTTGAAACCTAGCTTTTTTTGTTTTATGAGAAAAGCGGTTCATTCCAATATATGAGCCTAAAGCTCCACCTAAAAAAGAAACTATAAAAAGTTTAGCTTCTGAGATTCTCCAAGCATTTTGTTGAGATAGTTTCTTATCCTTCTTAAATAGTAGAAAAGAATATAAATTTATAAAAAATGTATAAACTGACATAAATAAAATTAAATCGTCTTTGATCAATCCTCTCAACTCCCAATTTCATTATACTAAAATGTTCTCATAAAAGCGATAAATAACAAAGAGGTTACATTATTTTAATCCTATTTAAATAAAATTGTCCTTATGATAGAATAAGACGAAACAGTTATTTGCATAAAGTATCAAAATAGGATATATATGTTAAAGGGAATTGGTTTGAATGGAAAGCAACATAAAATTAGATCGTAGAGAGAAATTTACTATAAATCCAAACAGGTTTTATAAGGCTTGTTTAAAAAGAGGTATAAAATGAAAAAAAATAAAACATATTTAAATTTTAAAAATAATATTATGCTTATATTATTAGTATTAGGAGGTATATTTAACGACTTTAGCTTACGAGTTTTAACTATAGGAGATGTGTTTAAATTAAAGCCTATTATTTCTAGTATTTCAATTATACTTATCATAAGTGTATTAGCTTTATTTCTAAACTATAAGAATAGGAACTATGTATACATATTATTGTCTGCAGTATTTGGTCTTTTAAGTGCAGGTAATTATTTGTACTACAAGCATTTTAACTCGTTTTTATCATTTTCGCTATTAAAACAATTTAATCAATTATCGGAGATGGAGGGTACTTTAGCTAAAACATTAGATATTAAAATAATAATATTTATGGTACCTACATTAGTTTTAATAGTAATTTTTAAAAAATTAAAAAAATTAGAGTTCTTTCAGAAGATAGAAAGCACAAAACACAAGAAAGAGGTAATTCGACCTTTTATTCTAGGAACTGTAACTATGATTATTGTGTTCTTAACACTTAGCTCTACTGATGTAAGTAGGTTGGTAAAGCAGTGGAACAGACCATATTTGGTAGATCAACTTGGCATATATTCTTATGCTACTGCTGATATTGTTAAGACTACGATTGCAAATAATGAATCTAAAACGAAAGAAGTAGATAAGGATAAATTTAAAATTAAATTAGAGTCTCTAGTAGAAAAAAACATTAATTCTATAGAACGAAATGACTATACAGATATATTTAAAGGTAAGGATGTGTATGTAATTCACTATGAGAGTGGTCAAACTTTCCCTATGGATTTAGAATTTTCAGATGGAAAGGTTACCCCGTTTTTAAACAAAATGTCACAGGAAGGTATCTATTTTGATAACTTTTACCCTCAACACTCCATAGGTACAAGTAGTGATTCAGAGTTTACATTTAGTACATCACTGCTTCCACTAAATAATGGGACTGTATTTATGACTCACGCAGATAGAGAATTTACGACTATTCAAAAATTGCTTAAAAATCAAGGCTACTATACTTTTGCGATGCATGGAAATAATGGAGATTTTTGGAATAGAAATATGATGTATGGGAATCTGGGTTATGAAAAGTTTTTCAATAAACAAGATTATATTATTGATGAGGAGATTGGACTAGGCCTTAGCGATAAATCATTTTTCAGGCAATCTATAGAAAAGATTAAATTGATAAAAGAAGAAAAGAATATGCCAATAATGGCAACATTAATAACTCTTTCAAACCACTTTCCATTCGATGATCTTGAAAACTATGGTGATTTTACAGTTGATTATCTAGAAGGCACACCAATAGGAAATTATTTAAAATCATACCACTACGCAGATATGGCACTTGAATCATTTGTGAATGGTATGGATGAACAGGGGCTATTGGACAATGCCATCATAGTATTATATGGAGATCATCATGCAAAGATTTCTTCAGAGGAATACGAGATGATTTATAATTACAATTCAGAAATAGATGGGTACCTTAGTAAGGATGATTTAGACTATAAAACAATTGACAAGGCATATTTAAAACAAATAAGAAAGACACCACTTATAATTTGGTCAAAAGATGAATCTATTGCAACTAAAGTAGAAAAACCAATTGGGATGATAGATGTGTTTCCAACACTTTCGAATATGCTAGGAGTGTTTAATCCATTTCAAATAGGGAAAGATATATTTAGTGTAGAGAAAAATCTAGTAACATTTCCAAATGGAGACTTTGTAGATGAAAACTACTTTTACTCAGCATCAAATTCTAAGCTGTATGATTTAGAAACAAATGAATTAATAGAAGATGAAGAGATTATAGAAAAAGCATTAAAAATACAATTGGATTCGGATGAAGAGATAGAATTATCTTCTAATATTATTGAGAGTAATTTAATCGATTATTTTAATGAATTATTAAAAACTGACCAGATTAGAAAATCCTTATCAATTAGACTTCAGTAATATATGAATCTTTGAGGAAATATGGTAATTAATAAATATAAAAATTAACATGAGGTGGGCATATATGTATGATGTCATAATTGTAGGTGCCGGTCCGTCTGGAGCAACTTTAGCTAGACTGATTGGTCAGAAGTATCGTGTTTTAGTAATTGAAAAACGAGACTTTAATAAAGAACGTTTTATTATCAGAGAAAAAAGCTGTGGAGGATTGGTTGCACCTGATGCACAAATGATGCTTGCAAGATTTGGCCTTGGAATTCCTAAAAATGTATTACAGAGCCCTCAAATATTTGCTGTGCGTGTATTGGATTTTGATAATTCATTAGAAAGATATTATCAAAGGAATTATATAAATGTAGATAGAGAAAACTTTGATAGATGGATTGCAAGCTTAATTCCGGACAGAGTAAAGATTGAATACAATAGTTTGGTAAGATCTTTTAAAGTTGAAGATGATGGTGTAACTGTAAAGTTTACCAAGGATGGGAAAGAGTATGAAGAAAAAGCAGAGATGATAGTGGGAGCTGATGGAGCAAATTCTAAGATTAGAAGAGAAGGTTTTAAAACTAAAAGTCAACTCAAACAATATATAACAATACAAGAGTGGTATAAGAAAGAATCAAATATAGATTATCATAGCGCGATTTTCGATAGAGAAATTACTGATTTTTACTCTTGGATTATTCCAAAAGAAGATGCACTAATAGTAGGTTCTGCATTAGTTCCTGGTAGTAATGCAGGAGAAAAATTCGAATTATTAAAAGAGAAGCTAAATAACAAAGGTTTTGTATTAGGAGATAAAATAAAAACAAGTGGTGCATATTTAGCAAGACCAACAAATGCAAATCAGATACTTACAGGTATTGGAAGGGTTGCATTAATTGGAGAAGCTGCAGGCTTTATTAGTCCTAGTTCAGCAGAAGGCTTAAGCTATGGTTTTAGAAGTGCGTTAGCACTTTCCACAGCGTTAAATGAAGATTTTTTAAGGTATGATAAATTGTATAAATCATATACTAGATCATTATCAGGGAATATCATTCTAAAAAATATGAAAACACCATTTATGTACAATAAATATTTAAGAAAAATGGTAATGAAGTCAGGTTTATCGAGTCTTAAAGTTGAGTAAAACAATATAATAGCAATTAAAAAAGTCGAGTTCATAATAAAGCTCGACTTTTTCTTATACGTAAGGGGACCACATATTGCTTATTTTATGTTTTTTATCTTCAATTATTTCACAAAGCAATTTATACTTTATATTTAATCGCCTAGAGTATGCTCCTTGTAAATCTCCCAATATCTTTATTCCTTTATTTTTTACCATTTTTGAATATTCTGGACGTAGATCTAGGACATTTAGTTGTAGGGACCTTATCTATTATGTGCAGATAAGGAGTTAAAACTTAGGGTTTTTGATGAAATTTCAATTATGGATGAGGATAAAGGGGCTACAAATGAACATATTTGAAGTCGTAAATTAAAACTTGAATCAAATTATTATTGTAAAATTATGTCTATAAAAACTAGAATCTCAATCATGGGTGTGTGTTTAAAAGACTAAGTATATCTTAATAAAATATAATTAAAGTTTAAAATTATGGGTACTATATTAATATATTCGAATATATAAATGTTTGGATGTGCGAAGGTGATATCTAGGGGATTAGTCTGGAGAAGTAGATACCACAATTACAAATTACTTGAGGGAGGTTGTATAATGCAAAAAAAAGGATTAGCTTTAATTTTGTCTTTAACAATGATATTATCAATGGTTCCGATGACGGCATTTGGAGTAGACTTTACTGATATACCAAATAACTGGTCAACAGTTGCACTTGAAAAAGCTGTATCAAATGGCTTATTAAAAGGAGATAATGGTAAAATCAGAGCAGAAGATAATTTAACAAGAGCAGAAATGGCAACAATAGTTAATCGAGCATTTAATACGGTTGAAAAAACATCATTAGCCAAGTTTAGTGATGTATCACAAGGTAAATGGTATTATGAAGAAATGGCAAAAGCAGTCCAGATGCAAACTTTTGAGGGTAGTGGAAATAAGTTAAATCCAGACCAAAACATTACAAGAGAAGAAGCTTTTGTTGTATTAGCTCGTGCGTTTAAAATCGAAGAAAAAGAGAGTATAGCTCTTGATGGTTTTTCTGATAAAAACATGATAAGTGATTGGGCAATAGAAGATATAGCAGCATTAGTTTCAGCAGGGTATGTAGTAGGTTCAAATGGACAGATAAATCCAAAATCGAACATCTCAAGAGCTGAATTTGCTCAAGTCATGGATAATCTAGTAAAAACATATATTGCAAGAGCAGGAGAATATACGACAGATTTGAATGGAAATGTTATGGTCAATGTTTCTGGTGTCACTTTAAAAGGGATGACTATAACAGGAGATTTAATAATAGGTGATGGTGTCGGAGATGGAGAAGTAATAATTGATGATACAACAGTAACAGGTAGAGTGCTAGTAAGAGGTGGAGGAGAAGACTCCATCAAAATTATTGGAGACTCTAGTATTAAATTTTTAATAATTGCTAAGATAAAGGGTAAAGTAAGAATTTTCTCTGAAAAAGGAGTAGTAATCGGTGAGGTAATAATAGATGGCAAGGATGATGTAATACTAGAAGGTGATTTTAATTCAGTCTTATTATTATCTTCAGATTTGACAGTATTTGCAAATAACACAAAGATAAAATCAGTATTAGTAACAGGAGCAAGATCTAAAATAATAGTGGATAAAGATTCTAGCATAGATAAAATATTAGTAGTCGCTAATGATGTAAAAATTGAAGGTAAAGGTAAGGTAAAGGAAGTATTTGCAAATGGAGATAACATAGTAGTTACAGTTATAGGAACTAAAGTAATTGCAGGAAAAAACACAGAAGGAGTTATGGCTGGAGATAAAGAAGTATTACCAAGTAAAACAGAAACCGTCATTGAAGAAGTCTCAACACCTCCAAGTGGTGGAGGCGGTGGTGGTTCTGGAGGAACAGTTATAACTACAACAGGAGTAACCTTAAATCAAACAACATTAACATTAACAGCAGGTGGAGCAACTGGAACATTAGTAGAGACAGTAGCCCCAGCTAATGCAACAAATAAAGCTGTGGCATGGTCATCTTCTAACGAAGCTGTTGCAACTGTAGCAAATGGAGTAGTAACTCCAATAGCAGCAGGAACAGCAACAATAACAGTAACAACAGTAGATGGTAGTTTCACAGCAACAAGTCAAGTAACAGTACAAGCAGCAGCAGATACAATAATCAATATAGCAGCAATACCAGGAGTAGTAACACCAGTAAGAGGCGAAACTCCAGTAACAACAATTACTGAAACAGCACAATATACAGGAACAGTAGCTTGGACTCCAGCAGATGCAACATTTGGAGCAAGTACAGTTTATACAGCAACAATAACCCTAACAGCTAAAGCAGGATTCACATTAACAGGGGTAACTGCAGACTACTTTACAGTAGCAGGAACAACAGCAACAAATCCAGCTGATAGTGGAGTAGTAACAGCTAGATTTCCAATAACAGAAGCAGCAACAATAGCAGTAACAGGAGTAAGCCTAGATCAAGCAACATTAACATTAACAGCAGGTGGAGCAACTGGAACATTAGTAGAGACTGTATCACCAGCTAATGCAACAAATAAAGCAGTGACATGGTCATCATCTAATGAATTGATTGCAACTGTAGCAAATGGAGTAGTAACTCCAATAGCAGCAGGAACAGCAACAATAACAGTAACAACAGTAGATGGTGGTTTAGCAGCAACAAGTCAAGTAACAGTACAAGCAGCAACAATAGCATTAGAAAGTATAGCAATAACAACACCAGCAACAAAACTAATCTATACAGTAGGTGAACCACTTGATATCGCAGGAATGGTAGTAACAGGAACATACAGTGATACAAGTTCAAAAGTAGAAACAATAACAACAGCAAATGTAACAGGATTTAACAGTTCAGCACCAGTAGCAAGTCAAACACTAACAGTAACAGTAGGTGGAAAGACAACAACCTACGCTATTTCAATTGTACAATGGCCTGTTGAAATTAAAGATGTTACTGTCAACTACGAATCAATTTCAGGATTAACGATTGTAAACATCAACATTAAGGCAGAGTTTATCAGCCAGGTCAACCTGGTTTTGGTCTATGGAGTTCAAGCAACTCTTCAGCCAAACGGCAGTCAATGGAGAGCTGTGGTTCCAGCAGGTACAACAACAACTGATCTTCAGGGGGAAATCATTGTACAAAAAAATGTACCATTGATTAAGACTGCTTCAGCCTACAGGGGTTTAGCTGGTGATACCTATATTACGGTTATAATGCTGCCGGGAATAACAGCAACCTCCGTAACAGCGAATGGCTTTGAATTAACGTATAACACTACTGAAAATTGGTGGGAGTATTATTCTATTACCATGACGGCTGGTACAAAGCTTGTCATCACTGTAACTGATGCTTTGGGTCAAATCGATCAGCGCACAATAACAGTCATCCAGCTTTAATAGAATTTGCATCTAATATAGGAGGAAATTAAAATGTTAAAAAAGAAGATAAGTAAAATAATTAGTCTGATTATTGTTCTGTGTCTTATAGTGCCAACCCTTGTAATAGCGGCACCAGGAGACCCTCAGAAAATTCAATACATTTACTTCCAGGATGCAAGTTCACAGATGGTCATAGTCGACTATGCTAAAGCGATAAACGATGTGATAAATGGTGATATGGTTTTATATAACAGCATTAAAGAAAAAATAGGAATTGCCATGCTTACCGGTGCACCTGTATATTTCGAGACGACAATCGGAAATGTTCTTGATTATCAGAAAGCATTTACAGATAATAAACCAGATCTTATTCAGATTCAGGACGATCCGCTATATCAGTCAGTTAAACCCGAATATACAATGGAATTGATTGTCGTCGGTGGTGTGGCGACAATCATACCAATTGTCATCCCTGTTGCACCTGCTGTAACAAATGATGACACAGCAAATATCGTAAGTGGAATGGTAGCAGGATTAGAATACAAATTAGATGCTGCAGAATACGTTGTATATGATCAAACTGTATTTCAAAATCTGGATTTTAGCGGTAATCATACACTTCTTGTCAGAGTTGCTGCTGCTGGAACAACACCAGCAGGAGAAGCTACAACGTTGACTTTCACAACCAATCCGGTGACAGATACAATAATCAATATAGCAGCAATACCAGGAGTAGTAGCACCAGTAAGAGGCGAAACTCCAGTAACAACAATTACTGAAACAGCACAATATACAGGAACAGTAGCTTGGACTCCAGCAGATGCAACATTTGGAGCAAGTACAGTTTATACAGCAACAATAACCCTAACAGCTAAAGCAGGATTTACATTAACAGGTGTAACTGCAGACTACTTTACAGTAGTAGGAACAACAGCGACAAATCCAGCTGATAGTGGAGTAGTAACAGCTGGATTTCCAATAACAGAAGCAGCAACAATACCAGTAACAGGAGTAACACTAGATCAAGCAACATTAAACTTAACAGCAGGTGGAGCAACTGGAACATTATTAGAGACAGTTAATCCAGCTAATGCAACAAATAAAACAGTGACATGGTCATCATCTAACGAAGCTGTTGCAACTGTAGTAAATGGAGTAGTAACTCCACTAGCAGCAGGAACAGCAACAATAACAGTAACAACAGTAGATGGTGGTTTCACAGCAACAAGTGCAGTAACAGTACAAGCAGCAACAATACCAGTAACAGGAGTAACACTAGATCAAGCAACATTAAACTTAACAGCAGGTGGAGCAACTGGAACATTATTAGAGACAGTTAATCCAGCTAATGCAACAAATAAAACAGTGACATGGTCATCATCTAACGAAGCTGTTGCAACTGTAGTAAATGGAGTAGTAACTCCACTAGCAGCAGGAACAGCAACAATAACAGTAACAACAGTAGATGGTGGTTTCACAGCAACAAGTGCAGTAACAGTACAAGCAGCAACAATACCAGTAACAGGAGTAACACTAGATCAAGCAACATTAAGCTTAACAGCAGGTGGAGCAACTGGAACATTATTAGAGACAGTTAATCCAGCTAATGCAACAAATAAAGCAGTGACATGGTCATCATCTAACGAATTGGTTGCAACTGTAGCAAATGGAGTAGTAACTCCGCTAGCAGCAGGAACAGCAACAATAACAGTAACAACAGTAGATGGCAATTTCACAGCAACAAGTGCAGTAACAGTACAAGCAGCAGTAATTACGGGAACATTGTCATTAGTTGGAGAAACACTAGGAGTTAAGTCATATCAGATTGTGATAACAGGTGCAGCACCAGAAGATGTTACGCAAGTATTAGTAAATGGCGTTTCCAAAACATTCCAAATAATAGATGGAGTAGTAAGATTTAATTCTACAACTATAGTTGCTTCAGTACAAATGGTAGTTCTTGGGCAGACAATTAATGTGCCAACAGGAATGATTACAGCAACAGCAACATTAGTGAGTGTAGTGTTAGGAATTGAAACTTACAATGTACAAGTAATAGGTGCAACACCAGAAGATGTTACGGCAGTATTAGTAAATAATGTTTCAAATCCTTTCGAAGTGATTGCAGGTTTAGTGAGAGTTAACTCAGGAACAACAGTTACCTCTATAAAGATAGTGGCTCTTGGTCAGACAATTGAGGTATCATTACCTTAGTCGTAGATTTAATAATTAATAAAGAACAGGAGGAGTATCATGGAAAAGAGAGTTACAGTGATTTTGCTCGTATTAACACTAATCTTAAGTTCGACGTCAATAGTTCTTGCAGCCCCTTTTGATCTGACTTACAGTGCGGATAGTACCAAGAATTATACGTTCAACCAATTTATTGATAGACCGGATGTATTTGATTTTGTCGCAGCTAATTTGGTGGGATATGAAATAGAAGGTTTAGATGGATTAAAATATAATGCACAAGAAATAAACAACAGAACCTCGATGGGTATGACTTTTGTACAAGCTGTTGCTTCAATCAAAGCAACAGCGGCTGTTGTGACGGCGGAAGGAAGTCTTCTGCAAGCTGATGTCGATGCAGCTCAGGTTTTGATAACTGCTCTGCCAGATGGGGCAGATAAAACAGCATTGCAGGATCGATTAAATATTGTAATCGCTTCAATGCCTGTAACACCACCTGCACCTACGGTAACACGAGATGATGTTGCTAACACAGTAAGTGGAATGACAACAGCAATGGAATATAATTTAAATAACACAGGATATGTGGCATATGATGCAGCAGTATTTGCCTTGCTGGACTTCAGCGGTAACCATACCTTATTGGTAAGGGTAGCAGCAGAAGGAAATAATCCTTTTGGACCAGATACAATATTAACATTTACAACTAATCCAGGACCACCAGTAACAAATAATGATGTTACAGACACTGTAAGTGGCATGATGAATACCATGGAATATAGCTATGACGGAGCAGCCTATGTGTTGTACGATCAGTTTGATATTGCATTTGCTGGCCTGGATTTTGAAGGTGAGCATACACTGGTTGTTAGATATGCTGCAAATCCAACCGGACCAGTAACGACACTTATTTTTACTACCAGACCAGGACCATCAGTAACAAATAATGATGTAACAAACACAGTTACTGGTATGTCTGACGGAATGGAATATAGCTATGATGGAGCAGTCTACGTGAATTACGATCAGTATGGTACAGCATGGGGGAACCTAGATTTCAACGGTGACCATACACTGCTCGTTCGCTACTTTGCGGATGGTATGAATTGGACTCTGCCTAGCAAAGATACAACACTAACCTTTACTACTAACCCAGGTCCGAATGTAACAAATGATGATGTAGCAAACACTGTTACAGGTATGACAGCTGCAATGGAATACAACCTAGATAATGCAGGCTATGTGCCATATAATGCAATCATATTTAATGCATTGGACTTCAGTGGAGACCATACCTTATTGGTTAGAGTTGCAGCAGAAGGGGGCAACCCAGCTGGACCTGAAGCAACATTGATCTTTACTACTAATCCAGTGGCACCTGCGGCACCACCAGTAACAAACGATGATGTTGCAAACACGGTAACTGGAATGGCAGTTGGGATGGAGTATAATTATGATGGAACAGGATATGTGATGTATGAGGAGTTCGGCTTTGTATTTGCAGGCCTAAACTTCACCGGAAATCATACACTGCAAGTTAGATATGCAGCAGTTGGACAAACTCCAGCCAGCTTAGTGACCACACTAACCTTTACTACAAACCCTCTAAGACCTGGACCGCCAGTAACAAACAATGATACTGATAACACGGTATCAGGCATGGATAGCACCATGGAATACAGCTATGACGGAGCAGCCTATGTGATGTATGATGGTTTCTTTGGTCCGGATCCTGTATTTAATGCCCTGGATTTCACAGGTAACCATACTCTGCTAGTTAGGTA
>JAVERT010000016.1:0-60597 GCA_034006985.1 Gudongella sp.
GCATGGATAGCACCATGGAATACAGCTATGACGGAGCAGCCTATGTGATGTATGATGGTTTCTTTGGTCCGGATCCTGTATTTAATGCCCTGGATTTCACAGGTAACCATACTCTGCTAGTTAGGTATGCCGATGATATTATGAATGGATTGCCAGCTAGTCTAGATACAACGTTAACATTTACAACCAATCCTGTAACATTAAGTAGCATAGCGATTACAACTCCAGCAACAAAACTTATCTATACAGTAGGAGATATGCTTGATATCGCAGGGATGGTAGTAACAGGAACATACAGCGATGCAAGTACGCAAATTGAAACAATAACAGCTGCAAATGTAACAGGTTTTAACAGCGCAGCTGCAGTAGCAAGTCAAACATTAACAGTAACAGTTGGTGGAAAAACAACAACTTATACTGTAGAGATCAAAGCTGCAATACTAGCGGCACCACCAGTTACAAACGACGATATCACAAACGAAGTTTTCGGAATGACTACAGCGATGGAATTCAGCTATGATGGAGGACCCTATGTGATCTACGATCCGACTGGAACAGTGAACTTTGATTGGATTAACCTTGAATTCGACGGATTTTTGGGAGACCATACACTGCAAGTTAGATATGCAGCAGTTGGACAAACTCCAGCCAGCTTAGTGACCACACTAACCTTTACTACAAACCCTCTAAGACCTGGACCGCCAGTAACAAACAATGATACTGATAACACGGTATCAGGCATGGATAGCACCATGGAATACAGCTATGACGGAGCAGCCTATGTGATGTATGATGGTTTCTTTGGTCCGGATCCTGTATTTAATGCCCTGGATTTCACAGGTAACCATACTCTGCTAGTTAGGTACGCCGATGATATTATGAATGGATTGCCAGCTAGTCTAGATACAACGTTAACATTTACAACAAACCCATAAAACAGAATAATGATAATACTTTTAGTAGGGCAGAGAAATCTGCCCTATGTTTTTGTTCTGTTAAGCTGTAGGATATAGTAGAAAATGGTATGATATATAACTTTGACAGGCTTTTAACTAAATTGACAATATTCTTAAATTATTATAATCTTAAAATATATATTTCTTTAAAAAACAATATGAATTTTTATAATATAAGACAATAGGGAGGAAAATAATGGAGTTTAAGTTTGATCAAAAAAAGTTTTCTGATGAAATAACAAGCTTTAAAAAAATGCTAATTGATAAAAAGGACTCACCTGGACCACTTATGCCAGCATTGCAACAAGCGCAAGAATTATTTGGATACTTACCGAAGGAAATATTGGGATTGATTTCTAAAGAGTTATCTATACCACTTGCAGAGATATATGGGGTTGCTACATTCTACTCTCAGTTTTCATTTATACCAAAAGGCGAAAATAGAGTTAGTGTATGTTTGGGAACAGCTTGTTATGTAAAAGGATCGCAGACTCTTCTAGAAGAACTTGAAGTTCAATTAAATATAAAATCTGGTAGTACATCTTTAGATCAAAAATTTTCACTAGATTCTGCAAGATGCGTTGGAGATTGTAGTATTGCTCCTATTGTTATAGTAAATGACGATGTGTACGCAAAGGTAAAAAAGAATGAAATTGCTGGGATACTAGCTAAGTATAAGTAAGGGGTGATAATGATGATGACAAAAGAGAAGCTAATTGAGATAAAAGAAAAAGTCAAACCTGATATGATAGAAAAATTATTAAAGGAAGATAGGGTTGAATATAGAGGAGCTGACCTTGTTTTAAAAGGCGAATATTTTAAGAAGCAAGTTAGAATTGCCTTAAAGAATTGTGATATCATTGAACCCACAAATATTGAAGAGTACATAGCCTTAGATGGATATCACGCATTATATAAGTGTTTAGTAGAAAAGCAACCAGTAGATGTGGTTGAGGAAATTACAAATTCACTACTTAGAGGTAGAGGAGGCGCAGGTTTTCCAACTGGAAGAAAATGGGCTGAAGCTCATAAATATCCTGCTGATAAGAAGTATATAATATGCAATGCAGACGAAGGAGATCCAGGAGCTTTTATGGATAGATCCATTCTTGAAAAAGACCCACATAGTGTATTAGAGGGAATGGCAATCGGTGGTTATGCCATTGGTTCTGATCAAGGTTATATATATGTTAGAGCAGAATATCCGATGGCTGTAAAAAGGCTCCAAATAGCAATAGCACAAGCTAAGGAATATGGCCTGTTAGGTGATAATATATTTGGAACGGGGTTTAATTTTGATATAGAGATTCGACTTGGCTCTGGAGCATTTGTATGTGGCGAAGGTACAGCTCTTATGGAATCTATTGAGGGAAGAAGAGGTATGCCAAGACCTAAAATTCATAGAACAGCTCATAAGGGTTTGTGGGGAAGGCCTACTATAATCAATAATGTTGAAACTTTAGCCAATATTCCTGTAATTATAGAAAGAGGATATGAATGGTTTAGAGGAATTGGCACAGAAAAATCACCAGGGACAAAAGTATTTGCTCTTGTTGGGAAAATTGAGAATGCTGGTCTTGTAGAAGTACCTATGGGGATGACGCTAAGAGAAATTGTATTTGATATAGGTGGAGGCGCTCAAAACGGCAAAGAGTTTAAGGCTGTGCAAACTGGAGGGCCTTCTGGAGGATGTATCCCAGCGGACTTGATAGATACACCTGTCGATTTTGAATCACTAGGTAAAATATGGTCGATTATGGGCTCTGGTGGAATGGTTGTAATGGATGAAGATACTTGTATGGTTGATATTGCTAAGTTTTTTCTGGAATTTAGCGTTGAGGAATCATGTGGAAAATGCGTTCCTTGTAGAGAAGGAACCAAGAGGATGCATGAAATATTAGATAGAATAACAAAGGGTGAGGGAGTAGAAGGTGATATTGAAAGACTTCTTGAACTTGCAGAAACAGTAAGTGGAACTTCTCTTTGTGGACTTGGTCAAACTGCACCAAACCCAGTTATTACAACAATTAAATACTATAGACATGAGTATGAAGCACATATTAGAGATAAAAAATGCCCAGCTAAAAGCTGTAAGGCGCTTATTCAGTACTTTATAACAGATAGCTGTATAGGATGTACAAGGTGTGCAAAAGCATGCCCAGTTTCTTGTATTTCGGGTAAAGTAAAAGAACGACATGTTATAGATCAAGATATGTGCATAAAGTGTGGTGCTTGTTATGATGCATGTCCAGTGAAGCCGATAAAAGCGGTAACTATTAATTAGCAATGGAGGAGAAAAATGGATTTAATAAAAATCACTATTAATAATAAATCTGCTGAAGTTTCTTCTGAGCTAACAGTTTTGCAAGCGGCAAGAACAATGGGCATAGATATTCCTGCTTTATGTTACGATGAAAGCCTTGAGATATTTGGGGCCTGCAGAATGTGTATAGTTGAAATAGAGGGAAACAATAAGCTCCAAACATCATGCTCTACTCTAGTTAAGCATGGTATGGTAGTTACAACAGAATCAGAAAAAATAACAAAGAATAGAAGAGCAATACTTCAAATGTTACTGGACAGTCATCCAAACGATTGCTTGACATGCCAAAAAGCAGGGGAGTGTCTATTACAAGAATATGCTTATAAATATGGTGTAGCTTTTAGAAAGCATGATGGAGCTATGAGACCAGAACTAATAGATACTACAAGTCCATATATTCTTAGGGATAATAGTAAGTGTATTTTATGTGGTAAATGTGTTTTAACTTGTGCTCAAGTTAATGATAGAGCTGTGCTTTCATTTGCCGAAAGAGGTTATGATACTAGAATAATTTTTAGTGGAGACCAATCTATAGAAGAATCCGCTTGTGTTTCTTGTAATAGATGCGTTTCTGTGTGTCCAGTTGGTGCACTTATAGATAAAAGAGATATAGGAAAAATTAGGAATTGGGATGGAGAAAGCAAAGTTGTATCATGCAAAGCATGTGATTATGGCTGTGAGTTTGAGGTTAAATCTAAGAACGATAAGGCGATATCTGTTGTAGCTAAACCTCCAACTAATGGTAGGCCTCTTTGTTTAAAAGGAAGGCTAAGTACAGAGCTGAAATATTTAGATAATCCAGATGTTCCATATAAAAAATTAGAGGATAGATTTGAAGAAACTACTTGGGCTGAGGCCCTTGAAATAACTGAAATAGTAGAGAAAATAAATAAAATGGCAAATAAAGAGAAAGAATAAAGGGGGATATTCGATGCAGATTACAATCAATGGAAAACAGTATGAGATTGAAGAAACCTCTACAATTCTCTCTGTATGTAATGATTTGGGTATAGAAATTCCGACATTGTGCTATGATGAGCGATTGGTTCCATCAGGTTCATGTAGACTTTGTCAGGTTGAGATAGAAGGTATGAAAAAGCTTCATACAGCTTGTACAACAAATATAAAAGATAATATGGTTATTCATACTCATAGTCCAAGAGTCGTAAAGGAAAGGCAGAATTTATTAGATTTATTGATTTCTAATCATCCATTAGAATGTTTAAACTGTGAAAAGTCTGGTGATTGTAAACTCCAGGATTACTGTTATGAATATGGAATAAGTGAAGGAACATATAGATGGGAACAGAGTAAGCCAAAATATGATGATACAAATCCATTTTATACATTTGATTCAAGAAAATGTATACTCTGTGGACTTTGCGTAAGAGTTTGCGATGAGTTACAAGGGACAACTGCAATTGGATTTGAGAATAGAGGTTTTGATACAGTTGTATCCACTCCATTTGGGGATGGACTTATAAATTCAACTTGTGTATCTTGTGGGAATTGTGTTTCCGTATGTCCAGTTGGAGCACTTGAACCTAAAAAGAAAATAAAAGCTAGAGTATGGGAGACTAAAAAGGTAAGAACTACTTGCTCATACTGTGGAGTAGGATGTCAGCTTGACTTAATTGTAAAGGAAAATCAAGTTGTAGGGGTTCAACCTGCTATGGATGCTCATAACGAGGGATTACTTTGTGTTAAGGGTAAGTTTTCATATAACTTTTTATCACATCCTGACAGATTGAAAACACCTTTAATTAAAAAAGGTGGTGTGTTTGTCGAAGCGAGTTGGGATGAAGCATACACGCTTATAACTGATAAGATGAAATCTGTTAAAGAAAATCATGGTGGAGATGGATTTGCTGGACTTACCTCAGCGAGATGTACAAATGAAGATAACTATATATTCCAAAAGCTATTTAGGTCAGTGCTCCATACTAATAATGTAGACCACTGCGCACGCCTCTGACATGCTTCAACGGTTGCAGGTCTTGCAATCACATTAGGAAGCGGTGCGATGACAAATAGTATTCAAGAGATAAAAAATACAGATGCAATGTTTATAATTGGTTCAAACACATCGGAGAATCACCCAGTAATTGCTGCGATTATGAAGCAGGCTATAAAAAAAGGTGCAAAATTAATAGTAGCTGATCCTAGAAGGATAGAGATGGCAGATTTTTCAGATGTATTTTTGCAAGTAAAACCAGGTACTAATATTGCACTGTTAAATAGCATGATGCATGTGATAATAGAAGAAGATTTAATGGCTAAGGAATATATAGAAAAGAATACTGAGAATTATGAAGAATTAGTTAGGCTTGTAAAAAGCTATACTCCAGAAAGAGCAGCCGAGATTTGTGGAATCAACGCAGTAGATATTATAGAAGCTGCAAGAATTTATGCTAAAGCAGAAAAAGCCGGTATATATTACACCATGGGGGTAACTCAGCATTCAACTGGAACACATGCTGTAATGAGTGTCTCAAACCTTGCGCTTTTATGTGGAAATGTTGGAATAGAATCAGGAGGTGTAAATCCACTTAGAGGACAAAACAACGTCCAAGGTGCCTGTGATATGGGCGGATTACCAGCAGACTTACCAGGTTATCAAAAGGTGTTTAAACCTGAAGTGATAGATAAATTTGAGAATAGCTGGGGGAGTAAACTATCCAATAAAGTTGGGCTTACAATTACTGAGATGTTCCAAAAAATAGAAGAAGATCAGATTAAAATGCTCTATATTATGGGAGAAAATCCTATGGTATCAGATCCTGATACAAATCATGTGAAGAAGGTATTAGAACACGTTGATTTTTTAGTAGTTCAGGACATATTTTTAACTGAAACTGCAGAATATGCTGATGTTGTATTACCTGCAGCAGCTTTTGCAGAAAAAGATGGGACATTTACAAATACAGAAAGAAGAATTCAAAGAGTTAGAAAAGCTATAAATCCTCCTGGCCTTGCAAAGTCTGATTGGAAGATTCTTTTAGATATTATGAATCTTATGGGAGATAATTCAAGTTATAATGATCCTAGTGAGATAATGGATGAGATAGCTAGCTTAACACCATCATATGGGGGGGTAAGCTATAAAAGATTAGAAGGAGTTGGTCTTCAGTGGCCAGTTCCAAATAGAGACCACCCAGGCACTCAGTATTTGCATAAAACTGCAATTGCTAGGGGGAGAGGACTATTTATGCCTGCTGAATATGTCGAAAGTGCAGAAATGCCGACAGTTGATTATCCATACATTCTCACTACAGGAAGAATACTATATCATTACCATACTATGACAATGACAGGTAGAGAAGATGGATTGAATCAACTGGCACCTGAATCATTTGTTGAGATAAATGAAACAACTGCAAGCAAATTAGAGATTGTAGATGGCGAGATGATTCGTTTAATTTCAAGAAGAGGAGAATTAGTTACTAAAGCTAGGGTATTAGATACAATAGATGAAGGAGTTGTATTTATGCCTTTCCATTATACAGAGGGTAAAGCAAATTTGTTGACAAATACTGTAGTAGATGACATAGCAAAAATTCCAGAATTAAAAGTTGCAGCTGTAAAGATTGAGAAAATATAGGAGGGGTTTTATGAACTACGAGCAAGTACTGCGATATGCTATGCAAATGGAACAGGATGGAATGAGCTTTTTTAGCGAAAAAGCAGAATTATTCTCAAATCCTACAACTACAAAGCTTTTCAAGGATCTGGCAAAAATAGAACACGAGCATTATATATATTTGGAACGCCAACTAAACAGCTATTTAGAGAATAACGAATTTGATTTAAGTGATGAAGCGATGAAACGAGAAGAAAATATTTTTAAAAATCGTGAAGAGTCAGAACATATAAAAGAGACGTTAACTGAGTCCGATATTCCAGATATGACAATTTTAAGAACAGCATTTCTTATTGAGAGAGATTTTAAAGAGTTTTATGAAAACGCAGCTAAGGATGCAGAAGATGATGGAATAAAACAAGTATTCACCAAGCTTGCAAAATGGGAAGCAGGGCATGAAGCATTATTTAAAAATGAATATGATAGATTAATGAAAGAGTATATGACACTTCCTTGGGGAGGCTAAGATGAAAGAGTTTGGTACTGCGATTATACTTGCTGGAGGCAAAAGTAGTAGAATGGGTTTTGATAAACAATTCTTGAAAATAAATGAAAGGCTTTTAATGGACAATTTAGTCCAAAAGTTAAAGCCTAGTTTTAGCGAGATAATAATTGTAACTAATAAGCCTGAAGAATACAAAGGCTTACCAGTAATAGTTACACAGGATGTTTTTGTTGAAATAGGTCCTTTGGCTGGAATCCATGCGGGGCTTTTAAAATCCAATTCACATTTCTCATATATTATTGCTTGTGATATGCCTAATATAAACTTGGAATTTATAGATTATATGAAATCACAAATTGAATGTTCAGATAAAAAAGCAAGCATAGCAAGATTTAAAGAGTGGATAGAACCATTTAATGCATTTTATAGTAGAGATATAATTGAACCAGTGGAAGATTTTCTAGAATTAGGTGGAAGGTCCATAAATAGACTCTTAAGAGACTTAGATATTAATTTTATAGATGAAAAAAAAGCTAGAGAATTTAGTCCTAATTGGGATATGTTCTACAACTTAAATACAAAAGCAGATATAAATGAATATTTAGAGAAGGTAGAGAGTATAGGTGGATTTGCGTGGAAGTAAAGGAACTTGTAGAAATTCTAAAATTACAAGGTGAATCAAAAAAATTCATCCAAGATGAAATCATTATTGAACATCCATTTACAATATTTCTTAACGAAAAAGAGTTAGTAACAATACTTTGTACTCCAGATTTGTTGAAGGAATTAACTGTGGGTTTTCTTTTTTCAGAGAACTATATTGAAGATTTAGGTGAAATAGAAAAAATGAAACTTGGAGAAGAATCTAAAACAATATATCTAAGTATAAAAGAAAAAAACAGAGAATTAAGAGATAAATATAGAGGTAGAAGGACAATTACATCAGGTTGTGGAAAAAATACTTCCTTTTATAATGTTATTGACTCAAAGACCAGTAGTAAAATATCTAAAACAATAAATATTGATCCAACGACTATAACACAATTGATGAAAAAATTTAATGAACTTTCTGTTTTATTCAAAGAGACGGGTGGTGTGCATAGTTGTGCTTTATGCAGTTCGGATGGAATTCTATTTTATGCCGAAGATATAGGCAGACACAATGCCCTTGACAAGGTTCTTGGGAGTGGACATTTAGAAGGTATTGATTTTGATGATAAAATTGTTTTAACTACTGGTAGAATATCATCGGAAATGCTTATTAAGGCTGCAAAAAGAAAGATACCTATTATTATTTCTAGGTCGGCACCGACTTCTTTAGCAATTGATATAGCAAAAGAACTAGACATTACCTTGATAGGATTTGCAAGAGTAGACAAAATGAATATCTATAATAATTTTCAGAGTATTATTTTCTAAAGTGAGGGCTATTAAGAGATGATACTGGATTAGGAAATTGAGGTTTTAAAGTTTAAAGCTTATTAATAATGTTTTAAAATAGACAATTCTTGGTATATATATAGTATATTCTAACTAAATTTTGTACTAAGAGAGGATAATTAATATGTTAAAATGGGCATTAATTTTTTTAGTGATAGGAGTAATAGCGGGTATTTTTGGATTTGGAGGAATAGCAGGCGCAGCTACAGGGGTAGCTAAGTTTATTTTCTTCTTGATGGTAGTAATATTTGTACTTGCATTGATTTTTGGAAAATCTTTGATGTCATAGACATTAATATTTTATTTATAACAAATAAAAAGCAAATCCCAAGTTCATTATGGACTTGGGATTTGATATTATATAGGTTTTAAAAATGAACTTTAACATAATTTAAAGACTGATCTTTGTGGTTTAGGCTATATCCAATATAGCCATTTTTCAAGAGGTCTAGTTGCTTTTCAATTTCTGGCATTGCTACAGTTATCTTGTTATCATCTGGCTTTTTAATTTTTTCAGTAATATCAGTATGGAGAATATATCGCCACATTCCATCGCTATTATCTGGAAGTGTTCCATATTTTTTTTTCAAAACTTTGATTTTTAAATTGTGCTTCATAATATTATTTACACTGTAGTAGTTGTATGGGGAAATTGTACAAGCTAGATGCTTGTACCCTTCAGCTCTAACGATAGGTATCATAAGTCCAAGAGTCATACTTTGGAGATTATTACCACGATAAGGTGGATCAACTACTGTTGTCTCTAATTGGCACATGCTTTCTAGCTCACTTTCATCAATGCCAACATCATAGCCGAGATTTCGTTTTTCCATACCGGGAAAGCTGACATATCTATAGGCTATCATTTGATTCTTTTCTCCAAATATCCCCATTACCTTGGCACCATTATCCATATCAAGCTTCATATCTTCATAACTATCTACCATTAAAACTTCTTTAATAGGAAGAGCATCATAAACTCTCTGTATTAATGCCACCATCTCATCCAAATAATCATAGGAGATTAATTTTGCAACATAATTTTCATTCTCGTTTATACCATGTCTTTCTCTAAAAAGTCTACCCTCTTTAATTATCAATTTGCTTACCCCCTTAAATAATGTAGTGAATTTTTAATTTTATATAAAGTTCTATAATATAAAATATCAACTATGGTTTAGAACCATAGTTGAGTTTTTTTAATTTATATTATTATTCAAATTTTATATAGTTTAATACTCTGCTATCTTTGTTAAGTTCATAACCGATATAACCTTGATTGATAAGATCTTTTTGCATATCAAGATTTGCCCATTTTGATAGAACAAGATCAATTGGATTTAATATTGACTGTTTTTTAATATCGCTATGGAGAATAAATCTCCAAAGACCATCATCGCCAACTTCGGTCGAACCGTATTTTTTCTTTAATGCTTTTATCATCAAACCATTTTTCATAATGTTATAGAGGCTATAAAAATTATGAGGAGAGACAGTACATAAAAAATGTTCATAACCATCTTTCATAACCATTTGCTTTGCAGCTTCTAGAGTTAAACTCTGTAGGTTATTTCCTCTATATAAAGGATCTACAACTGTTGTTTCTAAGTGTACTACCTTATCCATTTCTTCTTCAGCTAAATTAATATCATAACCCAGGTTTCTTTTGTTTTTGCCTGGGAAACCGATATAACGATAAGCAATTATTCTATTATTTTCGTTTTGTACACCAATAATTTTAGCTCCTGAATCCATATCTTCAAGCATTTCATAGTATGAATCCATATAAAGTACATCTTTATTTGGAAGCTTATCATATACATGTTGCTGAAGTTCTATAACTTCTCTAAGCCTATCTTTTCCTAACAGTTCCATTCTATATTCTTCGAGTTCCATATTTTCGTGTTTGTTTTTTATCACATGACCTTTATTTAGCAGCATATATAGGCCTCCTTTCGCATTTCCTACAACCTACAACTTGAAAAGAGTGTTTAGGTTGTAACTTCATTATATATAAGTTAATACCCATTGTCAACAAGAATAAACATAGCCTTAGGGGTTGAATCCATGGGAATGATAATGGATGTGTATTTTATCTTATTTCCTGTCACGAAATAGTTTAAAAAATATTTTTATTACCTTTCTTGCTTGTGCTTGGCAATAGAAATATCCAAAATCTTCGTTATTGTGAATTTGCAGGGTATAAATTTTAATTTGTAAATTACTTTCTGATTGTGAATTGTCTTTATCTTTGGGGTATATATTATTTTGAGGTGAGATAAATGAAAGGAAAAAACTTTAGTAAACCAGATAAAGAAGAACTAAAAAATAAATTAAGTGACGTAAGCTACAACGTAACACAAGAAAATGCTACTGAAAGACCATTTACCAATGAATACGATAAAAATTTTAAAGAAGGTATTTATGTTGATGTAGTTTCAGGCGAGCCGCTTTTTTCTTCAAAGGATAAATATGATGCAGGTTGTGGTTGGCCAAGTTTTACAAGACCACTTGAAAAAGAAAATATTGTAGAGAAGAAAGATAGAAGCTTATTGATGATGCGAACCGAGGTTCGCAGTGAAAATGCTGATTCTCATCTGGGACATGTTTTTAATGATGGGCCACGAGAAGAAGGGGGTCTTAGATACTGTATAAATGGGGCTTCGTTAAGATTTATTCCTAAAGAGGATCTTGAAAAGGAAGGATATGGAGAGTATTTACATTTATTCTAAATAAAAATTAACCGGAAGATCTCTTCCGGTTAAACTATTTTAAGAGTCCAACTTTCACAATTCCAGATTTCAGTAGCAACAGCGTTGTAGAATTCGGGATCATGAGAAATTAAAAGGATGCTACCTTTATATTTTTTTAATGCTCTTAAAAGTTCTTCTTTTGCTTCTATATCAAGGTGATTCGTAGGCTCATCAAGGAGTAAAATATTAGTTTCTCTATTTATAATCTTGCAAAGTCTTAGTTTTGATTGTTCACCACCACTTAAGACCATAACCTTTGATTCAATATGTTTTGTAGTAAGGCCACATTTTGCTAAAGCTGCTCTAATCTCAAATTGAGTCCACCCAGGAAACTCTTTCCACATTTCTTCAATGCAAGTATTGTTGTTATTTTTGGAGGATTCTTGTTCGAAATATCCAATCTGAAGATTTTGACCTAGTTCGACTTCTCCTTTATAACCAGGGACAATTCCAAGTATTGATTTTAATAGAGTAGTTTTACCTAGCCCATTGGCACCAGTTAAAGCAATTTTTTGTCCTCTTTCAAACTCAAGATTTAATGACTTTGTAAGAGGTTCATCGTAACCTATTACAAGATCATTAGTTTTAAAAACTTCTTTACCAGCTGTTTGGCCATCTCTAAAGTCAAAATGAGGTTTTGGTTTTTCTTTTGTCAATTCTATTAAATCCATTTTATCTAATTTTTTTTGTCTAGACATAGCCATATTTCTAGTTGCAACCCTAGCTTTATTTCTTTGTATAAAATCTTCTAGTTGAGATATTTCCTGTTGCTGCTTTTTATATGCAGATTCAACTTGCGATTTTTTTGCTTCATACACCTTTTGAAAATCTTCATAGGTTCCCACATATCTACTTAATTCTTTATCTTCTACATGATAAATTAAATTTATTACGCTATTTAAGAAGTTAATATCATGGGAGATTAGTATAAATGCATTTTCATAATCGTTTAGATATCTTTTTAGCCATTCAATATGAGTTTCATCCAAGTAGTTTGTGGGCTCATCCAGCATTAAGATATCTGGTTTTTCTAATAATAGTTTTGTTAACAGAACCTTTGATCTTTGTCCACCACTTAATTCATTAACAGATTTTTCTAGTCCGATTTCATGGAGACCCAGTCCTCTTGCAACTTCATCAATTCTTGAATCAATAATATAGAAGTCATTATGGTCAAGAATATCCTGAATTACTCCTGTTTCAGCTAATATATTTTCAAGTTCTTTCTCATCTACTTCACCCATTTTCACATAGAGTTCCTGCATTTCTGTTTCAAGGTCAAATAGGTACTGAAAGGCACGTCTTAGAGTGTCTCGTATACTAAGATCATTTTCTAACGCGACATGTTGGTCTAAATAACCAACTCGGACTCTTTTAGCCCATTCTATTTGCCCTTCATCAGGTTCCAACTTACCAGTTACTATATTCATAAATGAGGATTTTCCCTCGCCATTTGCACCAATTAATCCAACATGCTCACCTTTAAGCAATCTAAAATTTACATCTTTTAATATTTCACGATCACCAAAACCGTGAGATAAATTTGTTACTGTTAAAATACTCATTATAAACTCCTTTCATGATAATACTCAAATGATTATATACTAAAAATACTACTAAAGTCCAATAAATATTAAAATTTTAAAAATATAATTTGCTATTTACCTGAAATACATATATACTTAATAAGGTTAACAACAAGGAGGAAAATTATTTTAATGGAAAAATTGAGATTTGAAGAAATGGACTTATCGGATGATATTAAAAAAGCTGTAGAAGCAATGGGCTTCGAAGAGGCATCACCGATTCAGTCACAAGCCATACCCATATTGATGGAAGGCAAGGATGTTATCGGTCAAGCACAAACAGGAACGGGAAAGACAGCTGCATTCGGCATACCAATTCTTGAAATGATAAATCTAAAGGACAATGCTGTACAAGCACTTATTTTATGTCCAACAAGAGAGTTGTCAATTCAAGTAGCGCAAGAGATTACTAAACTTGGAAAATTTAAAAGGGCGTTAAATGTTTTGCCTATATATGGCGGTCAGCCTATTGATAGACAAATTAAAGCCTTGAAAAAAGGCGTTCAAATAGTAGTAGGAACTCCAGGTAGGGTAATCGACCATATAAACAGAAGAACTTTAAAACTAGGAAATGTTAAGATGATGGTTTTAGATGAAGCAGATGAAATGTTTGATATGGGATTTAGAGATGATATAGAACTTGTAATGGGTAAGCTTGATGAAAACAGGCAAACTATATTTTTCTCAGCGACTATGCCAGCGGAGATTAGAAGATTTGCATCAAAGTATCAAAAAGACCCAGAATATATCAAAGTCGTTCATAAGGAAATGACAGTTCCAGCAGTAGAGCAATATTACTATGAGCTAAAGTCACATATGAAGACAGAGATTCTTAGTAGACTTATTGATATTAACAATCCAAAACTTACACTCGTATTTTGTAACACCAAGAGAAAAGTTGATGAATTAACAGGAGAGCTTCAAGGTAGAGGTTACTCAGCTGATGGACTGCATGGTGATTTAAAACAAAATCAAAGAGATAATGTAATGGGGAAATTCAGAAATGGAAATATTGATATTTTAGTAGCTACTGATGTTGCAGCAAGAGGCCTGGATGTTGATGAAATTGATATGGTAGTAAACTATGATGTTCCACAGGATGAAGAATACTATGTTCATAGAATAGGTAGAACAGCAAGAGCTGGAAGATCAGGTTCAGCGGTTAGTTTCGTTTCAGGAAGAGAAATATACAAATTAAAAGACATTCAAAAGTATACAAAGACTAAGATTGAAAGAAGAGATCTTCCAACATTAAGTGATATTAAAGACCAGTATGCGGATTCTATTCTTGCAAAAATTAGAGAAGAACTTGAAGCGGATGACTTAAAGAAATATTCTGCAATGTTAGATACACTACTTCAAGAAGAGCAAAATTCATTTGATATAGCAGCAGCATTATTGAAACTCTATCTTAAAGAGAATAAGATGATAAATAATCACCAAGAGTTGGATATGGTTGATACTGAGAAGAAATATAAGACTTCAACTTCAACTACAAGACTTCATATAAATATTGGGAAAACTCAAGGTTTTAGTCCAAGACATTTACTTTCAGCGATATTCCAAGAGACTGGATTAAGCAAGAAATTGATTGGGAATATTGATGTATTTGATGCTTTTACATTTATGGAAGTGCAAAGTGATTATGCAGATACAGTAATAGAAGGACTTTCTGGAAAGAAATTAAAAGGCCAGAAGGTAAGAGTAGAAAGAGCAAGCGAGAAAAAGAAAAAGAGAAAATAATAAGAAGGATTAACTCTCAGAGTTAATCCTTTTTTTTATTTAGAGTTTGCTTCAAGCCATTTTCTTCTTTATTGTGAATTCTTGTAAAATTTATTCTATGTTTATATACACTTTGAATTACAAGAAATAAAACTATAAGTATAGTACCAAAAGATGGGTGAAAAAACATAGTGTAAAGACATAAGATTACTAGCATTGACATGGTACCGATTGCTATGTAGTCAGTTAAAACAGTGACAACAAAAACTGTAAGAATAGTTAGGAGGCCAAGTCTAATATCTAACCCCAACATAAAACCTACAGTTGAGGCAGTACCTTTACCACCTTTAAAATTCATAAAAAACGGATAATTATGACCTATAACTACAAAAGCCCCATTTAAATATAAAGGTAGATAACCAACATTTAAAATTAAACCCGGAAACAAGGATTTAATAACTAGGATTGAAATAAATCCCTTTAAAATATCAAGAACACCTACCAGTATCCCAGCTTTTACACCCATAGAAATAGCAATATTTGAAGCGCCTGCAGTCCCAACCCCAATTGTTCTAATATCAACTTTTTTAATTAAACGACTGTAAAAGAATGAAAATTGCATACATCCAAATAAGTATCCAATTATAATTATATAAATATAGTCCATTATAAGGCCCTCCAGGATTTTTATTAATTATAACATAGTATAGATAAAGATAGATATTAATTTTGACCTAGGTCAAAGCTTCTCGAGATAGAATAAACTATAATTAAAGTAACAACAATAGAAGAGGAGGAAACAAAGATGAAAAAAACATATCAATTGGATACACTAACATGCCCATCTTGCACAATGAAGTTAGAAGGGATGCTAAAGAAAACAGAAGGTGTAGAAGAATTTGAAGTATTTTTCAATACATCAAAGATAAAACTTGAATTCGACGAAACAAAAATTGACTCAGAAACAATAAAGAATAAAATAAACAGACTAGGATTTGAAGTCTTAAAAGAAAAATAAGAATGGAGAGAGGATATGCCAAAAATTACTAAAAAACAAAAAATGATAGTAGGTACAGTATTAGTTGTAATATCTTTTATCCTAAAGGAGACCCTCTCATATGCTCCTATAACAATTGTTTTTATGTTGGCGACAACATTAGTTGCAGGTGTATCGATATTTAAGAATGCATTTGAGGCCTTAAAGTATAAAATTCTGGGCATAGATGCTCTTGTAAGTATAGCAGTAATTGGAGCATTATTTATTGGGGAGTATTGGGAAGGAGCAGCTGTAACATATCTTTTCATGATAGGAGATTATCTGGAATCAAGGACTATTGAAAAAACTAGATCTTCAATAAAAGCTCTTTTAAACTTAGCACCTGATATTGCCAGAGTAATAAGAGATGGTGAAGAAGTTTTAGTTGACCCTGAAGATGTACTAAAGGGAGAGACGATTATTGTAAAACCTGGAGAAAAAATATCTGTAGATGGTACGGTTATCGAAGGAAGTGCATATGTTAATCAGGCAGCAATAACAGGAGAATCTTTGCCTATAAATGCATTTGGAGATAGAGAAGTTTTTTCAGGGACTATTTTAGAGTCAGGTTATTTAAAAATAAGAGCTGATAAAGTAGGCGACGATACTACCTTTGCTAGGATTTTAGAAATGGTTGAAGAAGCCCAAGATAAAAAAGCTAAAACTCAAAAATTCTTAGAAAAATTTTCTAGATATTATACACCAGGAATTATAGTATTAGCTATACTATTATATGTATTTACACGAGATTTAGTTCTTTCGCTTACTTTACTTGTAATTGCATGTCCGGGAGCATTGGTAATCTCAACGCCTGTTTCAATTGTAGCTGGGATAGGTAATGGAGCAAAACATGGAGTTTTAATTAAGGGTGGAGAAATAATGGAGAAGCTAGGACAAGTGAAGGTTTTAGCATTTGATAAAACAGGAACGCTTACAATAGGAAAACCAGTCGTAACAGAGGTAGTAAGCATAACAGCTGATGAAAATGAAATTTTAAGAATTGCAGCAATTGGAGAATCTTATTCAGAACATCCAATAGGAAGAGCTATTATAAACCATGCAAAAATGACTTTAGGAGAAATTAAAGGAGAGTTAAAAGACGCTTCTATTATCACAGGACAAGGAATTAAAGCGGATATAGAAGGAGAAATTTATCTGCTTGGAAATAGGAAGCTATTTATCGAAAATGGTTATGATTTATCAGAGGTTGAAGATATTTTACAAAGAGAAGAGAATAAAGGGCAGACTGCAATATTGATAGGGTTGAATATGAAGATTATGGGTATAATTGCGATAGCGGATAAAGTTAGAGATGATGCAAAAGTTTTGATAAAGAATCTTAGAAATTTAGGTATTAAAAAAATAGTTATGTTAACAGGAGATAATAAGAGAGTTGCAAAAGCTATATCAGAAGAACTAGGAATTGATGAATTTTATGCAGAATTATTACCTGAAGATAAAGTAAGGGTTATATTACAATTGCAAGAAGAGTTCGGTAAAGCTGCAATGGTAGGGGATGGAGTAAATGATGCGCCTGCGCTTGCATCAGCTGAGCTTGGAATTGCAATAGGTGGAGCTGGTAAAGATGTTGCGATGGAAACAGCAGATGTAGTGTTAATGTCAGAGGATTTAAGCAAATTATCGCATGCTATTGGGCTAAGCAGAGGAACTGTACGTAATATGAAACAGAATATATACTTTGCGATAGGAGTTGCAGTACTTCTATTAATGGGAGTATTAGTAAAAACCGTAAATTTATCATTTGGAATGTTAGTTCATGAAATGAGCGTTCTTTTAGTTATAATAAATGCAGTTAGATTGTTAAATTATGGGGAAAAGACGAAGTCGAGAGCATAGTATATATAGAGGTGATATTATGAAGTGTAATTGTAATGAAAGAGAAGATCAAAATTGCATAGAGATAGTACCTATTTTTAGTAATCTCACAAAGGATGAGATGTTTGAAATAGCCCTTATAACATCAGAGAAATCGCTTGATAAGGGCGAAATGATTTACACAGCAGGATTTAAACATGACAGTCTTTATGTTATCCACAAAGGTAGAGTAAAGGTAACTAGAATAAATGAAGCTGGCAAAGAACAAGTGATAAGAGTGCTTGGACCGGGCGAGTTTATGGGGGAATTGAGTTTATTTACAAATGAACTCACTAAGGACAATGCAATTGCATTGGACAAGACTATAATGTGTAAAATTGATAGTCAAGATATAAAAGGAATTATGGCAAGATTCCCATCAATTGCAGTAAAGATTCTAGAAGAATTGAGCAAAAGGCTCCAAAGCGCAGAAAGTTTAGTTGAAGATATTAGCTTGCTCTCTGTTGAAAAAAGGATAGCAAAAAGTATACTTGAAAATGCGGATGGAGATGTATTAGATTTAAAAATGTCAAAGGGAGACTGGGCGAGTTACCTAGGCATGAGTCAAGAATCCTTAAGTAGAAAATTGAGTATTTTCCAAGAGATGGGTATAATAAAACTAGAAGGACATAAGAGGATTGTGATTTTGTCTAGAGAGAAGCTTGAAGATATAGAATGAGAAAATATCTGTTATTCCGAGCTAGTCGAGGAATCTTTTCGTATTGAAAACAAAAACACAAAGATCCTCACGAGACGCTTTGGATGATAACTAACAACCATCTATAACTCCAAGGGAGCTTATATAAAATAAAAGGAGGTCTGCAAAATGAGTTTTAAAATTACGGACAAAGTAACATGGGTAGGTAAGATCGACTGGGAGCTTAGAAGATTTCACGGTGATGAATTTTCAACGGACAAAGGGTCATCATACAATTCATATCTTATAAGAGATAAAAAGACAGTATTAGTTGATACTGTTTGGGCACCCCATGCAAGTGAATTTGTTGAAAACTTAAAAAGAGAAATCGACTTAGATGAAATTGACTATATAATTGCACAACATAATGAAGTAGATCATAGTGGTGCTTTGTCACTATTGTTAAAAGAAATTCCAAATACCCCTGTATATTGTACAGCAAATGGAAAGAAGATACTTAAAGGACACTATCACGAAGATTGGAATTTTGTAGAAGTAAAAACGGGGGATACTTTAGATATTGGAGAATCAACATTGACTTTTGTTGAAGCTAGAATGCTTCACTGGCCAGATACCATGTTCACATATATGAGTGGAGATAATATTTTATTTAGTAATGATGCTTTTGGACAACATTATGCATCTGAGTTTATGTACAATGACAAAGTAGACCAATGTGAGCTTTGGGACGAGGCAATAAAATACTATGCTAATATACTAACTCCTTTTAATAAATTAGTTACAATGAAGATTAAAGAAGTTTTAGGCTTTAATCTTCCACTAAATCTAATAGCGCCATCACACGGTATTATGTGGAGAGAAAATTTTACCGAAATCGTAGAGAAGTATCTAGAGTGGGCAGATGATTATCAAGAAAATCAGATATCAATAATATACGATTCAATGTGGGGCGGTACTAGAAAAATGGCTGAGTTTATCAGAGAAGGAATTATATCAGCAGATCCTGTTGTTAATGTTAAACTGTACAACGCAGCAATTACTGATAAAAACGACCTTATAACAGAAATATTTAAATCGAAGGGTGTATTGCTAGGATCTTCAACTGTAAATAAATCTATACAACATGCTGTTGGTGGACTTATGACCATGGTTAGGGGTTTGGGATTTAAGAACAAAAAGGCAGCGTCATTTGGTTCATATGGTTGGAGTGGAGAACACACTGCAATGCTTGATGATATATTAAAAGTATCAGGTTTCGAAGTAGTGCAAGAAGGTATAAAAGCATTATGGAATCCAGATGAAGAAGCTAGATTAGCTTGTATCGAATTTGGCAAAAATTTTGCAAATAAATTTGAATAGATTTTAGGCAGGATTTTCCTGCCTGTGTTTTTTAGAAAGAGGGTGATAATTTGAATATACTATTAGCGCCATGTGGACTCGGTACAATTATGAATGCTGATAAAATGTCTGAACATATGAAGACAGGGATAAAAATGACGAAAAAGAATGTAGATATTCGAGATTATCCTCTGTTAAGTGCTAGAAATCCCATAAGTCAATCAATTGCATTTGGAGGGAAAATCCAAACTATTAAGACATTAGATCCATTAGGAAGAGATATTAATGCTAACTATGGGGTTGTAAATGATTCTGTAATTGTATCTTTGAGAGAAGCATCTGGTCTATCATGGCTGTCAAGAGATGAAAAAAATCCGCTTCAAACATCGACTCTTGGAAGTGGGTTAATGGTAAAGGATGCAATGGATAAGGGTTATAGAAAGTTTTATATATTTACAACAGGATCAGCAACTAACGATGGAGGTATAGGATTTTTATCCGCACTTGGATTTAGATTTTTAGACTCCAATCACAATCCTGTTGAGTTAAACGGTAAGGGATTATACAATATAAGAGAAATAGATATAACACAAGTTGATAAGAGAGTCTACAATTCTGAATTTATTGTAGTTAGTAATTATTCACATTTATTTTCCGGAGTAAGAGGAATAGCATATGAATATGGGCCAGTAAAAGGTGCTAGTCCGCTGATGATTCAAAGATTGGATAGGGGTCTTAAAAATTTTGCATTAGAGATAGAAAAGCATTTAGGAATAGATGTTGAAAAATATAGAGCAAGTGGTGCAGGTGGAGGAGCTGGAGGAGGCCTTATAGCATTTTTAGATGCTAAAGTGTTGTCCTATGTAGATGCTTTTATTGAAATCACGGAGTTAGATACTATGATAAAAAAGTCGGATCTTGTTATAGTTGGATGTAAAGAACTTTCTAAGATTACAAAAACTCATAAAGGAATGCTTTCTGTTTGTGAGATAGCACAAAAAAATCATGTGCCAATTGTGGGAATATTTAAGAATTTAGAAGAAGGTTATCAAGACTTTTATAGCAGAGGTTTTAAGGGAATATATTCTATGTATAACCATCCTACTGATATCGGAGTGGACTCGGGAATTTTAATAGAAAAACTGACAAATTCTATTTCACATTTACTAATTCCGGATGAGGATTAAAATTATGAACGATGGGAAAAGATACAATACATTGAATTCTGAAATGATAAAGATATTTGGTAAAAAAACAATAAAACTTTCTTTAGATGGTGGATTTTCTTGTCCTAATAGGGATGGTACAATAGGTGATAGAGGTTGTATATTCTGTGGAGAAAGAGGTAGTGGCGAGTTTACAAATTTTAACTTATGTTTATCATCCCAAGCAGATGAACAAATAAAGCTTATTTCAAAAAAATGGGATACGGATAAATATATAGCATATTTTCAGTCTTTTACGAATACCTATGCACCTATAGAGAAATTAGAAGACTTATATACGCAGGCACTAGAAATTCCAGGAGTAGTTGGGATTGCAATAGCAACAAGGCCTGATTGCTTATCTGAGGAAATTTTAGATTATCTTGAATTACTCAATAGAAAGACTTTTTTATGGGTAGAACTTGGACTTCAAACAATTCATGAAAACACAGCTAAATTGATTAGACGAGGATATGAATTAGATGTTTACGATGATGCAGTATCACAACTTAAACTAAGAGATATTAGAGTAGTAACTCATGCGATAATAGGGCTTCCATATGAAACAAAGGAAGAAATTTTAAAAACTTGTGATTATATTGCTCATAAAAAACTATGGGGTATAAAACTTCACTCACTTTATATTCAAAAAGATACAGATCTATATGATTTTTATTTGAATAATCCTTTTAAAATTATGTCTAAAGAAGAATATATAGATATAATTACAGAGATTATTAGAATACTACCAAAAGAACTAGTTATTCATAGACTTACTGGTGATGGTGATAAATCTTTGCTCTTCGAGCCAGTGTGGAGTAAAAATAAACTTGGAGTTCTCTCCTCAATTGATAAAGCACTTAAAGAAAAGAATATATACCAGGGTGACCAATGGAAATTGTAATTATATTGTAAAGACTTTTACTATAGAGCATCTCTTTAATTGGGTATAAATATATTGATAATGTACAATATTGAAAGAGAGGTGTTAAAATGAAAAATAAAAATTTAATCGTTTTATTTTTGTCTCTAATTATGGTGTTTGGGATTACAGCATGTAAAAAGGAAGAACCAGCTGTAGAAGAACCTACTACACCAGTAATAGAAGAGCCAGTTGAAGAAGCAGAAGAAGATGAGAAAAAAGCGATTCTAGACGAATATCAAAAGTTGGTTGATGAACAAAAACCAGTTGAAGAATTGAGTGAATTCATCAAAGAAAATCTTTCGAAAATGGGTCAACTAGAAGGAAACTCAATGTTTAATAGTTTAGAGTTAGCAATGGAAAGAGAATTAGAGGATTTAAGAATAGAGATAGAAGAATTAGATGAAGACTTTGAGCTTGTAAATATTATTGGTAGTAATGGTTATTTAAAAGAAGATAAAATTGAGGACATAAAAAACGAAGATTTGAAAGAAGTAATCCAAGAAGCTTATAATAATTATTACAGAGTATTAAGTGGAGAAGGTACTGCTTTTCCAACCATTGATTATACTAAATTAATGGATTTTGAAGATAAACTAACAAGTGAATGGCAAGAATACTTAGAGCTTAAATCTGAAGAATTAGAAAAACCTGCATTTGGTGATGGCTCTTTGTTATTAACATTTGATGAGTTAGCGGAAAGAATATTGAAGATTGAAAATTATTTGAATAGATATATCAATGGACCAAGGCAAGAAGCATTATTAGAAAGCTATGAAATGTATCTAACAAACTACTATAAAGGGCTACCAAATACCCCTATAGCAGAGTATGATACAAATATGATATTTGAGAATGTATTTAAGTCATATCAAAGTACAGCAGCAAATCAAGGTTATGTGACCTCTAGCATGATACAAGAATATCTTACTGCAATTAGAGATAATGGAATGGTTGTAGATGATAGTATAATGAAATTGGCAGACCAGTATATAGAGGAATCAGCAAGAGTACTACGAGAATTCAAGTAAGAAATAAGTAAATAAAAAAACATGGTTTAATTTGAACCATGTTTTTTATTCGTTAATTTCTACTATTCTAGTACTTCTAAACCTTTCAAAGCAAGTTCAAAAGCTTCATCTAAATTTTTATGAGCTAAATTTTCATTATGGAAACCTTCTCCATTTTCTACAAATACAAAATCCCATTTATATTGAGCCTTTCTATGATAGTCTCTAGCTATATTTAAAACATCTTCATCAATACTTCCATCAGTAGTTGCCTGAGACAACTCGTTGATAAGTTCAACTAATACTGAACTCACATCAGCCATTTTAGTATCCACTGATGCTTGAATTCCTTCAACAGTAGATCTTAAAGATTCAGGAGTTTCATTTGAGTGACAAGTCAAACAAGAACTCTCAATAGTTTTTAAGGGACTAGTCCAATGGTGAGAATTATAGCTTTCACCTTTTTCGTTTTCGGTATTTGGCATATGGCAATCCACACAAGTTAATCCCATTTTGGCATGGATGCCACCTTGATATGTTTCAAATTCAGGATGTTGAACCTTTAAGAGTTCAGTACCAGTAGTTGGATGAGTCCAATCAGAATAGCCAATCCCATCGTAGTATTGGATCATAGCATCTGTATCTTGGCCATTTTGCCAAGGCAAAATAACTTCTTTTGTTTCAGGGTCCATATAATACTCAACATGACATTGAGCACATGCTAACTCTTTAGGATTATAATCCTTATCAGAGAAAGAAAGACCAGTATTTAAGTGTTCTCTGGTTACTACAAATGTTCCCGGAGTATTTTCGTGACAGTCATAGCAAGAAATAGTATTCATCTCTGGTTTTGCAACATCTTCAAAATTTAAGGAATTAACAGAAATGCCATCCTCTTTAAGAAGTACTACAAAATCTGCACTTTTACAAGCTAAACAACTTGCGCCAGCCTTGGGTCTTTCAGTATTCATAACATCTTCAAGTGCGTATGTATGGCCTCTTGCTCTAAGGTATTCAATACTAAAGCCATATCCATCGTAAAAATCTCTAAGATAAGGATACTTTTCCAAGTAATTGATAGGAACGGAACCACCATAAAGAGTACTCTCCGTTTCTGAATTCAGTAAGTAAGAATTGTATTGCTCAGGGAATTCATCTTGCCAATCAACTGCGGGAATTATAGTTTTTTCAGGAGCGCACCCGGATAGTAATACAAGTAAAATGATTAAGCCTACAACAATTTTTTTGATTTGCATACTTTACCTCCTTCACGTACAGAAGTGTTAACATTATAACAATACCCATTTAAATAAGATTCTATGCAGACGGAGTTTATAAAAGTGTAATAATTGTTTTTTATTATTTAATAAAAGAGGATTAGGGTATATATTATTAACAGATTAAATAAGGAGGAGATAGGGTGAGCGAATTAATTAACAATAGAGATAAAAAACCAGTTGATAAAGTAAAACAGGCTAAGTTAAAAGAGGTAATTATGGAGTTGCACGCTGGTAAAACTGTATCTGAAGTGAAGGAGAAATTTGCAGATGTAATAGAAGGAGTTTCACCGCTTGAGATTTCAATGATGGAAGTTGAACTTGTAAAAGATGGTCTTCCTATAGAAGAAATACAATATTTATGTGATGTTCATGCAGAGGTATTCAAAGGTTCATTAGAAGAAATTCATCATCCAGAAGAAGTCCCTGGGCATCCAGTTTATACATTGAGAGAAGAAAACAAAGCTTTGGAAGAATTGATGGATAAAGATATCGAAAAATCTCTAGAAAAATTTATGGGAAATGATAATGATGATAATAAGTTTGATTTAATAGAAAAAATAAATTTTCTTTGGGATATAGATAAACACTATAGCAGAAAAGAAAATCTTGTATTTCCATACCTTGAAAAAGCAGGAATAACAGCACCACCGCAAGTTATGTGGGGAGTGGATGATGAAGTAAGAGAAAAGATAAAACTTGCAAAGGAAGCTTTAAAGAATTACGCTGGTAATAAGAAAGATGTTAAAGAAAAGATAGAGGCTGCAATTGTTCAAATAAAGGATATGCTGTTTAAAGAAGAGAGTATCCTTTTTCCTATGTGCCTAGATACGTTGACAGAAGACGAATGGATAAAAGTTTATGAAGGCTCAATAGAAATTGGATATACTCTTATACCACCACAAAAGGAGTGGGAGTTAACGAGAGTTAATGTAGTAAAAAAAGAAGAAGATAAAGGAATTACTGAAAGTGGATTTATAAAATTTGATACAGGTATTCTTTCTTCAAAAGAATTGAACCTAATGTTAAATCATATTCCTGGAGATTTCACATTTGTAGATAAGGATGATGTGGTTAAGTACTTTTCACAAGGAAAAGAAAGAATATTTGCAAGGACAAAAGCTATTATAGGAAGAACAGTAGAAAATTGTCATCCACCAAAGAGTGCACATATAGTTGAACAACTAGTGCAAGATTTTAAGGATGGTAAAAAAGACTCTGAAAGTTTTTGGATTCAGATGGGAGATAAGTTTGTGTTAATTCAATATTTGGCGGTAAGAGACGAAGATGGAGAGTATATGGGGACATTAGAATATTCTACGGATATAGCACCATTAAAAGCTTTAGAAGGAGAAAAAAGACTAATGTCCTAAGGAAAAATCTTTTGGGGAGGTCTTATGATGAGTAAAGTATTGGTACTTTTGGCAGATGGTTTTGAAGAAGTAGAAGCTCTTACATGCGTTGACTATATAAGAAGGGCAGGTTTAGATGCTATAATGGTATCTACCATGGAGGATATAAATGTAAAAGGAGCTCATGGAATCCAAGTTAAAGCAGATATGTTTTTAACAGATGTTAAAGATGCTAGTTATTATAGAGCACTAGTTATTCCTGGAGGATTACCTGGAGCAACTAATCTAAGAGATAATGATCATGTAATAAAAATAGTGCAAGATTTTAATGAGAATAAAAGAATGATAGGGGCAATTTGTGCAGGTCCTACAGTTCTAGCAAGAGCAGGAATTTTAGAAGGTAAAAAAGTCACCTGCTATCCAGGATTTGGAAAAGAACTAATAGGAGCGCAACTAAAAGAAGATATTGTTGTGAAAGATGGGAATATCATTACTTCTAGAGGCCCAGCAACAGCGGTTTATTTTGCACTTGAAATAATTGAGTATTTGCATTCGGAAGGGAAAGAGAGAGAGGTTAAAAAGTCTATTTTGCTGGATTTAGTTGAAAACAAGAAAAAATCTTAAGATAGAAGTTGTATCTAAATTGTAATCCTTAAATTGGCTATAAATAATTGTAAATACACCTCATTTATAGTATTATATAAGTTAGCACAAAATTAAATGAGGTGTAAAATGAAAAAACAATTTTTTATGATATTTTTATCTTCATTACTATTCTTCGGATTAGTATATGGAGTACTTGCGAATACATTATTTAAGGATGTATCATCTTCTGAACCGGATATAGGCTTAGAAACTGAAAATCCTTCAGTAGAGGAACCAGAACAAGAAGAAATAAATAGTGTATTTTTTCTCTTGATGGGTGTAGATGCAAATGATGTTACAAAATCAAAAGGTACAAGAACAGACACAATGATGTTGACAGAAATTGATTTTGATACAGGAAAAATTAAATTACTTTCAATTCCAAGAGATACAAGAACAACAGTAGAGGGAAGACAAGATAAAATTAATGCAGCCCATGCATATGGGGGGTCAGAGGCTAGTGTAGCAGCAGTAAAAAGCCTTTTAGGAGTAGAACTAGAGTATTTCGTAAAAGTGGATTATCAGATTGTACAAGACGTTGTTAACGCTATTGGTGGCGTTACAATAGATGTTCCATTTACTATGACATATAGTGATCCGACAGCAAAACCACCACTTAAAATAAATATACCAAAAGGAGATCAACAAACCTTAGATGGTAAAAATGCCCATGACTTTTTAAGATGGAGACACAATAATGCAATGACAGTTGGATATCCAGATGGAGATGTAGGAAGGACTAAAGCTCAGCAGTATTTTATGAAAGAGTTTGTTAAACAAACAATAAAACCTAAGAATCTTTTACAACTTCCTAAAATGGTAGACACATATTTTAAAAATGTAGAAACTAATATACCGCTAAAATTAATGGTTAAAGGGGCACTTTCGGCCAATAAGATAGATGTGGATTCAATGGAGACTGCAACAGTTCCTGGAGCAGGACAATATATTGGTGGAGTGAGTTATTATATATACAATGGTTCAGAGACAGATGAGCTTGTGAAAGAGATGTTTCCAGACTACTTAGCGAAATAAACATATCTCGCAAAGAATAAAACAAAGAGGTGTTTTGATGAGAAGGGTAAGAAAGAAAGAGCATATAGAAAACTATTTGAAGACTTCTTTTAGAGGAGATACCCTGATGGGTGATATTATTTTGTCTCATAATGCACTGCCTAATTTAAATTTTGAGGATATTGATGTAAGCAGTAGTTTTTTAGGTAAGAAAATAGATTACCCAGTTTTAATAAACGCTATGACTGGTGGGTCCGAGTTTTCATCAGAAATCAATAAAAATCTTGCCGAGCTTGCTTTAGAATTTAATTTACCAATGGCTGTGGGATCACAAACAATAGCTTTAGAAGATGAGAATTGTTGCGAATCCTTTAAAATTGTAAGAGAGATAGTAGGATCTAATGGGATAGTTATTTCAAATTTGAGTGGTACTGCAACCCCAGATGATGTAAAACGAGCTATGGAAATAATTGATGCAGATGCTCTTCAAATTCATCTTAATATGGCACAAGAGATAGTTATGGAAGAAGGAGATAGAGATTTTAGAGGTATATTAGATAATATTGAAAAAATCGCTAAAATGATAGATAAACCTCTTATTGTCAAAGAAGTAGGATTTGGAATATCAAATGAAGTAGCAACAAGATTATATAATGCGGGTGTCAGATGTATAGATGTATCAGGATATGGTGGAACGAATTTTATTGAAATAGAAAACCTTAGAAATCAAGAGATGGATTTTTCTGAACTTTATTCTTGGGGGATTCCAACTGCAGCTGCCTTAATTCAATGCAGAAGGCTTCCAGAAGATATGAATCTTATTGCAAGCGGTGGAATAAGATCAAGTATGGATGTTGTAAAGTCAATAGTACTAGGAGCAAATATAACTGCAATTAGTGGAGAATTATTAGCATATTTAGTTCATGGAGGATATGCAAATGCTAAGGAATATCTTGATAGTCTTTTTTATAAAATAAAAATTGTAATGATGCTACTTGGAAAAGCAAATATAGAGGAATTAAGGGAAACAGAATATAAGATTACGGGCAAACTCAAGGAGATAATATAGCAAAGGGTTCGTAAGAACCCTATTATTATACCTAAAGGAGGAGTCATGAAAGATAAAATAATAGAAAGACTTTATTTAGAAAAAGGATTTGTTTCAGGAGAAGCAATATCAAATGAATATGGTTTATCTAGAACAGCAATTTGGAAGCATGTTAAGGCTCTAAGAGAAGATGGTTACAAGATTGAGTCACGAACTAAAAAAGGATATAGGTTAGTAGAAACACCAGACAATATTGAATTTAATGAGATGCAAGAGGATTTGCAAACAAGCATAATAGGAAAAGAAATATTTTATTATGATAGCCTAGAATCTACTAATACAAAAGCAAAAGAGATAGCTTTTCAAACAAAAGAGGGAGCCTTGGTAGTTGCAGATGAACAAACTGCTGGTAAGGGACGATTAGGTCGGATATGGACCTCACCTAAAAGTAAAGGCATATATATGTCAGTGATTTTGAAACCAGATATTGACCCAGTAAATGTTGCAAGATTAACACTACTAGGAGCAGCAGCAATAAATCTTGCTTTCGCAGATATTGGTATAGAATCAGAAATCAAATGGCCAAATGATGTAGTTATAAATGGTAAAAAAGTAGCAGGTGTATTAACTGAAATGAATTCCGAATTGGGGATTATTAATTACATTGTTCTTGGAGCGGGAATAAATATAAATGTGAATTTAGAAGAAATTCCGGAAGACTTAAAAGAAAGAGCAACATCACTGAAGATTGTAAAAGGTGAAGAAATAGATAGAAGGGAATTATTTATAAGACTTGTTTCAAGAATTGATGAGCTTTACACTGAGTTCCTAACAACTGGAGATATTGATAGAGCAATCCAGATATGCATAGATAATTCAGCTGTTATTGGAAAAGAAATAGTCGTTTATCAAGGTAAAGAAAAAAGGTGTGGTCGAGCGATCGAGATAAATAAAAAAGGTGAACTTTTAGTTCAGTTTGATACAGGAGTAGAAAACTTATTCTCTGGAGAGATATCAATCAGGGGGAAACACGGTTATATATAGATTAAAGATATTACAGACTACGAATTTCGTAGTCTGTTTTTTTGTAAAGTTAAAGCTCGAATATAGATAAATATAGCAGAAAAGAATTAAAGTGTGGTTTTGAGTAACTGTTTAAGAAGATAATATATTATATTAAAATCAAATATATATGAGTAAATAAAACGGGTTTAAGGTAAAAATACATAATTTGTAATTGGGAAAAGAGAAAATTGCTATATTTCCTGATTTTTGTCTTTACATACGATATAATGTATGTAATTGTAAATAAATTAGTATTTTAGGAGGGAAAAAATTGTTTATAGCAAGACAGCCTATCTTTAACAGTTCAATGGGAGTATATGGCTACGAACTTTTATATCGAGATAGTGAAACAGCAAAAATATTAGGAGAGGTATCAGCAAAAGAAGCTACTTCAGAAGTATTGGGGAGTTTGTTTGAGATAGGAATTGATAATATTACTGATGGTACCAGAGCGTTTGTTAATTTTGATCAGGAGTTTTTACTATCAAAGTCGATAGAAATGATAAAACCTGAGAAACTAGTAATTGATATTTTAGAAGATGTGAAAATTGATGAAACACTTATGGAAAGATTAGGTGAATTAAAAGACAAAGGCTACAGAATAGCTGTAGATGATTTTGTAGAGGACTACGACAACTATCCCCTAGTGTCAGACATTGTTAAATTTGATATTATGGCAACTCCGATTATTAGTATACGATACGAAATAAAAAATGCTATTAGGCAAGGAAAAACTATATTAGCAGAAAAGATTGAGACAAAAGAAGAATTTCAACTAGCTAAAGAAATGGGATTTAATCTTTTTCAAGGTTATTTTTTTAAAAACCCAAGCGCAATAATTCAATCTAATAATAAAAAATCTATAAAAATGAATTATTTAAGAATATTATCTGAATTAAGAGAAGATGAACCTTCCTATGATACAATTTCTGAAATAATAGAGTCAGATGTAAATTTAGCATATAGACTCTTAAGAATAATAAACAATAGTAGGTTAGAAGTTACATTTCATTCTATAAAAAAATCGTTACTATTTATGGGTTTTAAAGAAATAGAACGATGGATACAATTATTGATGATTCAAGATTTGGCTACGGACAAGCCATTAGAGCTTATGAATGTATCTATTATAAGATCAAAATTTGGGGGTTTGTTAGCAAACGATTATAATTTAAAATCACAATATAATGAAATAGTTACCATGCTACTTTTTTCTACTTTAGATGCTATATTAGACTTGCCTATGAAAAACGCCTTAGAAGGGATATTGTTATCAGAAAACATAAGGGAAGCTCTTATTAATAAAACAGGTGAGCTAAGGCCCATATTAGATATAGTAGTCGCATATGAAAAAGGTGAGTGGGATGAAGTGGAGAAACTCTCAGAAACACTAGAAATTGGAGAAGGGAGATTAGAAAGCTATTATATAGAAGCATTAAAATACTGTAAAGAGATAACAGAAACATTTTATTTTTAATTCATGAGTGATTTAGATATGTACAGCCAATTCAGTTATAATAGCGAATGATAGGATAGACTACAAAATTTGTAATCTGTTCTTTTTGTTAAGTTTAGGATCAAATATGAATAATTATAAGTGATATTGATATTATATTTTGTTTGAATTCATAGATTTTTGGGGAGTAATTAGTGTTATAATAAGTATATATGGATAGTTAAAAATTTAACTTTGCCAGTTATTAATACATAGGGGGATTTATGAAAGAACTGATTTTTGGACTTATGGGTGGTACTGCTCTTTTAATGTATGGTGTAGATAAAATGGGTGATGGGCTTGAAAAAGCTTCTGGGAACCTAATTAGAAAGATGATTTCATTTTTTACAAATAATGTTTTTAGCGCTTTTTTTAGTGGAGTTTTTTTAACAGCTTTAGTTCAAAGTAGTACTGCTGTTACTGTGTTGACAGTAGGTTTTGTAAATGCTGGACTGATGAAACTTCCTCAAGCTATAGGTATTATCTATGGTGCCAATATCGGAACTACTGTAACTGCTCAATTAATGGCACTTAGTTTTAATTTTAAATTAACAGAGGTAGCTTTACCAGTAATAGGTGTAGGTTTTGCTATTACAATATTTGCAAAGAAAAAGGCCATTAAACATGCAGGAGATGCGTTAATGGGTTTTGGGCTTATGTTTTTAGGCTTGGGTATATTAAATTCTGGGATTCCATATATGAAAGAAAACGAAACTCTAAGATATTTCTTTGAGTATTATGCTAGTAATCCTATAATAGGCATAATATTAGGTATGTTTGCTACGGCGATGGTACATAGTAGCGCTGCAACAGTTGGACTTGTAATGGTTTTAGGACAAGCTGGACTTATAGATCTTCAAACTGCAATTTGCATATTGCTCGGTGATAATATTGGAACAACAATTACGGCTCAGCTCGCAAGTTTAAAAGGTAATATCAATGCTAGAAGAACTGCTTGGGCACATACGATTTTCAACCTTACTGGAGTTATAATAATTGCTATTGTATTACCGTTTTTTGTTGATTTTGTTGTATTTGTTTCATCAAAAGTTACCCCTAATGCTGGGCTAGAGACACAAATAGCAAATTCTCATACGCTGTTTAACTCATTATTCGCAATTTTATTTCTTTCTATAAATAAGTATTTTGTTAAATTCTTAGAGACTTTTATAAAAGGAAAGAGCCCGACATATGAGACTGGAGCTATTTATTTGGATAAGCTTTTATTAGATACTCCTGCGGCAGCATTTAAGGCATCTTTAGCAGAATTAACTCGTGGAGTAGAGATTACTCAGGAGATGGTTAAAACTACTATGCAAGGATTATTACATAATGACGATGAACTATTGGCAAAGGTATATAAGGAGGAAGAGATAGTAAATCAACTTCAAAAAGATATTACAAAGTATATGGTTGATTTAGGGAAAGGAACACTTTCTGATGGAGAATCAATAATGGTCCCTGCTATGATTAATTCTATAAATAATATAGAAAGAACCGGAGACCATACTATGGATATTTTAAAACTTATAGAGACTAAAATGGAGAAGAACTTGTATTTCTCCGACATAGCTGTGTCAGAATTGAAACAGTTAAGCGATCTTATAGATGAAATGCATAAAAAGCTGATATCTCTACTTAAATTTGAGAGTAAAGATGTATCAGATATTATTAGAATGGAAAATGAGGCGGATGCCCTTTATAGAGAATTTTCAGATAATCATATACGAAGACTTGAACAAGGTAGTTGTACCGTAGAATCGGGAGTTGTATTTTTAGATATGGTTAGTCATTTTGAAAGGATTGCAGATAGAATATACAAAGTGTCCTTAGCAACAAAAGATGAGCTACAAGGATTAAAAAGATAATTTAAAACAGATTAGATTTTTTTAGTCTTAAACCAATAAAGCTTGCTGCGAATAGTTTTAGGATATCCCCTGGGATAAAAGCTAGGAGTCCAATTTTTAATATGGTGGAAAAACTTAGTCCGCTTTTCATGACGATATTTAAGATGAAAGTCATATAGCTTAGTCCTATTGAATATAGAACTACAGATGCAAATAAACCATAAACCATAAAGCCAACAATTGTGTTGGCTTTTTTATGTGCAAGTCCTGAAATTGCCGCTACAGCTAAAAATCCCAGCAAGAAGCCAAAACTAGGTAAAAAGATACTTTGGAGTCCTCCATTAAAATTTGAAAATACAGGAAGTCCTATCAACCCTAAAGCTAAATATACAACTTGAGACAAAACAGCACCTTTAACGCCTAGAACAAAACCAGCTAGCAGAACAAACATGCTTTGAAGAGTAATTGGAACTGGTCCCACAGGTATGCTTAAAAAAGCGCTCGCTGCTGTTAATGCGGCAAAAATTGATATTCTGGATAAGTCTTTAACTGATAATTTCATAAAGCCCCCTATTGTTAACATTAATTGTCTACTATAAGTTTACAATTAATGTAGAATAATAGCAATCTACAATTTCTGCTATTTATATTATTGTTTATGCTTTAATACGCATATGATTGTTTAAAATGTGACACTTTGTTATAATTGAATCGAGAGGTGAGAAAATGAAGGACAAAAAGATATTATATGCAGACTTATCACTGTTTATTGTTGCAATTATTTGGGGTTCAGGGTTTATTTTTACAAAAAATGCACTTGACCATATGACTCCATTTTACATATTAGGGTTTAGATTTTTAGTTGCTTCGATTGCAATGGGGATTATAGCCTTTAAAAGGATTAAAAATACAAAATGGATAGATATTAAAGCGGGGCTGATAGTAGGATTTTTTATGTTTCTTGGATTTGCGTTTCAAACTGTAGGGCTACAGTATACTACAGTTGGAGTGCAAGCATTTATTACCGCATCTAACGTGGTTATGGTACCATTTTTTTATTGGATGTTAACAAAATCAAGACCAGGACCATATGAATTTTTTGGAGCAATTCTTTGTTTTATTGGGATTGGAATTTTAAGCTTGGATACAAATTTACAGGTAGGATATGGGGAGTTTTTAACTTTTCTATGTGCAATAGGATTTGCTCTTCAAATAGTTGCAGTTGGATTTTTTGCTAAAGATGTAGACAGCTATGTTTTATCTTTTGTACAACTTGTAATTGCAATGGTATTATCATTTGCACTGGCGATTCCATTTGAGCCGAGAATAACACAAATCAGTTCAGAGGCTCTTGTACCTATTCTATACTTAGCGATATTTAGTACTATGATAGCATTTTTAACTCAAAATATTGCACAAAAGCATACTACTTCAACTCATGCGGCTATAATACTAAGTCTAGAGTCGGTATTTGGTAGCATAATGGGTATATTAATATTTAGTGAAGAAGTGTCTGGAAAATTCATTATTGGGTGTATGGCTATATTTATTTCTGTTTTGGCAGCGGAAACTAAGTTTTCTTTCTTGAAACCAAAAAAAAGAGCTTTGAAAGAGTAAAAGAGAAGGGATATTATGAGAAAAGAGTATGTAGAATACCTCAAAGATTTACCTATAAATATATTTTTAACTTCAATTAAAGAGTATCCCCTTCATTGGCAGGATGCTATTGAGGTTCTTTTTGTGCTTAAGGGTTCTGTGACTTTGGGTGTTGAATCTGAAACATATACCTTAAATGAAAGAGAACTTGAGATAATTAATCCCAATGAGGTATATAGAATAGAATCTAAGGACGAAGATAATTTAGTATTGTTAATCCAGATAGATCCAAGATTTTTTGAAAAGTATTATGATGATGCAAGGGATACATTTTTTTATACAAATTCATCAAAAGACAATATCCAGGATGATGAGAAGTACAATAAACTTCGAAGTTTCATATCAATTTTAGTGTATGAAGCGGTATCTAAGTTAGATGACTATGAGGATCAAATAGAAGATGCACTTTTAGATATGATGTATCATCTTCTTAACCAGTTTCACTATCTATTCTATGAAGAAGAAAGCCTTAGAGAAGACGAATTTCAGCTTGAAAGATATCATAGAATTATGAAATATTTAAGCAATAACTATATGAACAAGGTTAGTCTTCAGGACATTGCAAAACAAGAGTTTCTGACCTCGCAATACCTTTCTTTTAAAATAAAAGAAGTTTTTGGACGTAGTTTTAATGAATATTTAAACCAAATACGAGTTGAGGAATCTACAAAGTTACTCTTAGATACAGATAAGCCCATAGGGGAAATTGCAGAAGATGTTGGGTTTTCTCATGTAAGATACTACAACAAACATTTTAAAATCCATTATAATTGTACACCTGTACAGTATAGAAAAAAATACAAGGTATCAGAGAAATTACTAGAAAGAATGAAAAAAATTGAGTATTTAGAAATTAAAGAAGCTATTCCCTATCTTCAAAATTATTTATTAGACTACGAAAGATTTAATTATGATAACAAGATAATAAAACTTGATATAGACTTAAATAGAGATGCTATTGGAGAATTTAGCAAACCTACGGTTATAGATTTGGGCGATATATCTCTACTTCTTGAAGAGGAAAATCGGAGAGTATTAAGTGAGATTCAATCAGAGATAGGTTTTAAATATGGGTTAATAGACAATTTATTTTCAGATAATATGGATATATATAAAGGGAAAAACAAAAGATTTATAAACTGGACAAGAGTAGAAAACATAATAGAATTTATAATAGACCAAAAGGTATTTCCAGTGATTTCAACTAAAGGGGTAGAACGCTATATTATAGATGATTTTATAAATTATTTTTCAAGGAATTTCGATAATGTTAAAAATTGGCTTAAATTCGATTTAAGTAAAGAAGCAGTGGTATTTCCCGATACAGAGATTCATCATAATTATGACAAGATTTCAATAGCATCATATATTATCTTTAATTACACCAACAAGGATAAGAGACTTGTATTTAGTATGATGGATGAAATAAGCAAGGAAACAATATTGGATAATGAAACATTTTTTGGCGGTAGGGGTATTTTCACTGCAAATTATTTAAATAAGCCATCTTTTTACGCCTATAAGTTTCTTTCGCTATTAGGTGATGAAATCATTTATAATGAGGATGGATATTTTATTACTCGATCCCAAGAAGGTTTTCAAATTCTTTTATATAATCCTGGTATAGTTTTAGATGAAAATATATATGGGGATAATCTTCAGTCTACACTAAAAGATAAAAAAATGTCTTTAAATCTGTTTAATATGGAAAAGGATTTTCAGATTACCAAATACGATTTAGATAAGAGTTTTGGTTCTGTATATGATAAGTGGTTGTTTTTGGGGAGTCCAGATAGATTATCTGGAGAACAATGGACACTTTTGGATAACTATGTTCATCCAAATATTAGCTTCTATTTTGGTAAGAAATCCACTGTTTTCAATCTGTTAGTTAATATAAAACCAAGTGGGTGCATACTTTATACATTAAACTATGTACAAAACCCTTAAAAAAAAAGTACTATTTTAGGTTTTTTGAAATATAGAAAAATTAGCATAACTAGATTATGTATAGAATATCCCCTAAGCCAGTGGATAGCTTAAAACCTCCATCGTGATAAGATAATAATATCAACTGGAGGTTTTATTATGAGCAACAAAGAGTTTGGAATAGAAAAAATAAGCAAACTCCTATTTAAGTTTTCAATACCTGTAATTTTATCAATGCTTGTTGGAGAGCTTTATAGTATGGTGGATACATATTTTATAGGACAAGAAGTAGGAGGGCTAGGAATAGGTGCTCTCATATCAGTATTTCCACTACAAAGAATCTTAACTGCTTTAAGTATTATGATAGCAGTCGGAACGGCAACAGCATTTTCAAGATATAACGGGGATAAAAATATAGGGAAAGCAAAAGCTGTACTTCAAACTGGTTTTTCACTTGTTTTAACAGTTATGCTACCAATATCAGCCTTGATATTCTTTTTTAAGGACCAAATCATATCAATAATGGGTGCAGGCGTTGATATAAGCAATTTAGCATCAACTTATCTAGGAATAATAATATTTGGAACGATTTTTTTAAGTATGACGGTCTTTATATCACATAATTTAATAGCACTTGGAAATACAAAAATATCAATAATAGCTACAAGTATTGGAGCACTTATAAATATTATATTAGATTATATATTAGTTAAAGAGTTAGGTATGGGAATTTCAGGAGCTGCAATTGCAACAGCTAGTTCTCAGGCAATAGCATTTATATATGCATTCTATCAATTTACTAAAATGAGAAATAAATATGGAATAGCTTTAAAATACAAAATAGATCCAAAGTTTTTGCTGCCAATAGTGATGGTTGGATTATCAGCATTTGTTATAGAAGCTGAAGATGGTATCCTAATGGGAGTTATGAGTGGATTATTAACATCGACAGCAGGAGACCAAGGATTAATAATTCTTGGAGTTGTATCAAAGTTATATATGTTCCTTTTTATAACTATGTTTGGAATAGCTGCAGCAATGCAGCCTATAGTAGCATATAATTTTGGTGCAAGAAATTTTAAGCGATTAGGACTTTTAATGAAAAAGACAATACTTTATTCTGGATTGACTACACTATTACTTTGGGTAGGTGCAATGATATACACACCGAATTTAATAGGGATATTTGTGAATGAACCAGCGATAGTTATTGAAGCAACTAAAGCATTTAGAATTATGATTTCACTTTTTCCAATAATTAGTATTTACTATGTATCTATATTCTATTTTCAAGCAAGGGGTCGTGCAAAGACATCTCTAGCAATTGCACTTTTAAGGCAATTAGGAATTATGCTTCCAGTGTCCATACTATTAGTAAAGGGATTTGGAATGGGAGCCATGGGAGTATGGATTGCATATCCAATATCTGATTTACTAGCTTCTATCGCAGCATATATGCTAATAAGAATAGAAAGAGAAGATTTAAGCATAGAGATAAAAAGAGAAAAAGCAGAGAAGAGAGCAAAAGGGCTTGTGCTTCGTTAAAATACAATAGAGACTAAAATAGATAGAATTGTTCTATCTATTTTTTTTCGTGATTTTATGGCAATTAAAAGATATACTAGTGTTATAGTGTAGTAAGGTTTAGTGGTATAAATCATATTCTGGAGGATTGATTATGGGAGTAGAATATAATTTAAATGGTGAAGAAATACAAAAGTTAGTATTAACTGTTTATGATAAGGAAAATTTGGAAAGAAAAGAGCTAAGTGATTTAGACGAACTTAAAGATTTGCCAGAGAATAAAGTTGTTTGGCTAGATATAATAGGTTTGTCAAAAACCGAAACAATAAAAAAGCTTGGTGATAGGTTTAATATCCATCCCCTAATTCAGGAGGATATATTAAATCTAAGACAAATTCCAAAAGTAGAGGAATACGAGGGGTATATTTTTACAGTACTAAAGAATATATTCTTTAACAATCTGAACGATTTACAAACTGAGCAAATAAGTATAATACTTATGGGGAATTTAGTTGTATCAATTCAAGAATACGATACAGATACCTTTCAGAATACACATAAAAGGCTTGAAGAATCTAAGGGTGTAAGAAAAGAATTAGGAGAAGAATTGTATTACTTGTTAATTGATGCAATGGTAGATAATTATTTTATCATACTTGAAGAGATTGGAGATAGGATTGATAAGGTAGAGGATGAGCTTCTAGATAAGCCTGAGAAATCTGTCTTAAATAGGATTTACTTTATAAAGCGAGAGCTAATATTTTTCCGAACAGTATTGTGGCCTACTAGAAATCTAGTAAGTGCTTTAACTAGAGCAGAATTTAGTGCAATAGATAAAAAAAACCTATTTTATTATAGAGATATATACGACCATGTAATTCAGATGATTGATATTGCGGAAACTTACAGAGATATTTGTTCCGGAATGTTAGATACTTATCTTTCAAGTATAGGTTTTAAGACAAATGAAGTAATGAAGATTTTAACTATATTTTCTACAATATTTATACCCCTAACATTTTTATCAGGAGTATATGGGATGAACTTTGTATATTTCCCAGAACTAGCTTGGAAGTATAGCTATTTAGGTTTTTGGATAATAAGTATATTGATAACGGTATTTATGTTGAGATTTTTAAGAAAAAAAGGTTGGCTATAATCTTTAAGCTTTAGCTACAAGATAAGCACCAGAAATGATGCAAGCTCCTCCGACCATTTGTATTGGGCTTAAAAAATCATGAAGAATTATTGCAGATAAAACAACAGTAAAGAATACTTCTGTTAAGCTGATTATAGAAGTTTTAGTAGGTCCAATATACTCCATAGATTTAAAAAATGTTACCATTGCAATAACAGTTGATACAACTGCTATACCCAGAGAAGGTATCCAAGCACTAGCTTGAAATGAAAAGTCAAAACCACCAGAAAAAGATCCTAAGATAAAACTTCCAATTGCAGAAAAAAGTGCAATATAAGCGCTGGATAATAATGCCGGCGTTTTTTTAATTACTTTATTGCTAGAAACTATGTAGACAGAATAAACTATAGCAGCAGCAGAAACGAACAATATCCCTACAATATTTGCTTTTCCTAGAGATGAGCCAAGTATTAAAACAAGACCAATAAAAGAAATCGCTGTAGCAATAAATAAATTTAGTGTAGGCTTTTCCCTATCAATTAAGAATGAAAGAATTCCTACTAAAATAGGATAAGTATATAAAAACATAGATGCCATTGATGGAGAGATATATTTTATTGAAGTAAAATAAAGTCTAGATTGTACAGTATAACCAAATACACCTAGAAGAAATAGCCCGAATAGGGCTTTTTTAGTTACTTTTATAGTTCCATATTTATAATAAATATATGTAAACATTAATATCGATGCGGTAGTGAACCTGATTAAGAGCATTGTTTGTGCATTTACGCCACCATCATAAGCAAATACTATAAAAATTGGCAAGAAAGCGAATGATAAAGCAGATAAAAGAGCTAATATAACTCCTTTTGAATAATTAGACATTTTAAAGACCTCCTAAGTAATGATTAAATTATATACAATAAAAAGAAAGTTGTAAATCTTTATAAAAAGTGTTATTATAATGGTAGGTACAATAATAAAATATTTACATAGTGTAACGATACAATATAAGGAGTGAGTTATAATGAATAACACAAAAAGACTCGTAACATATGGTATATTAATGGCGCTTACTGTTGTAATGACAGTTATCATCCAGATACCAACACCTGCAAGAACTGGATACCTAAACCTGGGTGATATGGTAATATTTTTAACCGCTTTTATGTTTGGTAAAAAAGGTGGATTTTTGGTTGGTGGAATAGGATCTGCAATGGCAGATATCCTTCTCGGATGGGGTGCATATGCTCCAATTACTTTTATTGCTAAAGGACTAGAAGGTTTTGTAGCAGGTTATTTAATGGAAAAAGGCTGGGGAAAAAAATTCCCGATTTTGCCTGCAATAGCAGGTGGGATAGTAATGGCTATAGGTTATTATGGTGCAGAAATCTTTATGTATGGAGCAAAAGCAGCTTTGATAAACTTTCCAGCAAATATACTTCAAGGTTTATTTGGAGCAGGAGTAGCAGTAGTAATGTATGGTTTGTTAAAGGGAAAACTTGAATTAGTTAAGTAAAACATAAAAAATCCTTGGATATCCAAGGATTTTTTTATTTAATAAAATAGAATTTCTTATAACACATCATATTTCTATCACAAAAAAAGTATATAATTATAAAAGGGTATATGTTGTGTAGGAATTGATAAAACACGAGGAGATTTTCTAATGAATATATTAATAGTTGATGACCAAGCAAAAATGCGTAATCTTATAAAAGAATATCTTAAGTTAGAAGGCTTCGACTATGATGAAGCTGATAATGGAGAGACTGCACTAGAGTATTTAAGAAGAACAGAATACGATGCTGTTTTACTTGACGTAATGATGCCAATAAGAGATGGTTGGAGTGTTTTAAAGGAGATACGGAAGGTATCATCAATTCCTGTAATAATGCTTACTGCAAAAGGTGAGGAGTATGATAAACTATATGGATTTGAGCTAGGAGCAGATGACTATCTAATAAAACCATTTAGCCCAAAAGAGCTCATAGCAAGATTAAAAGCTATATTGAAAAGAGGAAAAGTATTTGAGAATGAAAACACTTATAAAATAGAAGGTCTGGAGATTGATTACAATGCAAGATTGGCTTTAGTAAATAAAAATAGCATAAAATTAACTCCCAAAGAATACGATCTTTTAGTCTATCTAATCCAGAATAAAAATATAGCCCTAAATAGGCAACAAATTTTAGATGGAGTGTGGGGAATTGATTTTTATGGAGATGATAGAACTGTAGATCAGCATATAAAGATGCTAAGGGAAAGCATAAAACCATATAAGGACCTTATCAAAACTGTATGGGGAATAGGATATAAATTTGAAGAGCGGAGAGATAAGTATGACTAAAATATCATCTAAATTGATAGTCTTAATAACAGTAGTAATTGTCTTAGCAGTAGGTAGTATTTGGATATATAATTCATACTTTTTGGAAGACAATTATTTTGAAAACAGGGTAGATTTATTAAAAAATATTGCAAATGAAGTTGATAATATCTACGAAATAGAGGATTTGGATAGACTAGAAATCTATTTTGATGAGATTTTAGTTGAAAAAAACATAAGCTCGGGGTTATCTACATTTGATGGAGATAGTTTTTACTCATCACAATTTAGGATGATGGCAAGAGGGCCAATGCATAACCGACGTATCTTATCTGATAATTATATAAAGACTATATTATCGAATGGAGAAGCTAGTACAATTATTAAGCAGGGAAATAATAGTATTGAGATGTTAGCATATTCCAAAATATTAACTGATGGTGAAACAATTTTAACATTGAGTCTTCCATTAGAGTCTATTAAAAAAACAGTGGATATAATGCAAACCCAACTTATAAATATATCAATTATACTCTTAATTATTACACTTAGTATTGGTTTGTTTATTTCTAGGATATTTTTAAAGCCAATAAAAAAATTAAACTATGCAGTAAATCAAATATCAGAAGGTAATATGCAACAAAGGGTAGAAATTACTACTAAAGATGAGATTGGAGAACTATCCAAAAACTTTAATAATATGGCAGACAAATTAAGTAGGGTAGAGTTACTTAGGAAGGATCTTATTTCTAATGTATCTCATGATTTAAGAACTCCATTAGGATTAATAAAAGGTTATGCAGAAATGATTAGAGATATACATTCAACGGATCCAAAAAAAATGGACGAAGATTTAAATATTATAATTGAAGAAGCAGATAGGCTCTCTAGTATGGTAAATGAAATTTTAGATTCTTCTCAATTTCAGTCTGGATATATAGAATTAAAACGAGAAGACTTTGATTTAGTTGAACTCGTGAAGTCATCATGGGAAAAGTATAAGATTGATGCCAGCAGAAAAGAAATAGCAATATCACTTAATTATGAAAATGATAATGTATATATAAATGCAGATCCAGTTAGACTACAGCAAGTTATAGAAAATCTAATATCAAATGCTTTAAACTTTACTATAGATGAAGGCAGAGTAGATTTAAATATAATAGATAAAGTAGATTATATACGAGTTGAAATAAAAGATAATGGTATAGGGATAAGCGAAGAAGATCAAAAACTTATTTGGGATAGGTTTTATAGAGTAGATAAAGCAAATGATAATAAGAAAAGCTCAGGAATAGGATTGGCAATAGTTAAAAATATCTTATCAGCTCATGGATTTGAATTTGGTGTTCAGAGTAAGATTGGAGATGGTACGACATTCTTTTTTAATATTCCATCTAAAGTTTAATAAATCTTATATATTCCTATCATACTTTAATCACATCTTTATTCTATAATTAGAATATAGAAAGGGAGGAGAGATTAAATGAAAAAGAAATTAGTAGTTTTAATGGTAGTAGTTATGGTACTTGGCACTATGAGCGTTGCATTTGCAGATTCAAGCTTTAGTCCTGCATCTGTATTTGCAAGATTAAAGGGAGTAGATGAGGAAGCAGCATATCAAATGAGGACAGAGTCGAATCTTAGATTTGGAGAGCTTGCAGAAAATGAAGGATTTTCAGAGGAGTTTATTGAAGAAATGCAAGAAGTTAAAAAAGCAAGACTTGAAGAGTTAGTAACAGAGGGAGCTATTACACAAGAAAGAGCAGATGAAATCCTAGCTAACTTCGAAGAATGTGATGGAAGTAGAGAACTTATGCACGAAAATAGAGGACTATTTGGGCAAGGACTTTCTGGAGAAGGTCGTATGGGAAACGGTAGAGGAAATAGTGAAGGATCAGGTAGAGGCCAACAAAGAGGTAACGGTAAATAAGAATGTAAAAAGCTCACGGGACAAAAGTCCCGTGAGTTTTAAATTACCCATTCTCCATTTTTAATAATTAAAGTTTTTTCACCTGAATCAGATTCGCCAAGAATCATCATATCACTTGTACCGACCATAAAATCAACATGTGTAAGAGAATCATTTACACCATGAGCATCTAATTCTTCATCGTTCATCTTCGTACCATCCTCAATTGTAGTAGGATAAGCTTTGCCAAAAGCAAAATGACAACTTGCATTCTCATCAAAAAGTGTATTGTAGAATAATATACCAGCCTTTTCAATAGGGGAGCTAAATGGTACTAGTGCTACTTCCCCAAGTCTCTTGGCGCCATCATCCATGTCAAAAATTTCTTTTAAAAACTCTTCGCCTTTTTTAGCCTCAAATTCAACTACTGCACCATCTTTAAAGACCAACTTAAAATCTTCAATCAAGTTTCCACTTCTATTAAGAGGTTTAGAACTATAAACAATCCCATTTACACCATACTTATCAGGCAATGTGAAGACCTCTTCAGTAGGCATATTGGCTACAAAATAATCACCTTTAACATTTTTGCCGCCCCCACTAGTCCAAATATGACCTTTTGGTAGCTCAACTATTAGATGAGTTCCATTTGATGCTGTGTAATAAAGTTTTTTAAATTTATGCTGATTTAAAAATGAAATTCTTTTCTTTAATTCATTAATATGATCTTTCCAAGCAGCTTGAGGATCATCTAGATCCATTCTAGTTGCTGTAAATATTGCATCCCAAAGTTTGGTCACTGCCATCTCATCACTGAGTTCAGGGAAAATTGTCTTCGCCCAACCAATAGTAGGAATAGCCACAACACACCATGAATTAAGGTTATTCATTGTGTATTTCATAATATGTTTGGTTGCAATAGCAGCAACTTTATTAAATGTAGATATTTTATTTGGATTTACACCTTTTAAAAGATGTGGATCACTAGCTTTAATAGATACAAAAGCAGCACCTTTTAAAGCGTAATACTCTTCTGAATCAGCTTTCCATTTTGGGAATTCTTCAAACACATTCATAGGTGCATTGTCAAACTTCAACCTAGTAAGATAATCATCACTCCAACTGATGTGAACATCGCTTGCTCCATTATTATAAGCTTCTTTTGCAAGTATTCTTACAAAGTTGGCACCTTCAATTGGAGCTCTTATAAGCAAAGGTTGACCTTTTTGTAGGTTTATACCTATTTCAATTATAAGTTTTGCATATTCAATTAATTTTTTATCAAAATTTTCCATAACATCACTCCTATCGCTTTTTTTCTTACGTAATTATAGTACCCATTAATAAAAATTAGTAGACTTTAATTTTTAATTTTAAAAATTGAAAAAATTAGGGATATTACTGTAAATAACTTCCAGATGGGAATGTTTTATGGTAATATGTTATTAACAAATGGAAATTGGGAGGGATATGGATTATGTTAGGTAAAGCTATAGATATATCATTTAATGCCCACAAAGGACAATACGATAAGGCTGGCAAACCATATGCAAGCCATCCTATTTACGTTGCTTGTAAAATGAAAACAGATAAAGAAAAAATAGTTGCCTTGTTACATGATGTATTAGAGGATACAGAGATTACAGTTGAATATCTAATACAAGAAGGTTATACAGGTGAAATAATTGAAGCAATCATAGCAATAACAAGGGAAAATGCAGAGGATTACTTTCAATACATAAAAAGAGTTAAGCAAAATCCTTTGGCAAAAAAAGTAAAGATCGAAGATTTAAAACACAATATGGATATTTCAAGGATAAATGAGCCAACACAAAGAGATTTAGAAAGAGTAGAGAGATATAAGAAAGCATTGGTTATCTTGAGGGATGAATGAACAAGTAGCCAAAAAAGTAGTTAACCACATACAGGTTAACTACTTTTTTATTACAATGCTGAACTATTCGTTTTGAGTTTTATAAAAGGCTTCCTTACAATGCTAATTTTGAAGTCTTTTTTATTTATCCTTGTGTTATAATTTATATAACTGGAGGGAGATGATATTTTGACTAGCCTATCTAAATTACTTAGTATGTTACTCTTAATAGCTATGATACTTTTTGGGAAGTCTTTAATTATGGATAAGGCTGTTTACCAAGGTGAAATTGCTATGCCTATTCAAGTTGATATAAAAGAAAAAGATCGGATAATACTTGAAGGAAGCGAAGGGAAAGTTGAACTTATTCCCAGAGCTGAGTATTCTCTTACTGGCGTTGTAAAGTCTAAGAAAAAATATTCTGATTATACATCTCAAATTTCAGAGTATGATTTAGCTATGGCTTGGGGAGATTTAAATAAAGATGAAATCGACAGTGGAATAAGTTATTCTCAAAATGGTAGGTGGTACTATTATAAATACTCTCCTGATATTTCAGTAAATGCCGATTATATTTCTAAAAACTCAGCGAATGTTCATATAATACACAAAGATAAAGATATCCTAAAGAAAATAGAATCTCTAAAAGAAGAAGATTATATTAAGCTTGAGGGCTATTTGGTGGATGTTGATTTTAAAAATCCTAATAATACATCATTGTGGGAAACAAGTGAAACAAGGAATGATACTGGAAATGGCGCTTGTGAGATTATGTATGTTGAAAATGTAACTATAATTGAGTAGGGAGCGGATACGATGACTTTTAAAGATGAGCTTAGAGATATAAATAGAGAAAAAATTATTATAGTGGATAAATCTTCAAGCATCGATTCAGTTAAAAAAACTCTTCTCCTAAACTATGGGTTATTGTTAAGAACTAGAATTACAACTATAGACCAACTTGCTAGAGAAATGAGTCAATTAGAGATTAAAAAACAGAAATTGAGCCTTATAAATGATGAAAGCGCTAGGTTTATTATTGAGTCAATAATGAATGGTGAACTTGTAAAAGCTGAAGTCTTTAAACCTGAAATAATTACCTTAAATACATATGGAAGCATTTACACTGTAATAAATGACTTTAAAAAATCTGGTATATTACCTGAGATGATCCAAGCAAACAATAAAAAAATAGAAGAGCTTAAAGAGATATATAGGTTTTATGAAATAGAACTTCAAAAAAACGGATTTGTTGATAGTGCAGATATACTTAAACTTTCTTATGAAAGCATTGATGCAGACTTTTACATATATGAAAACACAAAATTAGCATTACTTGAAAGTGAATTTTTAAATCAGATTTCTAAAAGCTTCGTTGTTTTATCTCTTTTCAATCCAGAAAACATTAAAAGGCCATTAACTCAAACTCTTTCATCTGATATTCCTTATGATTATAGAGTGAATAGTTTAGGATATTTATATGGCGAACAGACGAATCCAGACGATTTTAGACTTGTTAAAGCTTACGGTTACAACAATGAAGTTTCATGGGTTTTTAGAGATATTCTTGCTAGAAAACTCCCTTTTGATCAGTGTCAAATCATATATATTGGGAGTGATTATACCGAATATATTCAGAATACAGCTAGTTACTTTAATGCTAAAGTTACAATACAAGAGGGTTTGAAACTAGATAATACAAAAGCATACTTTTTCTTATCCCAGATTATTTGGTATATATCAAAAGGATCCCTTCTTTCTGATTTAAAACCATTGTTTTTATCTGGAGTAATTGATTTGGGAATAGAAACAGAGAATCTAATAAAGACTAATAATCAATTTTATGAAATGCTAACTGCTTCAAAAGTCACCACTGGAGCTGGGGAGTTAGTTCAAAGAATCGAATTTTTACATAATGCGCATAGCAAAGCTTATGTAGAGTCTGAAATATATAAATCCCAATTGGAGATGCATACCAAAGTTAGAGACTTTTTAAAGTTGTTAGCTAAACTAGAAGACAGAAGTAAGTCTACCGATGAGTGGTTGCTAATTTTAAGAGATATTTTAGACTTGTATTTCATAAAAGCTGGGCAAGAGACTATTGAGATAAAAGAAGAGCTTATAAAGACAATTGAAAGCTATATTGCGGGTCCTTGTTCATATTATAATGTAGAAGAAAAATGGCTATATGAAATTGAACTAAGGCTAAGAGCTTCAAGAGTAAAAATGGAAAAAGCTGAGGCTGGAAAAATCCATGCATGTAGCTATAATAATACTCAGTTTTTAAATAGAGAGAATGTTTATGTTATAGGTTTAGATGCAAAACACTTTCCTGATTCATTTGGAGAAGATCCAGTTCTCTATGATAGAGAAAAAGCTGAAATTAGCAAGCTATTATCGTCTTCGCCTGAAAAATCCGATTCGCATTTTAAGCTAGTTCAACTTTTGTCAACTGCAAGCGGTGATTTAACTCTTTGTTATTCTTATTATGATACAGATAATGTTAGAGAATTGAATCCATCTGCATTTATGGTTAAACTTCTAGAGCTTAAAGATCCAATATCAGCTGGATTTATTATTGAAGAGGAGAGTAATAGATTTAATATGATGGACGAACTGATTTTTAATCCAGATAAATTCTTAACTTTAGAGACTAAAAATGATATGGATTTTAAAGGGAAAGAAATTAATATAAATGAGCGGGTATTTTCTGCAACTGAAATAGAAACTCTTATCAGATGCAATAGGGCCCATTATTATAGATATATAGTTGGTTTAGAGGAAGAAAGCGAAATGATTCTTGGATATGATGGATGGCTTGATTATATGGATAGGGGTAGTTTATTACATTCTGTATTTGAAAAAGTAGTTAAAGCCCTTCAGGATAGACCTATGGATATTAAAAAAATAATAGAGAGAATAATTCTTGATGAATTCGATATTATAAGGAAAGAAAATCCAGTATTAGTGGAGATCTATTTTGATTTTTTAAGAGAGAGACTTTTGCTTGCTGTATATGCTTACATTGATAAATACTATAAATTACTCCAAGATGGGGTTATAGAATCTTCGAAGACAGAGCTATATATTTCATGGAAGGATCCTATGAAAATCCAAATAATCACTCAAGATGATGATATTAAAATTAAATTATCAGGAAGAATAGATAGAGTTGATTTTCTAAGAGATGGATCTATAGATATAATTGATTATAAGTCAGGGAAGTGTTTTTCAGATTCAAAAGGAAAGTCAGAGGTATTTCAGGATTACTTATATAGCTTGGCTGCTGAGAAGTTTTTTGATAAAAAAGTTAACGAAGCTAGGTATGATTTTCCACTAGAACTTGGAGATAAAAAAACTTGGTCTGTAAATAATTTGAAGAATCCCGATGAAATTAAAGAACAAAAAGCTCAAATGATTTATGATGCTCTTAGAAGACTCGAACGTGGTGATAATTCTAAAACAACCAATAAAAAAGCTTGTACTTATTGTCCGTATATTATGATTTGTAGAAATCCTTCGGAGGTTGTGGAATGATTAAAACAGAAGATCAACTAAGGGATATGCTCTTAACTGAGTTTGATAAAAATTATATGGTCGAGGCAGGTGCTGGTGCTGGCAAAACTACTCTTATAATTTCTAGAATCATAAATCAGATATTAATTGAAGATAAGAGATACAAGAGACCATTAAAATTAGATGAAATTGCAGCAATAACTTTTACTGAGAAAGCTGCGAGCGAATTAAAGCAAAAGGTTATGAAAAAGCTATATGAGGCTAGTGAAGAAAGAGAATCAGGTGCAGAAAAAGAAGTTCTAAAAGAAGCAATAGCATTAATTGATGATCAGTATGTTGGAACTATTCATAGTTTTTGTAGAGAAATTCTAATTGCAAGTGGATTTGAATCTAGCATTGGTTCTGATTTTAAGGTTATTGAACCTATTGAGGATGGTGAAATAAAAGAACTTGTTTGGAGAAAGTATCTTGTAAGCCAACAAAAGAATTTGCAAACACTTTTTGAAAAGATTAACGAGCAGGGTTTGGATATTACGGTTGCAAAGTCTGCTTTTATGACTTTGCTTAACTACGAGCATGCCCAAATCGAATATGACCAAGCAGTAATAGACAAGGGCGATGGTTTTAGCGAGTTTAGAGTAATAGTTGATGATTTTCTAAGAGGCCTTAAAATAGATAATACAGGGTCAATATATACAAAATACGATGAAGATATTTCAAGCATATTTTTAAAGCCTTTTACTGTAAAGATTGCAGCAGTTATAAAATCAAGGGATATGGATAATTATTATCTTCTATTAAATGAGTTAATTAAAGACCCAAGTGGAGAAATCTTTGCAAAAAAATCTTATTTAAAAAAGAATTCTGAACGATTTGATGAGCTTTTTACTTCCTTTGAGGGTAAGGATTTAAAGGCTTATTATGATATGAGGTATAATTATATTTATAATCTTATTATTGCGACAGCTTATCCAGCCTTAAAGCTTTATGAAATGCAGAAAAAGAGCATTATGTGTGTAAATTTTGACGACCTTTTAGTCTTAACCAGAAATGTTTTAAGGGATTATCCCTCTATTAGAAAAAGAGTCCGAGATAAGTATAAATTCTTATATATAGATGAGTATCAAGACACTGATCCAATTCAAACGGAGATTTTATTTTATTTAAATGGAGAAGCTGAGGATGAAAATATTCCTTGGGATAAGAGGAAGTTGATTTCTGGGTCTACATTTATTGTTGGTGATCCTAAACAGTCCATCTATAGATTTAGAGGGGCAGATATCACCCTTTATAATAAAGTTAAAGAGATATTTACTAGCGATATTGATTCTGAGCTTGTTGTATTAAAACGAAATTACAGGACCCAGTCTGGCATTGTTGAATGGGTAGAGGATAGATTTAAACTACAAGAAGAGCTTGATGAAATGGTAGCTTCGGAAAATGGTGCCAAAAAGTTCCTGCTAAATGCAGAGATTGTTCATCAAGCAAATTTTTATGGGATGAATGCTGTAAAAAAAGATAGTAGCGTAGAAGAGGAGCATTTATTAAAAGGAGTTTACGGATTTAAAGCAAGTGATGCTAAGTATATTGAACAAAATGTAATTGATGAGAGTCTTTGGATTGCTAAGTTTATTGAGAAAACAGTTAATGAAGACTATAGGATTGAGAGCTTTGATTTACAAAAAGGGGAAACGATTCAAAGACCCTTAAGCTATAATGATTTTTTAATTATTCTTTATAGAACTAAATATATGGGGAATTATATTAAAGATATTAAAGACAGAAATATTCCCGTCTCCTTTGCTGGGAAAATGAGAATTGGTGATATTGTTGAAATAGCAAATTTTATAGATTTGATATATTTTCTATCAAATCCATTAAATGAATCTGTTTTGGCTGCAGTATTAACGAATTCATATGGAATTAATAATCTTGAAGATTATACCAAAAGATTTATTGATAATTCACTCCAAAAAGTAAAGCTATATGATTATTTAAGTATGGAATTAGATGAGTATGATAAAGACTTTAGAGATGCAATTAACAGTTTGAAAATTTATCTTGATTTAAAGCATAAGTTTTCACCGATTGCATTTATAAGGATTATAATGGATGAAGTTTTACCTATATTTACACAGGGCTATAATCAAACAACAGTTAAGTCAATAGCGGGAACTTTATTTTCTATAATCGAAAAGTTGAGCAATAAAAATATTATTAGCTTTGAAATTGCTGCAAATGAACTAATGCTACTAAAAGAGTTAGATACTGAAAAAGAGATGCTCTTAGAGTACTCAGGTGAGGACGACAGTGGTTATGTCAGGATTATGAATCTTCATAAGGCAAAAGGATTGGAAGCTCCTGTTGTAATTTTAGCTACTTCATCAACTAATATGCCATTAGATATAGATAACTTCAGTAAACAAGGTCCTAAGGGCAAAGAAGTTTTCCTAAAGCTTAAAAACGGCTATCAGGTAGTTGGATTTCCAAGTGGTTGGGATGCAATGGAACAAGAAGCTAGAATTCAAGATAATGCTGAAAATCTAAGACTTCAGTATGTTGCAACCACAAGGGCTGAAAATGTTTTATTAATTAGTGAGTATGAGAAGAATCACTGGATGAACTATTTTAAGGAGAATCTTCCAAAGAGCCTCAATCAAGATTTTTTTGAAGAGGAATCTGAAAGAGTTCCATTGAAGTCTATTTGTTATAAAACTGCTAAAAATATTATAGAAGGTTTTGCACTATCTAATGAAGAAACTATAATAGAATGTAGTAAAAATACATACTCTTATACTACACCTAGCAGTCATGATGATAGTGGATTTTCAAAATCAGAAGATGTTTTTTTTGAAGAAAACCATGAAATTTCTAGATTTAAAGGAGTTGAATGGGGAAGTATTGTGCACAGATTATTTGAGATTTACTTAAAAAAAGCTGGTGGGAATTCTTTTGATAGAGGAATAGCTATAGATTCAATAATAGATGTACTTCTTGAGTTTAGCATTGAAGAAGAGATTGAAGATTATAATTTAAGGCTAATAAGTATACTAGCGAATTTTATCAACAACACAAAATTTAAAGAGCTGTCAGAGTCTGCAGAGATATTGACTGAAACCATATTTGATAGAGTTATAGGGAGAGATTATATATCTGGAATAATTGATCTTCTATTTGTAACCGATGATGGATTCTATATAATAGATTACAAGACAAATGCGAAATGGGGCAGTGAGGAAGGTTTTATAGATAACTTAATTCTTCTTTATAAAGACCAATTGAACTATTATAAGGAAATAGTTTTAGGGATCATGGATAAAAAAGTTCTAGGGGTATATATATATTCAACAGCAATAGATAAATTTATTGAAATATAGAGGATGTGAGGTATTTGGATTTAATTGAAAAGCTACTTTATATAATTGGGATAGTGTTGCTCCTTTTATTTGTAATTAGAGGTATTTTTAGTATTGGATATAAAAAGAGAGTAAATAAGAATATTAATATTTTAAAGATGAATCAAGGTATCTCATCAAATAAAGATATTACAGTTAATGATTTAAAACATTTGCCAGGGAATGTACAAAGATGGTTGATAAAATCTGGTATTATTGGTAAAAAAACTAGTAGCTACGTATATATAGAGCAAAAAGGTGAAATGAGACAGGATGAAAGTTCTAACAAATTGATATTCGCATCTACCAAACAATTTGCGGGAATTCAAATGCCAGGATTTGTTTGGCAAGTAAAAGCAGCTTTTATACCATTTATAAATATGTACGGTATGGATAGTTTTGTAGATGGTGTTGGGTCATTAGAGATGAGATTGTTTAATCTTGTAAAAGTTGTAAATGAGAAGGATACTGTTAAAATAAATCAATCGTCTTTTGCAAGATACTTATTAGAATTATCATGGTATCCAGAAGCTGCCTTAAATAAGAATATGAAGTGGGAAGAGATAGATAAATATACTGCTAGGGTTATGATGTCTCACCGTGGAATTGTTGCAGAGGCTTATTTATACTTTAATGAGGATTATGATGTTATAAAGACAAGTGCAATGAGGTATAAGGATACTGATGAAACAGAGGTGCTCCTAGAGTGTGTCGGTGAGAGTAAAGAATTTGGAGTTTTTAATGGGGTTAGAATTCCAAGTGAGATTCATGTAACCTGGATGCTCCCCGAAGGAGAGTTTACCTGGTATAAGCTAAAGGTTGAGAAGCTGAGCTATAAGTAGATCAATTCACAAATCACAGAGCACAATTCACAATGAGAAAAGAAGATTCTTCGAATACTCTTCAGAATGGCAGAAAACTTTTCATCTGAGGTAACGAAGAATCTTTAATAATCATTTAATTGTTCTTAAATTGTGAGTTGTGAATTGTATTTATTACTTTATCAATTTCGATATAATTTTAAATTCTGGAGTACCAGCTTTTTTTATAATATCAAAAAGTACTGTCTCCATATTTGTAATTACTGCTCCCATGCCTTTCATCATATCAAGTGCGTTTTCATAATTTTCCTGAGTTCTTGATGTGACACAATCTCTTAAGACAAAAACATTATATTTTGCATCTAGTAGCGACCTTACAGTTTGGTATACACAAACATGAGCTTCCATACCAATTACTAGGATATTACTTTTACCGCTTTTAAATATGGTAGTCTTTAAATCGTCTGTATATGCTGAGAACTGAGTTTTTTCAAATGGTGTGCATTTGGTGAATTCTGTTAATTGTGACACTGTATTTCCTAATCCTTTTGGGTACTGCTCTGTATGAATTACTGGCAAATCCAACTCTTTAAAAGCTGTAAGTAATGTCTTTACATTTGCTACAACTTTTTCGCCATTATTCATTGCAGGAACTAATCTTTCTTGAATATCTATCATTAATAATAACGTATTATCATCTTCTAAATTATATCCTTTCATTTATTGCTCCTTTCTATTTTCCAAATATTAATCTGTTTAATGGATGTCTTTTTATTCCGATTGCCCTTTCGGGGCAGAGTTCATGACAGCAAAAGCATCTAATACAACCAGTGGTATCTATTACAGCTTTTTTATCGACAATGTTTATTACCTTCGCAGGACAATTACTTGCGCATATTCCGCAGCCAATACATTTATTCTGTATTACTTTAGGATAAGGCCGGATTTTATCGAGTAAGAAATCTACTACAAAAGCAGGTATTTTACCCTCTACAAAGTTAACATGAGTCGAGCCTGGAAGTTTAAAAGGTTCTACATTAATATCTTCCAATTGGACTCCATATAATGTTATATCATTTATATTTACCGTTAGCAAGTTTCTGTTTTGCGCATGTAAATTTGTTGGAACATTCTCAATACCTACAATCTTGCAGGCAATCAAATCAAGTTCATAAGGACTCTCACCAACTAGTAAAAGACCTGTTTTTCGGATATCTCCACTGGATGGTCCATCACCTTCCATGGATTCAATTCCATCGATAATAGAAAAAACTGGCTTTACATAATCACATATATCTATTAGCATATTTGCAAAATTATCAGGATCGTTCATTTTAAGATGATAGTCTGCTTTTGTAATGCCTGGTATCATTCCAAATAGATTTTTGACAGCTCCTGTATATGTCATCATTGTATGAGTTTTTAGTTTTGCACATGAAACCACGTAATCGACTTCGGTAAAGGCTTTCACAAGTTTAAGATTATTTATAAGCATAGAATTAGGAGGTTTAACTTCAATAATGTCAGTATTATAATTAAGCTCGCATCCACATCGTTCAGCTACTTGTGCGATACCCGAAGCATCATAGATTGATTTAAGAATCATTGCATTAAAAGGGCCACCTGGACTATCGCCTATTATAACTTCAAAACCTTTATTAATAAGAAAGCGTGCAACACCTTCAATTACAAATGGATGAGTAGTAACCCCATCTTCTGGAACGTTTTTTTTAAGCAAGTTAGTTTTTAATAAAATTTTTCCAGGTTTTAAATCTTTTAATACATCTAAATCAGATAATAATAAATTTACATTTTCTATAACCTTTTTATACTCGTAGTTTTCACATTTTGATATTCCTACTTGTCCCATGGTAGACCTCCTTGATATAATCTAATTATACACAAAACAATTCAAATAAAGAAGTGTATTAAATATATAACTTATGAAGAAAAAGGGAGGGTTAAAGATGACTGAAGAAAAGACGATTCTTTGGACCAGACAAGATGAACGCAGTCTTTTGGATTTAGAAAAATATGGAGTATTTAGAAATAAAAAGGAATATATTGAAGCCAATTATGGGGATATTTCCTATCATTTTATTTCATTGTATAGATGGTTCACAAATGAAGCATCAAAAAGGGTTCCAACTCCTGAGAAAGTAGAGTTTCCTATTTGGTGTTCTATAAGTGAAGATTCAATGCTTAGGCCAACTGAGGGGAATGTTTGCTATAAAATTGAAATTCCAAAGAAAGATATAATATATTTTGATGGCGCAAAATGGGACCATGTTTTAAATCATATATATATTCCAAAAGATGATGCTGATCAGGAGGAGTATGTAAAAGAATTAAAGAGTAAAGGTTTTAAAGATCAGTTTAATTTTATTGAGGGAAAAACTTCTCATTTTTATCCCCTAGAAAAAAAGAGGGTTATGGACAGTTGGCAGAGAATCTTTGAAATAGAGAGATGGAATATATTTATTGTGCAAGCTAATATCTGGGAGATTAGACCAGAACAAATTAAGGAAGTATTTAAATACGAGGGGTAAAAAAATGAAAAGAGAAATCAATATTTCTGTTAGAAATCTAGTTGAATATGTTATGCGCTCTGGAGATATTGATAATCAATTCAGATCTATGTCGAGAGCTCTTGAAGGGACATATGCACATCAAAAGGTTCAGAAAACTTATGGGAAAAATGACATAAGTGAAGTTACACTAAAACATGAGTTAGAGTACATGGAGTTTCAATTTAAGGTTGAAGGTAGGGCGGATGGAGTTTTATTTAGAGATAATGAAGTAATTATAGATGAGATAAAAAGCACGAATAGGGATTTAGAATCAATAGATGTTGATTTTAATTCAAGGCATTGGGCACAAGCTATTTGTTATGGATATTTTTATGCAAATCAAAATAGTTTAGATCACCTTATTGTACAGCTTACTTATTTTCACTTAGAGACTGAAAAATTAAAGCAATTTAAAAGAACTATGAATTTTTATGAGCTCGAGGGATTTTTCTTAAATCTTCTAGAAAGATATGTGAAATGGGCGAGTGTAACTTTTGATTGGATAGAAAAAAGAGATAATTCGGTAGAAAATCTAGATTTTCCATTCAAAACTTATAGAAAAGGACAAAGAGAGCTTGCTGTTGCAGCTTATAAAACCATAAAGGAAGGCAAAAAACTATATGCACAAGCACCTACGGGTATTGGGAAGACAATATCAGTTATCTATCCGGCTCTTAAAACTATGGGGGAAGACCAAATATCCAAGATCTTTTATCTTAGCGCAAAAACTATTACTAGAGAAGCTCCTCTTTATGCACTGGAGATATTAAAAAGAAAAGGGCTTAAATGTAAAGCGATTGTTATTACTGCAAAGGAAAAAATTTGTTTAAATGAAGAAGTTAAATGCAACCCGGAAGATTGCCCATATGCGAAGGGGCATTTCGATAGAGTTAATGATGCTATAATTGATATTTTCGAGAATGAAGATAGATTTATTATGGAGAAGGTTCTTGAGTATTCAAAAAAGCATACAGTATGTCCATTTGAATTTCAGCTAGATGTAAGCTTGTGGGCAGATTTGATAATTTGTGATTATAACTATGTTTTCAACCCCAGAGTTTATTTAAAGAGATTTTTTGATGTAAACGAAACTAATTATGCTTTTTTAATTGATGAGGCTCATAATTTAGTGGATAGATCAAGAGAGATGTTTTCAGCAAATATATCTAAAAAGAAACTGATGGAAGTTAGAAAAATAGTTAAGAGCTTTTCAATGAAGCTGTATGATGAGATTTACAAAGTAGTTCGGATTATAAATGAGAAAGCTAAAGCCGGGGATTCTAAAAATGGATACTACCAAGAAGAAGAAATTGAAGAATTGTATTTTCCAATAAAGAGAATTATTTCACTGATTGAAGCCTATCTCGTTGAAAAGAAGGGTTCTGTTGGTTATGAAGAAGTAGTTGATCTTTATTTTGAACTAATTGGATTTATTAGGATATCAGACTTGTACGATGAGGATTTTGTAACAACAATTGAAGAGATTGATAAGGATATTATTCTTACATTATATTGTGTGGATGCATCAAGAAATATAAGAGGAGCCCTTAAAAGAGGAAGCTCAGCAATCTTTTTTTCAGCGACTTTATCTCCAATGGATTATTTTATGAATCTTTTAGGAAAAGAAGCAGGGGATTACCATATAAGACTGAATTCACCATTCCCAAGAGAAAACCTAAATATAAGAATCAATGCTACTATATCAACAAGGTATAAAGATAGAGAAAAAACCTATAAAGCTATAAAAGATAATATTTATCAATTTATTAAGAATAAAGAAGGTAACTATATAGTGTTTTTCCCTTCATATTATTACATGAATCGAGTTTATGAGATTTTCAAAGAAAATCATCCCAATGTACATTCAATAATACAAACTGGTAGAATGAATGAAAGTGAGAAAGAAGATTTTCTTGATGAATTTAATGAAAGTGAAGACTTGGTTGCATTTGCAGTATTAGGGGGGACATTCTCAGAGGGGATTGATTTAGTTGGGGAATTGCTTATTGGTGCAGTTGTAGTTGGTGTTGGGATGCCACTTGTTGGGTTTTGGAGAAATATAATAAAGGATTATTTCCAATCTACGCTTGGAGAAGGATTTGATTATGCTTATACTTATCCGGGGATGAATAAAGTATTGCAAGCTGCAGGGAGAGTTATAAGAACAGAAGAAGACAAGGGATCAATTTTATTAATTGATGATAGATACAAAAAGAACCTATACAAAAATTTAATGCCTCCAGAGTGGAGTATAGATTGGGTATAATTTAGCGTTTTTTATGATATTTAAGCATTTATATCGATAGTATTAATATATTAGTGAAATTTTTAACAGTTTAAGATATAATAAAGAATAACATGATTATACATTTTGTTGCCAGTCTATTAAATATTTATAAAAAAATCTATTTTGGGAGGTTGCCGTATGAATTCGAAGAATAAATTTACAGTTACTTTTTTGATATTCATATTGGTGATGTCTCTATTTATTTTTACAGCAACTATAGAATACAATAGAAGTTATCAAAATCAAGTTAAGGAAACTCAAGATAAGCTATTTATGGTAAAATCTAATCTTGAAAACTTGATTACTTCGAGAATGATTGCAGTAAATGGATTAAAATCACATGTTGAATTACATCCAGATTTTTCCCAAAGTGAATTCAATTATTTTGCAAAGGGAATATTCGATTCATCAAATGATGTTGTTATGAGGATGTCTTTTATAACAGATACTACCTTAACTCATGTTTATCCATTTGATGAATTTAGCAATTGTATATGCTAATCTAAAAGTAGGCCACCATTCCAGTTGAAAACTAGACCACCTATAGAATATAATTCCCCTATAAGTATTTTTTAAAGGGGGTAGGAGGTTGATAAAGTTGGATATAAAAGCTGAGATATTAATGAAGTATTTTAGAGGCAATAAATCTCAAAGAGAAATAACTAAAGAGCTGAAAATCTCAAGAACAACAGTGGCGAAGTACATAAATGAATTTGAATCTAAATACACAGAAATAGAAGGTCTAGAAAACAATAAAGATGCTAACAAAAGCGAGATTCTACTCTTAATAGAAGAATTATCATCCAAACCAAAGTATGATACAAGTAGTAGATTAAAAGTTAAACTAACAGATCAAGTAGTAGCAGAAATTAATAATCTCTTAGCAGAAAATGAGAAGAAAAAACTAATAGGAAGATCTAAGCAACTAATGAAGAACATAGATATCCACGAGTACCTAGTTGAAAAAGGCTATGATATAGGCTACTCAACAGTCTGTAACTACATTAAAGAGAACCATAAAATAAAAGAAGCATATATAAGACAAGAATATGCTCCAGGCGAAGTATTAGAATTTGATTGGGGCGAAGTCAAACTCACAATTGCAGGTAAAGCTATGACTTTTCAAATGGGTCTTTTCACAACTGCAAAGGCACCATACCATTATGCAAAACTCTATCAGAATCAAAAGATGGAAAACTACTTAGATATACATGTAAATGCATTTAATAAAATAGGTGGAGTTCATAAAGAGATAGTTTATGACAATATGAAACAAGCAGTTAGAAAATTCGTAGGGAAAAATGAAAAAGAAGCAACAGAAGATCTAATCAAAATATCACTGTACTACGGGTTTAAATATAGGTTTTGCAATATAGCCAGTGGAAATGAAAAAGGCCATGTTGAAAGAGGTATAGAATATGTTAGAAGAAAGGCTTTTTCAACAAGGACAGACTTTGAAACGATAGGAGAAGCAAACCAGTGGCTAGAAAGTAAACTATCCAAATTAAATTCAAAAAAGAGAAATTGGCTCCAAAACAAAAGTCCTTTAGATATATTAAAAGAAGAAGCAGCCTACCTTCTACCTTTAAAACCATCCTATGATACCTCTAGAAGAATAGAAGCACGGGTGAGCAAATATAGTGTAATAAATATAGACCAAAACAAGTATTCAGTACCGGATTATTTAGTAGGGAAATTCGTAATGGCAAAAGTATATCCACAAGAAATACAAGTATACTACAAAGAACAAAAGATAGCAGAGCATAAAAGATCATACTTAGCACATCATTGGAGCGTAGATATAAATCACTTTATCCATACATTAAAAAAGAAGCCCGGAGCATTGCATTCTAGTGTTGGCAGACACCAGCTAAGTCCAGAGCTTCAAGAAATATATAATAAATATTATACCAATAACCCAAAAGATTTCATAGTACTATTAGAACTAATTAAAGAAAAAGACTTAGAAAGTGTACTAGAAGCAGTGAGGGAATTAGCAAAGATAAAAAGAGAAATAGTAAATACAGATAATATTAAAAACATAATTTTCAAACTCCCAAGAGAAGAAAACATCTTAGAAACTAAAGATATCTCAATACAAAAGGCATCAATAGACCAGATAGCAATATTAAACGATCTGTTTAAGCTAAAACCAATGGGAGGTTATGAAAATTGAATGAAACAATAAGTGAAATTAAAAAATATGTATCAGAGTTGAAAATACCAGGAATAAATCAAGGCCTCAAGATGAAAATTGAAGAAGCGTACAAATTAGATAAGTCCTATGAAGAATTTCTAAGAGATATACTTGTAGAAGCTTACGATATGAGAAAAGAAAATGGTAAGAGAAATCGAATTAAAAACGCACGATTCCCATATAAAAAACACTTAGACGAACTACAACTAGACTATCTACCAGAAGATGCTAGAAAGAAGTATAGGGAGCTTAAAACGCTGAGTTTCATAGAAGAAGGTAGAAACATAATACTAGCAGGAAATCCTGGCACAGGCAAAACACATATATCGATAGGACTAGGTATAGATGCTTGCAATATGGGATATAAGGTGTATTTCACAACAATATCTTCACTAATAAATGAATTAAAAGAATCTAGGAGTGATAAAAAGCTGTATACATTTGAAAAGAGATTTGAAAAATACGACTTAATAATCGCAGACGAATTAGGATATATTTCATTTGATAAAGAAGGGAGTGAGTTATTGTTTACATTTCTCTCCCTTCGAGCAGAGAGAAAATCTACAATAGTAACTACAAACCTATCCTTTGATAGATGGAATGAAATATTTAATGATCAAGTATTAACAGCAGCATTAATAGACAGATTGACCCATAAATCATATGTTATAAACATGAATGGAAGCTCTTATCGAATAAAAGAAACTAAAGAATGGTTAGAAAAGACCAATTAATTTTTTTCTTAAGTGGACCAGTTTTCGATTGGAATATGGTACAGTTTTCGGTTGACAAATACAG
>JAVERT010000006.1:0-115016 GCA_034006985.1 Gudongella sp.
AACTTTATCAACCTCCTACCCCCTTTAAAAAATACTTATAGGGGAATTATATTCTATAGGTGGTCTAGTTTTCAACTGGAATGGTGGCCTACTTTTAGATTAGCATATACAGGACCTAAAGAAAATCTCTGTTCTTCGTAAATTGGGAATTAGTGTAGAAGAAATCAAAACATTACTTGCTGATGAAACTGGAGATATGTTGCAAAAATTAGCAGTTCAAAAGGAATTGAATGTGCAGAGAGAACAGGCAAAGAAAGCTTTACTTGATAAGCTTAGTTGCGGTAAGAGTTATTCTGAAATTAGAAGAGAATTGAAGGCAATTGAACAGGGTGAAACAGTAACCGAAAAGTTATTGGAAGCATTCCCTGGATATTATGGCCGATTTATTTGTATGCATTTTGCCCATTTTTTAAATGAGCAAATTGTTACAGATGATCAAAAGTCTGCATATCGTGAAATAGTTGCATTTTTAGATGAGGTACCATCGCTTGAATTTCCACAGGATTTGAGGGAATTTTTAACTAAAAATACAAAGAATATGAGTAACGAAAATATTAGAAAAATGATAGAAAACACAAAGAGATCTATTGAAAACCCTGAAAAATTTCTATCCGATAATAAAGAAATATTAGATCGATATTTGGAGTATAAGCAATCAGATGAATTTAAAAATTCACCCATATACAAAATTCAGTCTTTGCTAAAAGAATTTAATAGGACGAGTGGCTATTACGACATATTTATTCCAGCTATGAAAAGACTAAGCGCTTCCTATGCTGAGTACTATAAACAATTAGAAATTGCAAACAAAAAAATGCTTGAAAGATATCCGGAGATAGAAAAAGGGAATGAATAAGCTTTATGCCGTCGATGTGACATTTAGTTAACTCGTAGGATTAAAATATGTTATATCGTCTGTAGCTCCGATTGTTTTATCTAGAGATTGCTTTTGGTGAAAGGAAGATTTACAGAAGGTTTATGGAGTTTTTGAGATTTGCAGGATGTAAACTGCAAACTTGGAAACTTCTTTTTTATCGCTACTTGAAAATGCATCTGCAGAAGCCCTAACCCTGCTTATGAAGTAACTGTCCTAGTATGATAAAATCTTGACTTTTATAATAAGTCTTGATTCTATTATAATAAACATTTGATTCCAACATATTCCCACTAAAACATCACCCTCCTTCTCATCCTCCCTTTTACAAAGTTCAATTATACAATCTAACATATCCAAAAGAATAGAGGCTTTTAGATTTTTTTATTTAATATATTGACAGCATAGTCTAATAATGTTAGACTAAAAGTGTCTAAAGGTCTTAGACTGAAGGAGGCTTTTTTTATGGAAAAATATAAATTTGGTGAAATGGAAGAAAAGTTTGCAAATATGATATGGGATAATGCCCCAATACAAACTCGAAAGCTTATCACATTGTGTGAGCAAGTATTTGATTGGAAGAGAACGACAACATATACAATGCTAAGGCGGCTTATTGACAGAGGAATTTTTGAGAATGATAAAGGAATTGTTTCTGTGTTAGTAAAAAAAGAAGATTTTTTAGCAGGAAAGAGTCAAGAGTTTTTAGAAAAATCCTTTGGAGGATCCCTACCTAATTTTTTAGCAGCCTTTACCAGACGAAAAAAACTAAGTGAAGAAGAAATAAAAGAAATCCAGAGAATAATTGATGGGTACAAGGAGGGATAGGTATGTTAGATAAAGTATTTTTACAAGTTATTAATATGAGTTATATTGGTAGTCTTGTTATCTTGTTTGTATTAGCGGCAAGGATACTTCTTAAAAAAGCACCCAAAAAGTATACCTACATATTATGGATAGTTGTTCTCTGTAGACTTATTGTTCCAATTTCATTTGAAAGTGTTTTGAGTCTGATACCTGTGAACCCAACACCTATTTCAAATGATATTTTATATAATGCTACACCACAGATTGATACAGGAATAACTAATATTGATCAGTCAATTGCTACTTCTATTCCTAAAGCAGAGGTAATGGCAAGTGTTAATCCCATGCAAATATGGATTAGAATAGGATTACTTATTTGGATTGCTGGGATGGTTATTCTCTTAATTTATGGAATAACAACGCTTATAAAAATGAAAAGAAAAGTAGAAGATGCAAGCTTATATAAGGACAATATTTACAAAGCAGAAAACATAGAGTCTCCTTTTGTTTTAGGCTTGGTCCAACCTAAAATATATCTACCGGCATTTTTGTCCGAGACTGAGGAAGAATATATAGTGCTTCATGAAAGGACTCATATAAAGAGGTTTGATCATGTTAGTAGGTTTATAAGTTATTTGGTTCTATGCATCCATTGGTTTAATCCATTAGTATGGATTACTTTTTGGATTAGTGGAGAAGACATGGAAATGTCTTGTGATGAAGCTGTTATAGGTCAATTAGGTCAAAAAGTGAAAAAAAACTATTCACAGTCATTACTAAACTTAACAACAGGAAAAAGGAAATTGAGTATGACGCCTCTTGCTTTTGGCGAAGGAGAAACAAAAGGACGAATTAAGAATATCATCAATTTTAAAAAACCAAATTCTTATATTATTATAATAGCTTTGCTTATACTTGGAGTTGTTTTTATTGGATTAATGACTAATCCTAAGAAGGACTCAGAAGATTTTGCCAAAGCGTTTCTTGAAATAGTTACAAATCCTGAAGACTTAGAATCTACAAAATACTTTCGTGATGTTTTGTATTCTGAAACAACGAGTCAATATAGTATGAAAGATTATATTGATTCATTAAAAAAGGATTACGGATATTTGATGACTGATAAAGCTTACGATAATGCTGTATCAAATAGGTTTATACCTTGGGCGGAAATAATAAGAGAAGATACAAATAATAACATTAAAGTTGATTCAATTGATTTATTTGAAATGGACGTTTATGACGATGGAAGAGTCTACTATGGTTATTTATTATCACTTAGAGTATTCTTCGACGATGGAGGAAATGAAGCTGTAACCGTATCAGGTGATATTGTTATGATTGAAGAAAATAGTTCTTGGATAGTAGATGCATTTAGGTGGAATTCGAATTATCAAGATCTTAATAAGCTATTGTTACCTATTCCAACGACAGAAGGCACAGGTATTCTTGAATCAGAAGAAATACCAGAAATGATTAGTCTAATAGAGGGGGTATGGGTTAACACCGATAAGGAAATTATTGTAGAAATTGATGAAGGTGAAATAATTGGAGAGATTAGATCAGATGACATTTTTGATATAACAGGTAAATATAATATAGAAAATTCTAAGATAGTTGGTTCAAATTATGCATATTTTGAAGATGTTCTTGTTGTTAAAATTGAAGATAAGTGGATATTATTTTCCTCAATTGAAGAATGGGCAAAGGATAATAATATAGATATATCAGGAGGTTTTATGTCTATAGGTTATGATTTATCTCATGAAGCAACAATTTTTGGAGATTTAAATAAAGAAGAGATAAATAATATAACAGAAGAAATAATGGCTGAAGTCGAAGAAGATGATGACTATGAAAAAAACAAAGATTTAATAATTGAAAAAGTATTTAAAGATAATGTGATAACAGATCCTGATAAAATAAATGCTGCAAAATCAAAACTTATAATATCTAACTAATATTAGTTGTGTATTAGTAGATGATGCACAATCAATTTAAGCTTATGGAGGAATGAACAATGAATAAGAAATTTAAAATAGTATCAATATTTATTGTATTAGTGATACTACTTGTAGGTTGTAACGATAAATCCGCAATAATTGGTGAGTATCATAACTTTGCAGATTATGATTTTAAAGGAATGGATATAATGCCTTATGATAATATGTCAAATATGAAACGGTTTTCAAGATCAGAAGCACAGGAGATTTATGATTACCTTTTAACAATCAGATCTGAAGAAAGTGGTATGTTAACTGAAGACAATACGCCTGCAAAGCCAGGTGTAAATCCTTATTACATAATTGCTTTGTATTTTGAAGAAAATGATTATAGTGTAACTGTTGGTGAGAATTATATATTAATTTTACTTAATGATGCATATGATTCAGTTGAGGAAGTTTCAGAAAATACAAGAATACACTTCGTAAACGAAGAAATAATGAATGAATTTATTGAAATGATAAACAGTCTAATTAATGATAATTAATTTATATATCATTAAATAAAACAGAAAATAATAATTAAAAGAAAGATATCGCACTTTTTATATTATGTGACACAAGTAATTTAAAAGTTTGATTGAAAGGATCCTTTAAAGTAAAGAAGCAATTTCCAATCAGTAGCTTATACATAGAAAGCATTACTAAAGGAACTGAGAATTGTATTTTAGAGTGACACGGTTATGTATCGCAATTAAAGTCTTAAGATTAACTTAACATGTATTACTATGTCCTAATATAATAAAGTTTTGACTCTATTATAATAAATATTTGAGTCCAACATATTCTCACTAAAACATCACCTTCCTTTTCATCTTTTTCTTGAAAAAAGAGAGAAAAAGCAATAGGAAAAGATTGAATAAAAGAGAGAAAGGAACAGGAAGAAAAAAGAGGAAAATACGAAGCAATGCAATTGTATAAACATAGAATTTGCAAACCTTGTAGGCGACTGTGGGGCCTTAGGATACGATTGACAAGGGTGAGCAATTGAGAAAATAATACAAGTAAAAGAGTTTCAGGCGGTTGCTATGGTTAGCCATCCTTTAGATAAAAGATGCGTGATGGAAATAAGCGATGATAAGCGTACTCAAGAAGAAAAATTTCAAGTACTCCATGAGTTTCTTGAACAATCAGTTCCTGCATTTCAGCTTTTTCACATGGAAGTATCAAAGACCATGCGACAACGCTCAGATATAAATATAGTTGGAAGAAATGAAAAATGTTCATGCGGAAGTGGGAAAAAGTTCAAAAAATGTTGTGGTCAAGATTTATACTATGAGCATCTACACCACATTATCCATCTAGGTGATAGAATTATTTTTTATAAGAACTAGTTAAAATGGCACCCTACATTGACTTTCTAGAGTGCCTTGTTTTTTATCTATTCCACTATATCAACTGTCAGTCCAGATTTGAATTCCACAGTGAATTTATCCTCGCAGGTAGTGACTTTTCAATCAATCTCCGAACATGATATACTAATCATAGTAGGAGATAGTGGAGCCAAAAGCAAAACTATAAAAATGCTTAGAACTGAGTGCATTAAGAGTCGAGACAAAAAATATATAAAGGAAGATGCCAATGAATAAACAAAATAAAAAGAAAAATAAAGAATATTATTTTTCTAAGAGACTTTTGGAAAAATTGGAACGAATAGATAATCATCCTCTTACATTGGTAGAGGCACCATCTGGTTTTGGAAAAACAACAGCTATACTAGAATACTTGAATTCAAATAAGTCCCACGCAGTGCAACATTGGTACACTTGTCTAGGCGAAACACCAACAAAGTCGTGGAAGGGTATTTGCGACATGTTCAGCGTTATTGATGATGCGGTAGCTTCACTTTTAAGAAAGTTAGAATTTCCAAACGAAGATACGCTAGTAGATATAGCACTTTCTTTACGTGAACTTCGCTGTGAAAGGGAAACTTTTTTAGTTATTGATAACTATCAGCTTTTGAAAAGTGAGATTCCAAGACGTATTATAAATGCTTTTTCAACACATGACAATGCCAATTTACATATCATCTTTATTACACAACAATTGAAACAGAATGATAAAATTACAGTTAACTATGCAAATATTTACCAAATTAATAATAAAGATTTATTATTTGATAGAAAGGACATAGTAATATATTTTAGAATGGCAGGTATTCGATTGACAGGAGAAGAACAGACGATCTTATATAGTATTACTGAAGGTTGGGTATTGGCAATAAGATTGCAAATGACTAATTATAAGCAGGTAGGAACATTTGCACGTACTTCTGACATTGAGCAGCTTGTAAAAATGGCTGTTTGGAATTTACTTTCTGATGATGAAAAAAAATTTTTGCTTTTAGTATCCGTTCTTGATGGGTTTACCATCCGTCAAGTTCAAATCATGATGGATGAAGATATTCTATCGGAAAATATAGTGAGACTGATAGATGAAAATGTATTTATACGATTTCTACCTGAGAAAGATATGTATACTTTACATAGCGTTTTACTAGATTATTTAAGAAGTAGATTTTATAATCATCAGCCAGAAGGATTTCAGACGATTATGTTGAGAAGAGCGGGGAAAGCTTGCACTTTTGTTGGAGATTACTATGCCGCAGCACAATTTTATTATAAAATACAAGACTATGAAGCTATACTTTCTTTACCATTTGATGGAATATATCTTAATAATCAAAAGGAAAGAAATGTATTGGACTTTATAACGGAGCTAGTTTACAATTGTCCAGAGGAACTCTTTCGCAAGTATCCACTGACTAGTTTAGGGTTTGCTTTTAATCTATATATGGGCGGAAAGCGTGAACCTTATACCAGATTAAGAAGTTTAGTTGCTGATATGATTCAAAATTCAGAAGGGATTTCTGAAACAGACTTTAAACGGATTAAAGGCGAGTTTGCTTTGTTGACATCCTTTGATGATTACAACGATATCAAAAAAATGAGTGAGGGTCATCGTACTGCTTTGGAGTATCTGAATGGTCCTAGTCTATTTTTAATTCCAAATACTCCTTGGACATTCGGGAATGTTTCTGTGCTAAATATGTTTTGGAGGGAAACGGGTGAACTAGAAAAAGAACTTGATGATATGGATAAGTGTATGCCAATTTATTCTATGATAGTACAGGGACATGGAGTAAGTGCTAACATAGTTATGCGAGCAGAGGCGCTTCTTTTGAAAGGTGCCGATGGAGCCGCGGAGGCTTTATGTCACAAAGCATTATATTTAGCTAGAAGCAAAAAACAGATAGTATTATGTCTTTGTTCCGAGCTTTTGCTTGCACGAATTGCAATACTAAGGGGAGATGTAGATGCTTATCAAGTGGCTTTAAATAGTTTGAACGAGTATACAGCTCCAACGGTAGACCGTTTTGTACTGCGTGCTTTAGAGCTTTGTACAATGTCACTTAAGTTGACATTGGGTGAAACAAAGGAGTTAGCTGATTGGATTTATGATTTAGAGAATATGAAAAAGGTTTTATACATAAATGCAATACCCTATGGCCATTTACTTTATGGCAAAATCCTTTTAATAGAGAAGAGGTACAATGAACTATATGGTCTATCGGGGTTAATGATAGGCATGGCTGAGGGAATGAATTATTTGTTGCCTCAAGTATATCAGTTGATCTTTTTTGCGGTTGCCAAGTACAGGCAGGGTCAGCGTGTAGAATCACAAGAAAGTTTAGTAAAAGCTCTTAATATTGCACTACCGGATAAAATATATTTGCCATTTGCAGAATATGGTAAAGAGATTCTACCTTTGCTGAAATCGGTACATTTGGAAGTTTCTAATAGGGAAAGATTGTCTGATGTCATACTTCTTTGTGGACGTCAAAATATTGGAATGGAAGCTATAAAGAGAAAGTTTTTTTATTCGAAAATTGTTTTGACGCCTCGTGAACGTGAAATTGCCTTGATGGCGAAGGATGGACTTACTGTAAAACAAATTGCTGAGAGTCTATTTATTTCTACTAATACTGTGAAATCAGCATTGAAAATCATTTATGACAAGCTTGGTGTTCATTCTAAAGTTCAGCTTACTAGGTTAGATTTCTAAATATTTACTAAAAAATGTTCGCAGCTTGCTGTGGACATTTTTTAGTATGCATATAAAAATGGAACCAAAATAATTGAAAACCACCCTAATGGGTGGTGTATTAAAAGATGTTCTATTGTATGCTGATTAAAAGGGAAAGATTTTTTTGAATAGGAGGTTAAATCTATGGGACAATACGACAATTTCATTCAAAGTGTGCGGGCATTGCCAGGCTACTATATTGAAGTGATTATGCAAACTGGTGCTGTTATCCATTATAACTTTATTTCTCAACTGTGTATTCCAAGGTTCAATGCTCTTCAGGAAGAGAAGGTGTTCCAAAGTGTTCGCACTGACGGTGATTATCTCTTGTTCAGTAGAGACAATCTGGATTGTACACGTATTACAGCAAAAGAATTTATGGATATGTTAATGGTTAATACATCTCAGAAATAGGTTGAGAGGGCTAATGGTTATAAGATAAGTTTAATTAATTATATATTGAATGATGTTAAAGTGGAAGTCATGATTTTAAAGGAGGAAAGGTGATGAAGATTATTAATAAGACACTGGCAATTTTATTGGGAATTAGTATTTTATTAATAGGGTGCTCTAGCAATGAAGTTACACCACAAGAAAATCAAGGAAGTAAAGCTGTGGTGGAAAATGAAATAGCAATGCTCTATACTAATATGTCTGCAGGATTTAAATCAGATTTTAAAACTCATCCATTTGAATACACGGGTGATTTGACAGTAGAAAAGTTGGCTCAAGGGCTTTCTGAATTGACGGGACTAGACTTCTATATTACTACTCAAGATCCCAACGATAATTTAAAAGAAATTACAATTGACTGGGATCAGAATTCTACGCTGATTGCAAATCTTGATGACCGAGAACAGAAAGATGATTTTTTCTTATTTGATGAAGACTCAATGCGTTGGTTTATGCTGGACAGCCTATGGTATACGGTGATTGAAAACTTAGATTATGAAAATGTCTACTATACCATGAATGGCGGTTGTAATTTGGAATTTGATAATCTTTATCCTATTAAAGAGTTCCCAAGTAATATAATCTACATGGGCAGTGCGTTTTATTATGCACATGCAGACACTCATAATGGTGAAATTCTTAGTGAGGAGGATGCATTTGCGCTTGCAGAAGATATAATGCAGGAGAGAGGTGATTTCAGCACCGTAATCCTATCAGACGGTGAGGAAATTATAGATGGAGAACATGCTTACATTTTCTCAACAGGTGATTACTCAGAAGATGGGCAAAAATTTACTGCTATGTATCATTATGCTGTCAGTGACAGGGGTAATATTTATTATTTAGATGTTTTATCGGGTGCTGATTGGATTCTGAATAATAATGAAACTAGTAGTAAAGTGGATTTTTCTGTATTTACTGATATTAGCAGTGCTGAAGTAGAAAGTTTTGTAGAGGGAGTACAGTATGATCTTATAAATGAAGAATGGACTTCGTTAGCTTCAAAAATATCATATCCTATTGATATTGGTTCAAAAACCTTTGAGACAGAGGATGAATTTGCCATTTATGATATAGGAAGCTTACTTTCGGATGATTGTAAAACCTTTATTGCACAAACGGATTGTACTAATCTTTTTGCTAATTATGAAGGCGTTATGATTGCAAACGGAAAGATATGGATCACAGAAATCTTTAATGAAGACATGAGTTCACGGGGGCTTAAGGTTTATGTGTGGAACCCATGATAACAAAGATCTGTGGTGAAGAAAGTTAATAAATAATGACAGATTTTTAAGGAGGGTTAAAGAATGTTCATATTTTTTGCGATTTTTGGTTTGATTGTTTTAATCACTGGTATTATTCTCAAAATGAAATCCAAGAAAAAAGTATGGAATATCTTAATAGGGCTTGGAATTATGGGTGTCATTATTTCTCTAATACTATTTATATGCACCATTTTGTTGGTATATGGACAAGATGACAATATTCCAAGCAGCTCAATTGATTCAATTGACATTGACATTTACGTGTGTGATTATATGCCATGGTGAAGATGAGATTTGCTGATGAATATATTATGTTTTACATTATGAAAGGGAGGAATATTATGAAAAAGTCGTCTAAAAGAATATTAATGTTTTGTATATCTTTATTAATGGTATTATCAAATACTATATCTGGGTATACACCGGTAATGGCAGCAAGTGGTAATAGTGTTATAGTGGTGAGCAAAAATAAAAGTTATAAGAAGGATGACGGAAATTTTTATATGAGTTTCAATTTTACGAATAATGATAAATTAATAGAAGGTTTCAATTTTCAACCTATATTGCTTAACTCATCTGGAAAGATAGTGGTTAAATGGAAACCTTTTTCTGTAAGTTCAGGACAAAGTTTTAGACGTGACTTTGGATATAATTATGGTCAGCTTCCTACTGGAGAGTCTACTTTTATTTTGACTGCTAAGTCATCGTCAAATACTCTTCAAACTTATGGATGGAAGTATAAAATTAAGCATACATGTTCATCTGCGATTTCTTTCAAGCCTTTTGAAAAAGTTATAGATTCTAAAGGGATAGAACGAAATAAGTTTAGTATTCAGTGTACAAATATAAAAGGCAAAGAATTGACTATAAAGATTATTGATAGTAATGGAAATCTTGTTTTTGAGCAGATTGGACCAGCCAGAAAGACTAACAATGAGGTTGGGTGGTTTGCTTGGGACGGATATGCCAATATGGGTTCGTGGGATAAATGTAAATCAGGTCAATATACAGTAGAAGTTCATTATTCAGGCGGTAGTAAAATCATCCAAAACACTTATAATTTAATTATCTAGGAGGTAGAGACATGAACAAGTTATTCAATTTATTTGGAGTTTTATTAACCATTATTATTTTTTGTGTGGGATGTGAACAATCGTCAGAAACAATCTCAGAGGATCCTCAATCAAAAGATATCACGGTAACTAGCTCTTCTGAAATGTCCAGTGTGTCATCAGTGGTCTGGGAGACTTTGTCTGGAGAATTTACACGTAATGACAGTAGTCAATATAACAATGCTTCTCTTCAGATGAAGTATCTTTCCAACGATTGTGTGATGTTTGAGTTTAGGCTTATGGAGGGTAGTGAATCGCAAGATTGGGCAGATACGTTGATATTGCCTTTTATACTTTTAGTGGATCAGAATGGAGTGGGTCACTACGAATCTGATCCAGATGCTACAAACCCAATCACTATTGACTTTTTATTGTCAGAGGAGGGGCAGCGAATAACAGTTACTCACACTGGGGATGTGTCAATTTCTCCTGATGGTGTTTATGACTTTGTGTCCGAAGGGTTGGAGTTAAGTGAGCGTTCGGCAACGGCAATTCTTGATCATTTACCTACTGCAGCAACTAGCTTAAATAGCAATAATGGAGCATATACAATCCAATATCCAGATGCACTTGTTTCTGACTGGTTCTATCCTGTGGAGGTAACTTTTGACGACAACGGTGTGGCACTGGCAAAATTTATAATTGCTAAGGATCTTAGTGCAGTCTATCGTGTAGATGAAGACATAGATCCTGTATTAATCTTTGGTTCAGCACAACCTATGCTTGATTGTGAAACAATTCAATATAATAATATAGATTTAGAAGAAACAGATGAAGATGGAGCATATATTGAAGAATCATACGAAATGCTACCTTTAGTTTCAGTGGTATTAGAAGATGGTATTGCTTTACTACCTAGAACAACTACTGAATTACATCCAACAATGCCATGGGAAGTTCCATATACATTAACGGTAGAGTCTTCAGATATTTCAGTAATAACAGTAGATGAAAATAGTATAGTCACAGCGATTTCTGAAGGAGAAGCAACATTATCTGGTACACTTTATATAGATGATGGTCAAAAAGATTTTTCTATCGATCTAATAGTTAGTGGAGAATTAGAGTTTGAGAGTGTGTATACAGAATAGAGGTTTAGCTTAAAAACTGGAGAGGTAGTAAAATGGTAAAAATCCTACATATAAGACCGGTAAAATAGTACTAGCAGTATTATTTGGCTTTATATTACGAATAAGAAGTTTTAACGAACTTAACTATATGATTAAAAACGATGAATTTAAAGAAGAGTAATTATTCCTAATAGTATAAAACACAAACAATAAAATAAAGTGCTATTTTGGGGGGAGGTATACTCAAAATCAAGTAATAGCATTTTATAACATGTAAAGTCTAAGTAATTATTATAAAAAACAACAATAATAAATTTTAAATTCCAAAGGCTAAATCTCTCGTATAAAGAAGAACATAAGCAACTAGAAGTTAGGTTCTAGCAAGGTATATAAAACACTAAAAAAAGCGATCGTTAAATAAATAGAAGTTAAAATAGATTGCAGATTTATCTGTAATCTATTTTCTTACGTAAAAACATATGAGCTTTATGTTATAATCAAATCAAGATAAAAAGAAACTAGAAATCTAGTTGAGGTAGAGGCAAGGGATAGATATAGAAATCTCAAAGTAAAGGGAGTTATGGTTTGGATAAATTACAAAAAATTATAGAAGAAATAATGGAAGAAGAAACCCTTATATATTCAGTACTTAGCAATTTAAAAGATAAATCTAAAGATACATTTACCAAAGTTAGTATAAAACCAGTATTAATAAAAAATGAAAAATATATTCAATTGGCTTACGAATACAAAGACAAAATAATACACAAAAATCTTAAAAATGATGAATTTATAATAGAGTATAAACAACTATTTTTAAACCATTTTAAGCAAGGTATGATATTTACACTAGATGCAGATTATCAAATACTAATAAGCAAAAAAGGTAAAGTAAGTATATTCAAAAAGAAACCGACTAGAAGTATTATAGATTTAGACCATAATAGGAAAAAAGCATATATTATAGAAGAAGGGATTCCATGTGATTTTTTAATAGAGCTTGGGGTCATGAGTCAAGATGGTAAAGTTTTCAGTAAAAAGTATGATAAATTTAGACAAATAAATAAATTTTTAGAATTAGTATCAGATGTGGTTTATAAAATAGAAGATAAAGAAAAGATTAATATAGTTGACTTTGGTTGTGGAAAATCTTATTTGACTTTTGCTTTATATTATTACTTGAAGAAACTTTTAAATTTAGATGTAAATATTATAGGACTAGATCTAAAAAAAGATGTAATTGAATTATGTAATAATTTAGCACTAGAGTTAGACTATAAAGGGTTACAATTTATAAATAAGGATATTAGGGATTTTGAAGAATTAGATAAAGTTGATATGGTAGTTACACTCCATGCCTGTGATACAGCTACAGATGAAGCCTTGATTAAAGCTGTTAGCTGGAACACGGATATCATATTATCAGTACCTTGTTGTCAACATGAATTGTTTAATAAGATTGAAAATAAAACTATGACACCTATGCTGAAGCATGGGATAATAAAAGAAAGACTATCTAGTCTAATAACAGATAGCTTAAGAGCAAATGTTTTAGAAATACTGGGATATGATACCCAACTTTTAGAATTTATAGATATGGAGCATACACCTAAAAATATAATGATAAGAGCTATAAAGTCTGCGAATCCTAAAAAGATAGATACATCAGAATACTTAGAATTTAAAAAAAGTTGGAATATAGATAATTCTTATATTGAGCGCAGAGTTAAAGAAATCTTAGGTAGAACTATTTTATAGGAAACAATAAGTGGCAATATATCAGTTGTATTATAAGTATTATTATTTTAAAATCAAGTTTACTCTCATTTCTAAATTTTTTTTTAGGAAGGGGAGTTTTTTATTTTAATTTACATTTTCACTATATTCATATTTAGGAGCAACAAATTTCTATATTATAACTATACTAGCCGTTACGGCTAGGTTCAAAAGTTAAAATTATTGATATAATCAAAGTTGAAATAAGATAAGCTTTAAAATCTCAAGAATGAAAATAGCAAAAAAAAGGGGTTGGATTAAATGAAAAAAAGCCTTGTTTTTACATTATTATTACTTTTACTAGTAAATATCTTTGTATCAAACAAGTGGAATGTAGTAAGTGCAGTGGAGGCAGATCTAATATGGTTAGACAAGGAATATGCTAGTATAGGCAATTTTTCAGAAGGTTTAGCTCTAGTATCGATTAATAACAAATATGGCTACATAAATAAGTTGGGCCAAGAAGTAATACCATTAAAATATGATTATGTCTATGATTTTTCAGATGGATTAGCACAGGTAAGCTTATATAGAAAGTGGGGTTATATAGACAACGAAGGTAAGGAAGTAATTCCAATTAAATATGTTTTAGCTGATGCTTTTTCAGAAGGTTTAGCAACAGCAGCATCATCAGGTGAATCGGGTATTAAATGGGGTTATATAGACAAATCAGGAAATGAAGTAGTGCCATTAAAATATGATAGCGCGAAGAATTTTTCAGAAGGTTTAGCTCTAGTGTCATTAAATTATAAGTATGGTTATATAGATAGGGCGGGAAATGAAGTACTGCCATTAAAATATGATCTTGCCTGGGAATTTTCCGAAGGCTTTGCTGCAGTATATTCAGATGATAATGATAAATTTGCTTATATAGATAAATCGGGAAATGAAATAACACCTTTCAAATACGATGCTGCCTGGGAATTTTCCGAGGGATTTGCTGCAGTACATTTAGATAATAAGGTGGGGTATATAGATAAAACAGGAAAAGAAGTTATTCCTTTTATATATGATCAAACAGGTGATTATGATGAACGATTTGCGGAAATACCAATGGGATATGATAGGCCTTGGGCTTTCTCAGATGGCTTAGTCAAGGTAGAATTAGATGGTAAGGCTAGCTATATAGATAAAGAAGGTAAGGAAGTAATTCCATTAAAATATGATGATACAAGGAGTTTTTCTGAGGGGTTAGCAGCAGTAGGATTTAATGGAGATTATGGTTATATAGATAAAGAAGGTAAGGAAGTAATTCCATTAAAATATGAAGATGCCTATGACTTTTCCGAAGGGCTAGGACATGTAATATTAGATGGTAAGGATATTTATATAGATAAATCAGGAGAAGAAGTTCTATCGTTAGAATACGGTTGGGCAGAACCTTCCTCTGAAGGTGTACTTTTAATACACAAAAATGATGAAACAGCTTTATTCAATAATCCCTTGTTAGCAGAAGGAGATTCAATGGAAGAAATAGAAGTAGGAGAAGAAGATAAAATAGAAATAGAGGAAGAGGAAATGCAAGAACCAGAAAACACTGTAATTGAAACTAAGGTAATTGAAGACCCAGTGGAAAATAAAGAAAAACCAGTAAATATTTATATAGTAATAGCAATTATTTCAGTTTTGGGGATTGTTTTGATTTTGATTGCTAGGAAGAAAAAAACAGAGTAACAAATCTTATATACATTTGAACTTTAATTTATAAATTTTGGGAGACATGTTTCCAGATTATGAAATTGCTTGGAATAGTTAGATAGAACCTGCTCGTAAGGGTTATGTGGGTACAATGTTTTTATATAAAAAGGAGTTAAAACCATCCTTTTTTATTCCATCAATTGGTGCACCAAGTACTATAAATATTGACACACCACTGATTGCAGGAAATAGTTCTGTCAAAGTTGGTGTTTTTTTATGTAACTGATATAATATGACAATGAAATAATTCTTAAAATAGCAATAGGTGGATACTATGTTAGAAATTGCAAGAATTGAGTGGAGTCGGGTGCCATATAATACAGTGATAGAAAAATAGAAGAATATTGACAAATGAAATTATACATCACGAATCTGTCTCAAAAAACACTCGACGCATGTAGAGATGGTAGTATTAATAACACGGGAAATATGTTCTAATACAATAAAGTTTTGACTCCGTTATAATAAATATTTGATTTCACCATATTTCCCAATAAGAAGGCTTCAAAAGATACTGTGGTTAAGACTTTCATGGAGCGGATTTAGATTTGTAAATTGATAATAATTTATAGTAATTAAAGATGGAGGTAAGTATGGATTTAGTTGTGAAGCGTTTTGAAGAATTAACAGTGGAGGAGCTCTATAAAATTTTAAAGGTAAGGTTTGATGTATTCGTTATAGAGCAAAATTGCATATATTCAGAGATAGATGGCAATGATCAGAATTCATACCATGTGTACCTTGAGAACGAAACAGGCATTAAGGCTTATTTAAGGGTAATAGAAAAAGGTGTGTCACATGAAGAGGTATCAATTGGACGAGTATTGACAACTGAAAGAGGAATTGGATTAGGGAAAGTAATCCTTTCTGAGGGCATAAAGGTTGCCAAAGAGAGAATGAAAGCAGATAGAATAATTATAGAAGCACAATCCTACGCTAAAGAATACTATGAAAAAGCTGGATTTATGCAAGTATCAGAGGAGTTTATAGAAGACGGAATTCCTCATGTCAAAATGGTATTAGATTAATATAAGGTAGTAATTAGGATCAAAACACCATAAAAATCATAGAAAAAATTCTCAGTTTTGATTAATAATACATCAGAGTATCTAATGGTATGAGAAGTATGTGAGTTGATGCTTGGCGATGAAAACATAACAGAGCTCGAAAATCCTTCTATGGCATCAGAAAATTTTGAATGAAATAAAACTGGTGTACAACAATGTATAAGGGTTGTTTTGTCAAGGGAATTATCATTTCCAGAGATTTATTACCAGCGTGCTGAATTTAAAATACATATTTGGGCTAATTGTTTGAGGGAGAAATGCTTAAACAGATAAAAGTTTCTTATGGTATTGTAATAACTTGGGCATCAAACGCACTGGAAGGTAAATCTTTGACTGAAAGTTAAACAAGGATAATATACAAAGAATATGCATAAGTAATTACCAGCTTATGTCATATGGAACTTAGCAAGGAGGTAGGATTATGAGCTTTATAAATATCACAATAGATAATATAGAAGAAGAACATATTTGTTGTGCAATTGCTGATAAAAAACATAAATGTGGTGTAGATATAAAGAAAGAATGGCTTAAAGAGAGGATTAGTGAAGGTCATATTTTCAGAAAGTTAGATGCAAGAGGGAAAGTATTCATTGAATACTCTCCCCTTGAAACAGCTTGGACTCCAGTCTTAGGAGACAATTATATTTATATTTATTGTCTATGGGTTTCAGGTAGTTTCAAGAAAAAGGGATATGGTAAAGAGCTTTTAGAATACTGTATAAATGATGCTAGAAAACAAAATAAGTCAGGAGTTTGTATAATCAGCTCCAAGAAAAAGAAACCATTTCTCAGTGATAAGAAATTCATGATTAAACACGGCTTTGAAACTGTTGATACTATTGATGATGAGTATGAATTGTTAGCAATGTCTTTTGATGGCACACATCCTCATTTTACTGATGATGCAAAAAATCAAAAGATAGAAAGTAAAGATTTAACAATATTTTATGGATTACAATGTCCTTATATTGCAAACTGTATCAAAGAAATCAAGGCCTATTGCGAAGCTAATGAGGTTAAAATTAATTTAGTAAAAGTAGATACTTTGGAAAAGGCAAAAGCTGTACCTTGTGTTTTTAATAACTGGGCAGTATTCTATGATGGAAAATTTGAAACTGTACATTTATTGAATGTGGGATATCTTAAAAAAATGCTGGGTCATGGAAAATAATTGCAGGGAATAATTCGGTTATAAACTACAAAAATGAATTCAATCTAGTGGTATTATGATTTATGAATGACTATTGCTGATAAGTTTCAATTAGTACTAAAAGGGTAAAACGATAATACATCTAAAAGAGTATCTGTAAGTAAAATGAAGGAAAATAAACATTGTATATTTGATTTTGTTTGGGGACCTTTAGTATTAGCGACTTGAAGCTATGCAGAGAGCACTCTATAATTTTATTAGGGGGTAATTTAATGGATACGTTTAATGATTTTAAAAACTCTTTTAATTATGGGAAACGGAATAATCTTAACTTCAAATTTATGTCTCTAATGACGGATGATGAAGCGGCTAATTTTATTGAAGAGTTGCTTAGTCTATCAGGGGAGTTACTGAATGAAGGTAATATAGAAAATGTTATTGAACATATATTTCAGGGTCAAAAATTTGCTTATTCTAGCCCATCAAAGTATGTTTATCAGGAAGGCCCATTTAATCCTTTTATTCCAAAGCTATCTGATGCTAAAATTGGTTTACTTACTTCAAGTGGACACTTTGTAGCGGGAGATGATCCGGCTCCATTTGGAATATCAGATATGACCCAGCAGGAAGCTATTAATAGAATAAGCGAATTTGTTAAAGAAAAACCAACACTTTCTTTCATTCCTAAGGATACTCCGGTCAACAAATTATGTGTTCGTCATGCTGGATATGATATAAGTGGAGCTCAAATCGACCCTGGTGTGGTTTTACCTATTCAGGAATTAAGTACGTTAGAACAGCAAGGGATTATTGGGGAATTAGCTCAAACGGTATATTCCTTTGTCGGAGCATGTTCGCAAGGAAAACTAAAGAAGGAAATTGAGAAAAAATGGATGGATCAAATTAAAGAACAGTGTATGGATGGGATTATACTGATACCCGTATGACCAGTTTGTCACGTGTCCGTGGGACATATAGCGCGAGCATTTGAAAAAAATGGAATTTCTACGGTTGTTATTGCTACTGAGGTATTTAAGGAAAAATTGATTTCTATGAGTTTACCTAGAGTGTTAATAACACCTTTTCCTAAGGGAAGACCAATAGGATATCCAGGAAATAGAAGACAACATTTGAGAGTGATTAAAGAAGCATTAAATCTATTAATTAATGCAACCGAGTCAAAAACAGTTTTAACCATTGATGAACCGTATTTATCCAAGGATTAATAAGTGAACTTGTCCTATTTCTCTTGACATTAACGTTACGTAATACTTTACTATTAAGTTAAGGGGGTGATGATATGGAATATTCAATAAAAAACCTGGCTGACTTAGCTGGTGTTACTACAAGGGCTTTGAGATATTATAACGAAATTGGATTGCTAAAGCCTAGTAGAATTAATTCATCTGGTTATCGTATTTATGGAGAAAAAGAAGTAGACCTACTTCAACAGATTTTATTTTATAAATCTATGGATATGAAACTAGAAGATATTCAGAAGGTTATTTCAGGACCAGGTTTTGATATTACCAAAGCATTAAAAAATCATCTCCAACAACTTGTTTTACGACGAGATCAACTTGATCAATTGATTTCGACTGTTGAAAAAACAATAGCTTATAATAAGGGAGAGTTAAAAATGTCAAATAAAGAAAAATTTGAGGGATTTAAAGAAGAAAAATTAAGTGATAATGAGAGCAAATTTGGAGAAGAAATTAGAGAAAAGTATGGCGAAGAAACTGTTGTAGCTTCTAATCAAAGATTTATGAATATGAGTGAAGATGAATTTGAGAATATGAAGAATACTGAAAATGAAATGTTTGAATCTTTGAAGGAAGTTGTTAAAACAAAAGATTTGGAATCGCAGGCTGCTAAAAATGTATATGAAAATCATAAAGCTTGGTTAAACTTTACATGGGCGACTTATTCAGTAGAAGCCCATATTAGATTAGCTGAAATGTATGTGGAAGATGAAAGATTTTCAAATTATTATAATGATAGAGCAGGAATAGAAATTGTTAAAGTACTAAGAGATATTATTATTAAATATGCAAAGTAATTATAGATTATGAATTACACAGATTACTCATTAAACTAAAAAGGAAAGGATAATCTATGAATACAAATAAAAAGAGCTATTTAGAAGTTCATATGGCAGTCTTTTTATTTGGGTTGACTGGATTGTTTGGTAAATTTATTGAACTGAGCCCGTTTATTATTGTATTGGGTCGTGTGTTTGTAGCTGCATTATTTATACTGTTATGGTTAAGGCTAAGTAAAGAACCTCTTAGACTTAACCATAATTCTGATTATAAAAAACTTGTTTTTATGGGAGCTATTTTAGCAATTCATTGGACAACTTTTTTTGCTGCGATTCAACTGTCAAACGTAGCAATTGGAATATTGACATTCTCGACATTTCCTGTATTTGTTAGTTTGTTTCGTCCACTTATTGATAATGACAAGATATCAAAGAAAGAAGTTGTGTTCGGTTTTATTACCATAATCGGTATTTTGTTTATTATTCCCTTAAAAGATGTATTTAGCGATACTATGGCAGGTAGTATAACCGGAATTTTTTCTGGAGCAGTTTATGCCATTTTTACAATATTTAATGAAAAATTGGTAAAGACTTATAGTGGGAAAAAAGTTGCTTTCTATGAACAAGCAGCGGCAACTGTGTTTTTATTACCTAGTTTTTTTATAATACAACCAGTTGTTACGACAAAGGATATCATATTGATTATTCTGCTAGGAACTTTGTTTACCGGTGTGGCTCATACAATGTTTATTAATGGCCTTAAGCAGGTTTCTGCCTATATGGCTAGTATTATAACCATGTTAGAACCTCTATATTCTATAGTGTTGGCTTATTTATTGCTTGGTGAAAAATTAAATGTAAATACGCTTATTGGTGGTATTATCATCCTTTCAACAGTTGTGTTTATATCTTTGGATAATTTAAAAAGAAAAACAATTTAACAAGGGTTAGCCTTTAATGGTGTTTTAAATGGTAAAGATGGACAAATCCAGCCAGGAGTCATGATTACTAGAGCTGAATGTGCCAAAGTAATAGACGTACTGATGCAAAACCTTGAATTTATAGATTGATATAAACAACTAACTTAAAAAAGTATAATTTTATGCTAAAAAACGCATTTAAATCGATGGGTGTACAAGGTACACTTTAGTCGGTATAAAAGCGTTTTTTATTGTATTGCGTATGATTTTTTTGTAGAAGCAAGATTTAATTATTTGTTTATGGTAGGCCGATTCCCATGCTTATTTGATTTTATCTAGAGTAAGCTTGAGATGAAACGATTGAGGGGTTATATGGTTTTAAAGTTGCTATTACTTCATTAGTTGTAAATAATTACTTTTAGTAACACTTTTGCCATAGATTATATGGCCAGGTTCTATATTAGTTCTATAATAAGACATAGTAAAATGAAGGTGCGGTCCGGTAGAGAAACCTGTTGATCCAACTGCTCCAATAACTTGTCCGCGTGTTACTAATTCGCCATTGCTAACAAATAATTTATCTAGGTGAAAGTAAACACTAAATAGCCCTTGACCGTGGTCAATAACTATGGTGTTGCCAGTTAGGGTTAGTGACATAGCCAATGTAACCTTACCTGAGTTAGTTGAAACCACATCTGTTCCTCGAGGTGCGGCAATGTCGAGTCCAGAGTGTCTGTAAGTTGTCATTGAACCATTTACAGAACGTGTTTCACCAAATTCAGTGGTAAGTCTACCTTTATTTGGCAATAGAAATGACTCAGTATAATACTTTACAGGTGATGAGATATCCCTTGAAGGATTGAAATATTTTCTATATTCTTCGTAGGCAGCATCTGTTCTTGTGTTGGATTCAATACTGCTATCAACCTTTAGATGTTGAACTCTGAAATCTCTTGAAAGGACTTCAATATTTTTTGTTGTAAGATTGCCTGTTTTTGTATTAGTAAAATTAAGGCTATATAGGCCTGCTTTTGTGCTGTAGTTGGTTGGAATATAGCCTTGAATAAGGCCATTGTTATCATACCATTTAAAGTCAGGATATAAGTCTTGTACTAAGGATATTAAAGAAGTGTTAGCAGCATGATAAATAGTTATTGTTAAGACATCACCTTGTTCAAGTTTATTATTTGAAATTACGATATTTTCCGCAAGCTCATTTGCTGATATAATACCAAGTTTTACCATCAATCTATAGGACAAAATAGTAGCTTCTGCCCTGGTAGCATATTGCTTAGGAAGGAATGTTTTGTCAGGATAACCGGTTATGAAATCCAGAGCAACAGAGGAGATTGCGCTTTCGTAATACTTAGTCGATGCTTTGTTAAAGTCATTTAAACTCGCACGTGCTTTATTGACATCCAAAGAATTAATAGAAAACCCAGAGTTAATGTATGCATTGACTACAATACTAGCCATTTCTTCTCTGGTAATGTTTTTGTTAAATGTATCTTCATCCATATCTCCATACTCATTATAAGTGATAAGGTCATTTTCAAGCGCAGTTTGGATATAAGCTTGTCCCCAGTATTCCCATCTTGATCTAGCCCTCACATCAAGATCTTGAGAATTAACTATCATGGCAATAAATTCAATTCTTTTGATATTATCATTGGGTTTGAAAGTATTATCGGGATAACCAGAAACAGTTTTGTAGGATGAAGCTGTTTCTATATATGATTTTGCCCAGTGGTTATCAATATCACTGAAATCTGAAGCCAAAGAAGGTGTTTCAAAGGTTATAATGGATGCGAAAACAATTACGATTGCAAGTATTAAACTTAATATTCGTTTTTCGTTTTTATAAGTCATCTATTTTACCCCTTTCATATATTTCACATTGGATTATAATTACATTCTAATTATACTATATCTTATTCGGGATACAATTGCATTATAATGTATGCAATTACTTGATTATAAGTAAGATGCATTGTCTAACATCAAAAAAAACATATTAATGTAAAAAATGTTATAGAAAGTTTATATTTAGTTTTTTTTTGAAACAACGTTGGATTCTCAGTAGTTTTAGATTAATTATTTTTTGTGTTTAGTATCATGTTAAAGTGGGTGCGTTGACTCCCGTAAAAATACTATGGTATTATGCAAGCAACAGGTATTTCTATTTGATTTTAGAAGGCTACCTAATAAATGTATAGGGGGTTAATTAATATAATTTAGTTTGGTATAGATAAAGATAGTTCACTTGTCAGCACAATATAGTATTACAACAAATAGCAATAAAATTAAAAGCGAGATAGCATATTTTGTATAGTATCTCAAAATAGATATAAATAATAAGATTATATTAGAGGAGGCTTTTTGATTGAAAAGAATTATTACAACAATGTTAGTTTTAGTTATATTAGTTTTACCAATGAATACTTTGGCTGCTGATTTTGCAGATATGCCAGAGGATTGGTCAACAGAAGTATTAGAAAAAGCAGTGGAGAATGGTTTGCTAAAAGGTTCTGATGGAAAGATTATGCCAAAAGACAATCTTACAAGAGCTCAAATGGCTACAGTTGTAAATAGAAGTTTTGGTGCTTATAAAGAAGCTTCATTGGCAAGATTTAACGACGTGCGAGCAGGTGAGTGGTATTATACTGAAATGGCAAAAGCGGTTAATATGGGAACATTTGAAGGTAGCAACAATATGTTAAATCCTAATGAGAGCATTACTAGAGAACAAGTATTTGTTGTTATAGCACGAGCTTTAAAAATCGAACCTATAGAGGAATATCCAGCTGGATTTGAAGATCTAGATCAAATATCAACCTGGGCAAAAGGTGAGATATATGCAATGATTGAAGCTGGATATATTCAAGGTTCAAATAATATGCTTAATCCAAAAGCCTATGTAACAAGAGCAGAATTTGCAAAACTTCAGGACAATATTGTAAAAGAATACATAAGCCTACCTGGGGAATATACATCTGTCGCAGAAGGCAATGTAATGATAAATTCTAAAGATGTAGTCTTAAAAGATGTTGTAATTGAAGGGGATCTAATAATTGGCGATGGTGTTGCTGATGGAGATGTTACCCTAGTAAATGTAAAAGTAAAGGGCAGGATGGTAGTAAGAGGTGGGGGAGAAGATTCTATTAAGATTATCAAAGAAAAAACAACGGATAAGAGAACTGAATCAAGCAAATCAGAAGAATCAAAAGAGGTGGTTGTTCCAGAAGTAACTAAACCAGTTGAGACTAAACCAGTTGTGACTGTACCAGAAACATCTACACCAAAAATTACATCTGCATTTAATCAAGCGTATCAAGAAAATTATTCAGTAGATTCTCTAGCGAAGATTGAAAGCAATGCAAGAAACGCTTATGTATTACTGGATCCAGACTCATCAGCATCAGTAAATGCGATTTCGAAAATAAAAGCAAATAACAATGTTGTTGCGGCATATATTTCAGTAGGATCAGGTGAAAACTGGAGATCTGATTTCAATGATTTAAAACCATTTCTAGTAAGTAAACAATGGGGAGAATGGGCAGGTGAATATTTCGTTAATGAAGTAACTACAGGAATTTTACCGGTAATGAAGAAAAGAATAGATAGAATAGCAAGTCTAGGATTTGACTGGATTGAATTTGACAACATGGACTGGGCATTTGACAGTCAAATGAGAAGAGAATATGGATTTAAAGCTACAGAGCAGGAAGCAATAGCATATTACCAAGAGCTTGCTAGGTATGCAAATAGTCTAGGACTTAAAGTAATGGCTAAAAATACTGGTAGAGAAGCAGATTTATTTGAAGGCATTACTTGTGAATCTTATAATGATGATTTGAACTGGTGGTCTGAAAGTGAATTTAAGGATTTCCTAGCTCAAGGTAAATTAGGTTTAATTGTTCACTATAAAGAATCTAACCCAGAGGCAGCATACAAGAAGTATCAAGATATCTATGGTAAGAATTTACTGTTTATGGCTGAAAGTACTGCAACTAAAGAGTATGTTAATTTCGTTATAACAGGAAATTAATGCACATAAATTAAGTATTATATAATAAGCAGCTTAGAAGAGTGAAATCTTCTAAGCTGTTTTTGTTTGAGCCTAGCGTAAAGGTAATGCGAAACTCTTATCTGATAAAATTAACAGAATATAGATTTATCTAGATCATGCTTTGCTTCACACATATATTAGTAGGGTATATGGTTAGTGTATGTACAAACTGTAATAAGCAAAGAGGAGGTTTGGATATAAATGGATTTTACTATATTAGTTGGTGGAGCAGCAGGACAGGGAATGGATACATTTGCAAATATATTAGAGAAATCACTTAAGAGATGCGGATTTCATATATTTACTCACAGTGACTATATGTCAAGGGTAAGAGGTGGCCATAATTTTATACAAATTAGGTTTTCGGATAAACCCATCTTAACTTACACACAAAAAGTTGATGTCATATTTGCATTAAATGATGAGACAGTAAACATACATGAAAATAGGCTAAAGGAAAATGGGGTTATTATTTTAGATAAAGAATTATCTAAAGAGAAGGATCTTATACATTTACCACTTAAAAAAATGGCGGAGAATTTAGGGAATTCAAAAGTATCATCCACAGTAGGTTTAGGTTCGATATTAAAATATTTTGGTCTCCCAAAAGAAGAGACTAAAAAAATAATCAAGGAAGAGTTTAATGAGAAAATATCAGAGGTGAATTTAAAGGCTTTAGATGAGGGTTATGATTTAATAGAGACTAAACACAAATTAGAAACAAAAGAAGATAAGTCGATCTTAATAAATGGGAATAATGCAGTTGCATTAGGTGCAATTGCGGCAGGATGCAGATACTATTGTGGTTATCCCATGACTCCCTCTACTGGAGTATTAAACTATATGTCACATAAATCAGAGGAAATGGGAATAGTTATAGATCAAGTAGAAGACGAGGTAGCAGCTTTGAATATGGCGCTTGGTGCATCTTATACTGGAGTTAGAGCTATGACAGGATCATCTGGTGGAGGAATAGCTTTAATGGCTGAGGCATTTAGTTTAGCAGGCATAATTGAGACACCAGTGGTAGTTATAAATGTTCAAAGACCGGGACCGGCTACGGGGCTTCCCACAAGAACTGAGCAAGCTGATTTAAGATTTATGATACATTTAGGGCATGGAGAATTTCCGAAGATGGTGATTTCATTGAGAAATGGAGAAGATGCTTTTTATCAGACAGCGAGGGCATTTAACTTAGCAGAGAAGTATCAGATACCAGTTGTTTTATTAAGTGATCAAAATCTATCCGAAGCCATGGTTACTTATGATCCATTTGAATTTGAAAAAATAAGTATCGATAGGTATCTTTCAGGTGAAGAAAATATTGGTGAAGGTCAAAGGTACAAGAGATACAAGTACACAGAAGACGGGATTTCACCTAGAATAATACCTGGGAAAATAGAAAATCAAGTGGTACTAGTAGATAGTGATGAGCATGATGAATATGGTAATATAACAGAATCTGGGGTAGTTAGAATTAAAATGGTTGATAAGAGAGCTAAAAAGTTTGAGAATCTTAAAAAAGAGGTACAAGAACCGTGGTTAGTAGGTGTAGAAGACCCAGAACATCTAATTGTAGCTTGGGGATCTTTATATGGAGCTGTAAAAGATGCTGTAGAAAGACTTAATTCAGAAGGAGTTTCAATTGGAGCACTAGTATTTGGTGACATATGGCCACTTCCTACAGGTAAACTAAGTAAAATGTATAAAAAGGCTAAAAATTTAATCGATGTTGAACAAAATTCTACAGCTCAATTAGATAGTTTAATAAGAGAAGAAATGCTAATAAAATGTAATCACAAAATATTAAAGTATGACGGCAGAGCCTTTTCTGGAGAAGAAATATATAGTAGATTGAAAGAGGAGGTATTATAATGCAAAAAGAATATAATCTTTATGAACCATCTTGGTGTCCAGGGTGCGGAAATTATATGATAAGAACTGCATTGAAACAAGCTTTAGAAGAATTAGAAATACCGCCGCATAAAGTTGTAATTTCATCTGGGATAGGGCAAGCAGCAAAGATACCACACTATATAGGTGTAAATGGATTCAATGGGCTACATGGTAGGGCCATGCCACCTGCAATAGCTATAAAACTATCAAATAAAGATTTAACCGTAATAGTTGAATCTGGAGATGGAGACAATTATGGTGAGGGTGGAAATCACTTTATGCATGCAGTAAGAAGAAACATTGATGTAGCACATTTCGTTCACAACAATCAAATATATGGACTTACTAAAGGGCAGGCTTCTCCAACAACAGCAGAAGGACAAATTACGACATTGCAATTTGATGGAGTAAAGAGTAGACCTTTAGATCCACTAGCTCTCTCTCTGACACTTGGAGCTGGTTTTGTAGCAAGAGGATTTTCTGGAGATATACCTCATCTTGTAGATTTGATGAAACAAGCTATTACATTTAAAGGATATGCCCACTTAGATATACTTCAACCATGTGTGGTTTGGAATAAAGTAAATACATTTACTTGGTATAAAGACAGAGTATATAAATTAGATGATGATTATGACAATACAGATTATGACAGTGCTTATAAAAAAGCAAAAGAGTTTGGAGATAAAATTCCAATAGGAGTTTTATACAAAGTAGAAAAACCAACTTACGGTGATTTATTTAAATTTATAAAAGATGGGGAACCTTTGGTGGATAGAAAACTAAATCCTTTGGATGCAAAGAAATTGATGGATGACTTCATTTAGAGAAAATACAAGAATGATTATAATCTAATACTTTGCCATTTAAACAGATGAAAGAATATTTTCATCTGTTCTTTTTATTCTAGATTAAGGGTTAGATGGATTAATAGTGAGAAGGAAAATAAGAATAGAATAAATAACTAAACTGGTGATATAATGTAAAAATAGAAATGAAAACGAAGTCTTAGAATATATACACAATAATTAGACATATACTACACACCATAGGTAAGTAGAAGGAGGAATATGTTATATTTAGCTTTAGCAATTATTTGTAGTGCATCCATAGCTCTTATTTTCAAGTATACAGAAAATACAAATTCGAATAGATATTTAATTACGAGTGCAAATTATTTTATTGCTTTCACAACCAGTCTTGTTATGATTCTTTTAAAAGGGTTATTATCTGGAGTTACTAGAGAGATATCTTTTTCAGAGGATTTTGCCCTATTATCAATCAATAGTGTACATATTTTGTCTCCATATTCAAGTATTATATGGGGGTTACTTATTGGAGGGATATCTGGATCCTTCTTTTTTCTTTCATTTATATACTATCAGAAAAGTGTAAAGGAAAATGGTGTAGGAATTTCAGGTACTATTGGGAAACTGGGGATACTCATTCCAATGATATTCTCAATTATAATATGGAAAGAGTTTCCATCTACAATACAATGGCTAGGAATAGCACTGTCATTAGTATCTATATTAATTGTTAATTTATCGCAGAAATCTCTAGAAAAACTTGATATCAAACCTACAATTATTCTCCTGTTTATATTCGGAGGCATGGCAGAGTTTTCAAATAAAATTTATCAAAAATATGCATTAAATGAATATAAAGATATATTCCTATTTGCAATATTTTTTGTGGCATTTTTGATAAGTATTTTTTATACTTTAAGAGATAAAGGAGAGATAAGTAAAAAAGATATATTTACTGGCTTTGCAGTAGGCATACCAAATTTGTTTTCTTCATATTTTTTGATACTCTCACTAGCTACTTTAAAAACTTCTGTAGCATTTCCAATTTATAGTGCAGGAAGCATAGTGCTTATTAATATAGGAGGGTTTTTAATATTTAAAGAAAAAATAGCTAGAAAAAATCAAGTAGCAATACTTTTGACCCTGATAGCTCTTGTCCTTATAAATTTATAGACGTTAAAGTATCTTTAACTTGTAATTGGTGGTATGAGCCAGTACAGTAAAGAATCCGTTGACGAATTTGTAAAGGTGACAGATGATAAACTATATAGAGCAAAGAGAGTAGGAAAAAATCGTTTTATTCATAGTTAAGAAAAAAATACACGTATATAAAAAACGTTGTGGACAGGCTAAAATGGCTTGCTCACAACGCTTTTTTTAATTAAATGTATTATTTATTTTAACTTATTTACCTGCTTCTGAAAAGCCAATAGATGACTATCAGAACCACTCTTTAATGCAGAAAAAACTTCAAAGACATTATCAGGTAAATCATAGGATAAGAAAAGTTCATACATTTCAATGTTGTCTATTTCAGCTTGGACACCTGTCTCTGCAGCTTCTAATAAATCAGCTGGTACAATAATGTGACCTGCAGAAGTATCATCAGGAAAATCAATTTCATATGAAAGATAAATTTCTTCTAAATAAGCAAGATGCGTCTCTTCAGCTTGGACAATATTAGAATAAGGCTTCTGGTCGCCAAATTTGTCTATAATAGCCAAATATTCACCGCGTGCCAAGTATTCATCTTGAACAGCATAGGTAAGCATATCGTTGATAGTCAGATTTTCATCAGTAAGTGCACCTATTGCGCCATAACCTTCTAGGGATAGTGCTTTATCACTATCGGCTAGTGGATCTGGGTTAATATCAACATTATGATCCACCGGTGGGGTAATTACTGGTGATTCACTGTTAATATCCTGGGCAGAAAGTGTAGTGTCAATAGCAGTATCTTCATCCCCAGTACTACAACCTACTAGCATAAACATGCTGCTAACTGCAATTGCTAAAACCACTAGAAAGGTAGTAAATTTTCGATTTAGATTTAATGTATATTTTATAATTTTCATAACAATTCCTCCTTTTAACTTTATTAACATTATTATACATTGAAAATGTGTTGAAAGTATGTTAGTGAAAAATTTAGGATTTATCAATATATGTTTTTATCAAGCGAGTTAAGGCATGAGCTAGCCATGTAATCAGTTTATAAATAATAAAAAAAGGGTATAAAAAAATAAGGCACTAACTAGCATTAAAACCGTAGTATTGCCAAGAAGGAGGTAAATTAAGTGAAAAAATCAATTGTTTTAATAATTATGATTTCAGTTTTAGTTTTTATTATGGCAGGTTGTACATCTTCACAGCCTGAATCAGCTGAAGAAAACGCTTACATGGACATATCTGTCGCGGATGCAACAGACTTAATAGAATCAATGCCAGACCTTGTGATAATTGATGTTTCACCAGCATATGCAGATGGACATTTACCAAATGCAATCAACTATCCGTTAGGAGATGGATCTTTAGATGAAGCAATACCAATGTTGGATAAGGATAAGACTTATTTGGTATATTGCCATTCTGACGCAGCTTCAATGGAAGGAGCCCAAAAACTTGTAGATGCAGGTTTTATGAATGTATATCGATTAGAGGGGAACTATGCAGCTTGGGTCGATGCTGGATTTGAAATTGTTAAATAACATATTTTGAGTGGACATACAAGAAAAAAGATAAATTAGAATAATGTAAAATTATAGCGAATGATTATAATTCAATATCTAAGTATAAAAAAGCAGATAATTATAAAAATTATTTGCTTTTTTATGCTTAGATTTAACAATGTTTCATTTTGACTCTAATATTTTCTGATATAGTCTATTGGTATTCAATATCGGAGTAATTAATGAATACATATTACCTAAATTCTTAGTCAACAAATTGAAAAACATTATTTAATCATATAATAAATTAAGAAAAGGTATACCTAAGCAGAGCTTTTTAAAATGAATTTGTGAGATACTTTTTCAAATTTGTTTTTAAGTATTTTGCTAATTTAAGTAGATTTTCTAGAAGTATAAATGAAAAAGCTAGTATATAAAAAATATTAGTTATATACTAGGCTAGTAGATAACTAATATTTAATATCATAGCTTAGCACCAATGCAAAATGAAGTCGTAACACTGCTTTTGAAAGTGCGAAATAAAAGAAGTAGGGAATGTATGTCGTGTGTCAAGAATATCCAAGAGGAGGAATCTGATAGGATACTTTCCGTGGTTAAGTGAGTGGTATTATCGTTTAGCCAGAATCGAAGAGTGAAGTGCACTTTTTGAGAGAAAAGACGTTTGTAAGACATTACGAGGGGGTTTCATGGGAGGTTATGATGAGAGTAACAGGTTTTTAATAAAATAACGGAGGTTGTAAAGTATGCTTATATATGCAATTGTTTTTATTTCGCTTGCACTAGTTTTTTATACAATTGGTGTTTGGAGTGAAAAAATACAAGGAAATTTGAAAAAGTGGCATTTATTTATGTTTTGGAGTGGGCTTACATTTGATACTCTTGGAACAGTATTAATGAGTAAAATAGCAAACGAGGGATTCATCTTTAATTTTCATGGTATAACAGGAATTATCGCGATTGCTCTAATGCTTTTTAATGCGATATGGGCAACAAAAGTTTTCATAAAGAATAACCCTTCTGAAAGAAATAAGTTCCATAAATTTAGTATTCTCGTATGGTTCATATGGCTAATTCCTTATGTTTCAGGAGCCATATTTGGTATGGGTAGGTAATTGATTCACAAAACAAAAGAAATTCTGAACAGTGATTATATAATAGCAAGGAGTCCATTTATGGCACAATATATGTATTACATTAATTATCAAGATTATGAAGCAGATTTGTGCGCACTTGAAATGAGGTTGCTATTTAATAGAGCCATAGAAACCAAGGCGTTTTTCTCAGATAGAAGGATTAATGAATCTTTAAGTCCTTATTTCAAAAGTCGATTAGAAATACTGCAAGTTGCCACTACTTTTGAGGATCTTATTCAAATGATTAATAAAAAAAAGTATTCGGTAGAAGCGTTTAAAGTTCAATATGTGCCTGCAGTTAAATCAGATCCTGAAGATAAAGACCGAAAAACAATTACTAAATGCGTTGGTTATGCTATTGAAGGATTGGCATCTTTCCATAATCCAGAAATTATTTATGGGGTGACTTGTTATGGGGGCAAATGGTATTTTGGTATTCTTGTTTACAATACTATGCTTTGGAAAAAACATCAGTCAAAGCCCCACAGCTATTCTAGCTCTTTAGGAATTAATACAGCAAAAGCAATTCTTAATGTTGCAGCTCAAGGGGATCTTACCAAAAAGATTATTGATCCATGTTGTGGTGTAGGTACGGTTTTGTTAGAAGGCCATTATTCTGGTTATGACATTACAGGCTGTGAGATTAATTACAAGGTTGCTATTAAAGCTCGTGAGAATCTTAAGTATTATGGTTATCAGGGGCAAGTAATTCGAAGAGACATAAAAGACATAAATGAAGCCTATGATGTAGCAGTTGTAGACTTACCCTATGGTAACTTCTGTAAATCTGATGAAGCTCATATGTTGGATATCATCCGTAACGCTGCAAGGATATCTAAACGGCAAGTGTTGATATCTTCTATAGATTTAACAGAAAAAATTTATAAAGAAGGATTAGTCATTGTTGATCGATCTGTGGCTTACAAAAATAAAAGTAAAAAATTCGCCAGATATGTCTGGGTCTGTGAGGGTTAGAAGTAGTTCCAAGTGATTGATACTTATTCTAAGTAATGCGTATGTAAGTTTCTAAATAGATTAAAAAGGAAGAGAATAAAATATTTTTAGGATAGGCTTTTTAATATAGAAGAGGTTGTCTAAAATGAATAGTTAAAACTAAAAAAACATCTAAATTGGATGTTTTTTTGTTTGATTAAGAAATATATTTGGAACGTGAGATAGTATTAGGATTATAATTACACTGCAATGCTAGTTTGGAAACCCTTAGTTTATGAGGCTCATTTCTAATTAAGGAATGGATTGACTGCTATATGTTAAAGATTAAAAAGTAGTTTATATTAAGCTTTTAACATAATAATTATTACCCTGAATATATAAGAATCTACATCGATAAAATGTTTACTTATTAAATTTAGTTATACTACATAAAAAACATATAGATAAGTTTGATTGTATTTAGCAAAGTAGATGTGTTACAATCTACAAGGAATTAAACAATACATAGAAAAAGGAGTTATTATAATGAAAAAAATTACATGGGTGTTGTTATTGGTACTTAGTTTATCAATAATAATTAGTGGATGCACAAACAAAGACAATGTTGTTGAAGTTGAAGAAGTAGCAGAAGATGTAGAACAAGTTGAATTTACAAATGATATTTATATGGTAACAGCGGATTGGTTACAAGAAAATATGGAAAGAGAAGATATTCTTGTACTAGATGCTAGAGGAGAAGAAGAACATAAAAAGGGGCATATAAAGGGAGCTTTACCAGTAATGTGGCAAGCATTTTCTAATATGGAAGGTGGACCAGGGCAACCTAATTGGGGTAATGTCCTAGATGCTGAAGATTTATCTGCCAAGTTATCAGAATATGGTATAACAAAAGATAAAGAAATAGTAGTTTATACTACTTCACCAAATGGATGGGGTGAAGAGGGAAGAATAGTATGGATGTTAAGAAGAGCAGGTTTTGAAAACACTAAAATGTTAGATGGTGGATATGATTATTGGTCCGCAAATGGATATGAAATATCAAAAGATGAAGTTATGCCAGTATCGGCAAGTGTTGAAATAGAAACGTTAAACGATAACACAAATATAACTACCGAAGAATTAAATAATAAAATAAATGATGTAGTAATAATTGATGTAAGAGATAAATCAGAATATGAAGGGGCAACCAAATATGGAGAAGCTAGAGGAGGACATCTTCCAAGTGCAATCAATATTACTTTCAATGAATTCTTAAATAAAGATGGTACTCTTAAAACTGCAAATGAAATACAAAGCATTCTTGATGATAATGGTGTAGAAAAAGAAGATGAAATAGTAACTTACTGTACTGCTGGGATTCGATCAGCTCATATGCAAATCGTTCTTGATATGATGGGTTATGAAAATGTAAAAAATTATGATGCAAGTTTTTATGCTTGGGCTGGAAATGAAGATTTGACAGTAGAAAAATAATATCTTAGGAGAATGTTTAAGTGAAGAACATTAATAAATCAACATGGATCAAACTAGGGGTAATACTTATTCTAATAGGTATATATATTTTTGTAGAACCTGTTAGAAACTTTGTCAAAAGAGCAGTATTTATATTGGGAATGCTTGATATAAATGCGGTTAAAGAATATATTCTTTCCTTTGGAGCATGGGCACCGATTGTATCTTTTTTGCTAATGATATTTCAATCTGTGGCTGCTCCACTTCCAGCATTCTTGATTACATTTGCAAATGCTGCATTGTTTGGATGGGTAAAAGGAGCTATTCTATCGTGGTCATCGGCAATGGCAGGAGCTGTAATATGTTTTTATATATCTAAAATATATGGGAGAAATACTGCTGAAAAATTTGCTTCAAAGTTTGCATTGGAGGAAATTGATAAATTTTTTGAAAAATATGGAAATTATGCGATATTGATTGCAAGGATACTTCCCTTTATATCATTTGATTTAGTTAGCTATGCCGCCGGTCTTACATCAATTGGCTTTTGGTCGTTTTTCTGGGCAACTGGCCTTGGACAACTTCCAGCAACTATTGTATATTCATATGCGGGAGATATGCTTACTGGTGGAGCTAAGACTTTTGTAACAGGTCTATTTATTCTATTTGCAGTTAGCATACTGGGATTCTTAGTGAAAAAAATATGGGATGACAAAAATAAAAAAGTTGTTGAAAAATAGAGAATTATTAAGGGATTGTTTCAATTGAAGCAGTCCTTTTGCTTAAAATTATTACTAAATAGGTTTTATTTAAAACAGAGGGAAGGTTTAAAGATGAAGATATCTCAAAAAAACATGGATAGGCTTAATGAAAATAAATGTATAGGTTGTAAAAAGTGTATGAAAGGCTGTCCTATGTTAGATAAATTTTGTGATTCTCCAAAAGAATTACTTAAAGACTTATCTGAAACTGGAGAATTTGATTATAATTTACCCTATGCTTGTATGCTTTGTGGTTACTGTACTAGAGTGTGTCCAGTAGGGGTAGATTTAAAATCTTTATTTTTAAATCTTAGAAGAGATGTAGTAGAAGAAAACAATGGGAAACTTCCTAAAGACCTTAATACTAGAGGAGTAGATATTCACCAAAAGCTAAGTTACTCAAATATATTTACATCTGACATCTTGAGTCTTGATTCTGATACTATATTTTTCCCAGGTTGTGGATTACTCTCCAATAATTCAAGAATTGTAAAGAATACATATAATTATTTGAAAAGCAAGATACCAGGAATAGGTATATACACTAAATGTTGTGGGAAACCTACAAAGTATATGGGAAAAGAAGATAAATTCAAACAATATTATTCTATAATTGATAAAGAATTTAAGGATAAAAATATAAAGAGAATAATTACAGGATGTCAAAATTGTTATATGACAATAGGAGAAAATAGTAAAGATATAGAAGTATTATCTTTGTGGGAGATATTAGCGGATTTAGGTATACCTACAGACAAGCGAAATATAGGTAAAGGCACTGATTATGAATTTACAATTCACGATCCATGTCCCACCAGGGATGTAAGTGAGATCCACGATGCAATTAGAAGTATAGTAAAAGAACTTGGATTTAAAACATACGAGATGGAATATAATAGGGGAGAAACACTTTGCTGTGGAGCTGGAGGGATGGTATCCATAACTCAACCTGATATAGCTGAGTCACATATGAAAAGAAGAAGAGATGAAGCACCTAGCGAACATATAATTACTTATTGTCAAGAGTGTACTGAATCAATGAGAAGTGTAGGAAAAGCTTCTTATCACATATTGGATATATTATTTAATGATGAATATCAGAATATTGAACATAAAAACAAGGGTTTAATTGAGAAGTGGGCAAATAGATATAGATCAAAAAGTATAGGGAAGTGAAAAAGTGGGAAATAAAAAGCAATTATTTAAATACATATTAATATCTAGTACAATAGTAATTATAATCTTGATTTTAAATAAATTTAATATATTTGAAGGATATGGACCCAATGAAATTGTAGATTTTATCCAAGGAAAAGGCATACTTGGGCCTATTGTTTATGTACTTTTGTTGTCTTCTATTCCACTTTTATTATTCCCAGATTCAGTCTTGGTGATTGCGGGAGGTATGTTGTTTGGATTATTTTGGGGTTCGCTTCTTACTGTAATAGGTTCTTTAATCGGGGGGGTTATTGCATTTTTTATATCTAGAAAACTAGGTAGAACTGCTGTTAAAAAACTTATAAAGAAGGATTTGGTTATATTTGATAAAGGTAAGAATGGATTTTTTTTAATTTTGATGCTAAGACTTATACCATTATTTCCTTTTAAAGTAGTTAGTTATAGTGCAGGATTTTCAGATATAAAGCTTAAAGATTTTGCTATGGCTACTACTCTGGGATCACTGCCGGGAATAATAGTATATACCAACTTAGGAGACAAAACTACGGTGATAGGATCCACAGATTTTTATATATCAATTGGCTTATTAATAGGATTATTTATCTTATCATATATTGTCAAAAACATATTTAAAGAGAGGGGAAAAAGTATTAGTGAATAAAAAAATACTACTCACAGTAATGCTAGTATTAAGTATATTTAATTTAACTGCATGTGGTAAAGGGAAAATAGATGAAAGTGATATTTTTCAAAAAGATTTTGAGGAATTAGTGGAAGAGGCAAGAGGAACTACCGTAACTTTTTATGGTTGGGGAGGTAGTGGGCAGACAAATGCATGGATAGATGGATATCTTACAGAAAGTATAAAAAAGGATTATGACATAAAAGTAAAAAGAGTTGGAATGAATATGGATGAAATTCTAAATAAACTATTAAATGAAAAGCAATTAGATGTAGAGGTTGGGAATATTGATGTAATATGGATAAATGGGGAAAATTTTTTTACCGCAAGAGAAAATGACCTTTTATTTGGACCTTTTACATACAAGTTAGATAATTTTAATAAGTATATAGATGAAAATTCTTTAGATATTAGGTATGACTTTGGATATCCAGTAGAAGGATATGAAGCGCCCTATGGTAAAGCTCAACTTGTTATGGTGTATGATAGCGAGAAGATAAAAGACCCACCTGAAAATTATAGGGAACTGTTGGAACTAGCAAAATCTAATCCAGGGAAAATAACTTATTCGGCACCACCAGATTTTACAGGTTCTGCATTTATTAGGAATATTATATACGATATAATTGGTTATGAAAGCTTTACAAATTTAGAATTAGATGAAGATGTCGTTAGAAATATTATTAAACCAGCAATTGATTATTTAAGAGAATTAAAACCATACTTATGGAGAGAAGGAGTTACTTATCCATCAGATGTAGCTTTACTTAATAATATGTATTCTGATGGAGAGGTCTGGATGACTTTAGATTATCATCCAAATTCACCGTATGGGAAAATATTGACAGGAGAATACAGTGATTCAACTAGAACTCATATATTTGAAAATGGTGCTATAGGGAACACTCACTTTTTAGCTATACCTTATAATGCTCCAAATAAAAAGGGTGCAATGGCACTGATAGATTATATACTAAGTGTAGAATCACAAGCTAGTAAGTATGATCCTAATATATGGGGAGATTTGCCAGTACTTGATAATGAAAAATTAAGTGAAGATGAAAAAAAAATATTTTCATCTATAAAGCTTGGGGAGGCTACCATACCTCAAGATATACTATTTCAAAATAGGCTGCCAGAAGTTTCAGCAGAAATAATCCCATTAATTGAAAAAATATGGATAGAAGAAATCCCGGGGGAATAATTTGAAAGACAAGTTAAAACCATATATATTATTATCACCAGTTTTACTTATAATAGCATTAGTATTTTTATCGGGTATTATTATGGCTATAGTACAGAGCTTTGGATATTTTAGAGTAGCTGGCCTAAATGAGTTTACATTGAGATATTACAGGGAAGTGTTAGGTAGTGATAGTTTTTTATCATCACTATCATTTAGTTTGTATACTTCGCTAGTATCATCTATTGTTGCAGTAATATTCGGGGTGTTACTTGCAAATACTATAGCAAAATATAAAAATGGAAATAATGTAATAAAGTATTTATACGGTATTCCTATTATAGTTCCACATATAGTATCTGTTTTACTTGTTTACAATATATTATCTAATACAGGAGTATTGCCTAGAATTTTATATGGTATTGGGATAATAAATAGTGCGAGTGAATTCCCTTCTCTTCTTTATGATGAAAATGGGATAGGTATAATTATAACTTATTTATGGAAGGAAATTCCTTTTGTAGCATTTACAACATATACAGTACTAGCGAGGATATCGGATGAATTTTTAGAGGTAGCAAGTGATCTTGGTGCAACAAATAAACAAGCGTTTTTTCATGTAACTTTGCCATTGTTGATGCCTTCTATATTATCATCTTTTATTATTATATTTGCATTTTCATTTGGAGCTTATGAAGTACCACTACTTCTTGGTCCCACTAAACCGAAAGCATTAGCTGTACAAGCATTTATTGAATATAGTAATCCAGTGCTTGAGAACAGACCATACGCAATGGTTATAAATGTTATAATAACATTTATTTCTTTTATACTTGCATCTATTTATTATAGATTATTTCAAAAGATACACAAATACTAGGGTGATTAGATGAGAGATAAAAATCAATATAAAAGAATACTAGCTATTTTTATATGCTTTTTGATAATTCCTTTAGGGGTATTATTAATATGGAGTTTCTCAAAGAATTGGTCTTGGCCAAATGTATTTCCATCTAAATTTGGATTAAGAGGATGGGAATATTTTTTTGATTCAAGCTCAAATAGTATAAATATATTATTTTTTAGCATTTGTCTATCTTTAGTCGTTACGTTTTTTACACTTATTATTACTATTCCAGCTGCAAAAGCATTGTCATTTTATGAGTTTAAGGGTAAAAAGATAATTGAATTATTAATATATGCGCCAATTATAGTACCGCCTGTTGCAGTTGCAATGGGTATACATTTTCAATTCATAAAGATAGGACTTGCTAATACATTTATAGGGGTAGTTCTTGTACATATTATACCTTGTATTCCATATTCAGTAAGAATACTTAAATCTGTATTTGAACTTATGGGTAGAAATATAGAAGAAGAAGCTTTGGATTTGGGAGCAAATAGATTACAGTGTTATATATATATAACGCTACCATTAATACTCCCAGGTGTATTATCTGCAGGGAGCATAGTATTTATAGTTTCATTTAGCCAATATTTCTTAACATTTTTGATAGGTGGAGGAAGGGTAGTTACTTTTTCCATGCTCATGTTTCCATTTATACAAAGTGGAGATAGAATGATAGCATCTGTTTATAGCATAGTATTTATTGTTACTACTGTGGTAGTATTATTTATTGTAGAGAAAATGACGTATAAGTTTTATAGGGATGTGAAAAGATGGTATCTATAATTATTCCAGTATTAAATGAAGAAGAAAATATAGAAAAAAGACTTAAAGATATAAAGGCAATTAAAGGGGATATAGAGATAATAATAGTTGATGGGGGTAGTACTGACTTAAGTGTTGAGATTGCGAAAAGTTATGGGCAAGTAGTATTGAGTAAAAAAGGTAGAGCAAGTCAAATGAATACAGGTGCTAAACTTGCAAAGGGAGATATATTTTGGTTTGTCCATTTAGATTCAAAATTAAATAGTAATAGTATAGCAGAGATTGAAAATACTATAAAAAGTGGGTATGTTGGAGGATGTTTTAGTCTTTATTTTTATGATATGACTAATTTGTTTATGAAATTTATAGCTATTTCTTCAAATTATAGAGCTAAATATTTGAAATTGATATTTGGAGACCAAGGGATATTTATGAGTAGATATATCTACAAAAAACTTGGTGGATATAGAGATATGGAGTTAATGGAAGATTGGGATATTTCAGCTAGAATTCATAAATTAGGAAAGCTGAAAGTGTTAAAGAGTAAAATAGGAACTTCGGCCAGAAAATTTAAGAGTAGAGGTGAGCTTAGAACTCTTCTACTAATGCATAGAATAAAAATATTATACATGTTAGGAGTTCCTACTGAAAAACTGGCTAAAATGTATAGTGAGGTGAGAGAGTGAACGCTTTGATATTAATGAGCAGAGTACCTATACCAGGAAAGACGAAGACAAGGTTAATGGACATATTATCCGGAAAGGAATGTGCAGATTTACATGTAAACTTTTTGAGAGATTTAGTAAGTACTTTTGAATGTTTGAAAGAGAACATAGACATATACATGACATATGCTCCTGAAAATCCTATAGAATTAATTGAATCTATTATACCTGATTTCATAAGTTGTTTTCCTCAAGAAGGGCAAGATTTGGGAGATAGAATGTATAATGCAATTTCTAAAGTTTTCAGTCTTGGTTATGAAAAGGTAATTTTAATAGGATCTGATGTTCCTCAATTATTAGGAATAGATATATTAGCAGCTTTTAATATATTAGAGGGATGTGATTTAGTTTTAGGTCCTACTTATGATGGAGGCTACTACTTAGTTGGGATGAATAAAGCATATAAAAGGATTTTTTCTATTGATAAAAAATGGGGTGCTAAGTCAGTACTAGAAGCTACTATAGAAATAGCAAATGATATAAATCTTAGTGTCGGCCTAGCTAACAAATACAGAGATATAGATACAAGTGATGACTTATTTAAATTTATAGATAAATATAGGGATAATAATTTAGTAGCTCCAAACACCATTAATTTTTTAAAGGAATGGAGAGAAAAAGATGAAATATGGATTAATAGAAATGATAAAGGAATATATAAATATAAATAAATATACACGTTTAATCGACTTAGACCTAGATAAAAATGTGGATGTGAAGTTTTTAGCACAAGGAGAATACAATATTAATTATACTATTGAATCTTTGACTAAAAAATATGTATTTAGAGTGAATATTGGAAGTCAATTGGGGTTAAATAATCAAATAGAATATGAATATAATGCTTTGAAATACCTTGAAGGCTCAGATGTAACTCCAAAAGTGTATTTTGTAGATAATTCAAGGGAATATTTTGAATATGGAATACTAATTATGGAGTTTTTGAAAGGAGAACCACTTGAATATCATAGTGATTTAATTAAAGCTGCAGATATATTCTCTAAAATTCATTCAATAGAAATTAAGAAGAATCATAATTTCTTAGTAGAAGAGAATATATTCACCGATAGGATAACTGAATCTGAAATACTTTTAAAAAATCTATGGGATACTGCCTTTATAGATAAAAAAACAAAATTGTTTTTCCATAAATTGTTGGACTGGTCAAAGTATAATAGCTATAAAGAAAAGTATTTTTTAGAAAAACCTTGGCATGTAATAAACAATACAGAAGTGAATTCCCATAATTTCATAATAGGAAGGGAAAAATCATATTTAATAGACTGGGAAAAACCAGTAATAAGTGATCCATCTCAAGATTTGACTCAATTTTTAGCCCCTACTACAACCTTGTGGAGGAGTAATTATGTGCTGACTCAAAGTGAAATAGAAGACTTTTTTAAATCTTATATAAGAAATCAAAAAAATAATAAAGATATAAGAGAAAGAGTAGAGTTATATACTCCTTACCTTTATTTAAGAGCATTATCTTGGTGTGTATTTGCGTATATTGAGTACCAAAATCCAAATAAAACAATAAAAAATATGGATACATATGAAAAAATAAAATCATATCTTGATATTTTATTTATGGAACAGTTATTGAAGAAATATAATATTTAATTATTATATTTCAGATAGCTATATAAATCAATTTATAGAATTTGGTTATTTATGTCTGAAGTAGTTGGAATAATAATAGTTACTACTGTTCCAACGCCTATTTTAGAATCAATTTGAACGCCTGACTCATTTCCATATATGAGTTGTAGGCGTTTGTTTACGTTTTGGATTCCTACACCTCCTAATTTTGTGAGGGTGCTTTTTTCAGTGTTGGAATCAAAGCCGACACCGTTGTCTATTACTTTTAAAATCAATTGATGTTCATTTTTTTCGACTTGAATTTTAATAAATCCAACTTCATCCAGTTCTTTTATACCATGATAAATTGCATTTTCAACGATGGGTTGGAGAATTATTTTAGGTACTTTAATGGATTTGTATGTTTCAGGACAATCAATATCGTATTTAAGGTGATCATCATATCGTTGTTTTTGAATAAACAGGTATTGTTTTATGTGCTCAATTTCATCACCAAGTGTTATTTTATCACTACCTTGACTGAGAGAAATCCTAAAAAATTGTGCAAGAGATTTCGTCGTGGCGATTACCTTTTCACTGTCGCCAAATTCTGCCATCCAAACTATGGTGTCTAAAGTATTATAAAGAAAATGCGGATTAATTTGACTATATAGCGATCTGATTTCAGATTCTCTTAGGAAGCTTTCTTTTTCTTGAATGCCTTCCATCAGGAACTGAATTTTATCAATCATTTCATTGAAGTGCTTTTTGAGGTTTTCTACTTCATAGCTATTGCCTGTTCCTTCCGGTACTTTAGAAAATTCAGTGGAAAGATTGCTCATAGCATATTCAAGTTCGCGTATTGGTTTTGATATTTTAGAAGCCATAATATAGCTACTTCCTAATACTATTATAAGTAATATGATTCCAACCACAATAATTGTCTCGAAAATTTGTTTTCTTGCTGCATCTAAATTATCAAGTGATGACAATCCCACTAGAATCCAGTCAGTTCCTTCTAATTCATAATGATGTGTCAACAGTTTCATTTTCGGGTCGTAACCATCATCCATTTGACTGATTTCAATAAGTTTATCTCGATTTATCTCTTCTTCAAAATAACTTGGATCTTTATGAAAAACTACTTCGCCAGCTTGGGTTAATATAAATGCAAAACCGTTATTACCCAGAGCTAATGTGTTCAATTGATTCTCAATTACTTCATAAGAAAAATCTAAAATAAGCACACCAATGTTGTCGCCATTAGGGTCACTGATTTCTTGACCAACGGAGATGACCCATGTGCTTTTGTCCATGGAAAAGCTTTGTCTTCTAATAGAAGTCAAAACAGGCATGTTATTTTTCATAAGAACATTCATGTACCATGGTTGGCTCATCATATTCTCGGAGACGGTCATATCTATTACATCATCACTGGAAATTATGCGCCCATCTTTGCTCACCAACATTCCGGTTATAAGAAAGGGATCAGATTCAAGGACAGTTGTCATTAAATCGACAACTCGACTCCTTGAAAATTGATTGTCCGATGTAAGATAATCGAGTGTATCTGTATCGTTACTAATTACATTTGACAAACTTTTGAGCTTATCCAAATAAATCTCAATTGACCTTCCGTTTTGATCCACAGCAGTTGAGGTTACATTTAGGGCATCTGTTAAAAAGATTGAAGACAGACTATAATAAAGAATCATTCCCATTAAGGAGACTAAAACTATACTAGTCAGCAAATAATAGGCTGCAATCTGTACACGTATATATTTAAAATGTTTAAACAAGGAAAATTTAGTCATCAGTCGACCTCACATTCACAGAATATTTTTTGGGAGAAAGGCCAAACATTTTTTTAAAGCGCACAGAGAAATAATTTACATCTTCAAATCCAACGTGTTCAGCAACTTCATAAACTTTTAGATCAGTGGTTAGTAACAATAGTTTTGATTTTTCCAGCCTACTAGAAAGCATATAATCTTGAAAAGATTGGCCCATAAGTGTTTTAAAGAGTGTACTGGTATAACCTGGACTAAAACCCATTTGGCTAGCCAAGATAGTCAGAGAAAACGAAGGATTTCCAAGTTCTCTTTCTGTAATTTGTATCAGTGCTTTTTTATAAGAATCATCTTCGATATGCTCGGATTCATGAATGCTTTTCAACATTTCCTTTAATTCCAATGATTTACGGTCATTTTCGATGGAAGTAATCAGTTTGATCAGAAGGGTGTTGATGTCAGCTTTTGATACGGGTTTTAGAATATAGTCTTCAACACCGATTTTAAGTGCACTTATAGCATAGTCAAAATAATCATATCCTGTCAACATTGCTATTTTTACAGAAGGGGACTCACTTTTAATACGTTTTGCAACTTCAAGTCCGCTTAATTTTGGAAGATTGATGTCTAAAAGCACAATATTGGGAGAATGCATAACAAAAAGATCATAGGCTTCTTGACCATTGACCGCTTCGTAAATCTCAGATATATTTAGTTTTTCATAATCTAAAAGGGTGACAATCCCCTTGCGAACAAGGGGTTCATCTTCAACTACTAACAATTTGTACATTATAACCTCACTGTATATAAGACTTTAAATAATCGTAGCCTGCTTCACTCATCTCTTCATAAGGGATGAAGTTTATTGAAGCACTGTTGATGCAGTATCTTTTTCCACCGCGATCAACAGGACCATCGTCGAAAATATGCCCAAGGTGTGAATCTCCACTGCGGCTTCTAACTTCTACTCGAACCATATTAAAACTTGTGTCTTCATGCACTGTCACAACTTCTGGAATTATTGGTTTTGTGAAGCTAGGCCAACCACAAGCAGAATCGTACTTGTCAGTTGAACTAAAAAGTGGTTCGCCAGTTGCCACGTCAACATATATTCCTCTTTCAAAAGTATCCCAATAAGTGTTTGAAAAAGCATGTTCTGTATTGTTATTTTGAGTTACTTCATATTGAATATCTGTTAGCGTTTTTTTTAGTGTTTCATCATCTGGTTTAATATAATCATTAGGATCAATAATCGGATCATCTGATAATGATAAATCTATGTGACAATACCCATTTGGATTTTTTGTAAGATAGTCCTGATGATATTCCTCTGCAAGTGCGTAATTGTCTAGTGGTAAAACTTCTACGACTAAAGGGTCTTTGTATTTATTTTGCTCTTCTGCCATCACAGTCTCAATGGTTTTTAAGTCTTCTTCATCTGTATAGTAAATCCCTGTTCTATATTGTGAGCCTCTATCATTTCCTTGTTTGTTGACACTTGTTGGATCAATTACTTTAAAATAATAGACTAACAAGCTAGTAAGGTCAACTTTTGATTTATCATAAGTCACATGCACGGTTTCGGCGTGATTAGTGTTATCGTAGATGACCTCTTCATAAGTTGGGTTTTCTGTATTACCGTTTGCATATCCCGATGTAACATCGTAGACACCTGGAATTTTTTCCATATAAGCTTCAACACCCCAAAAACATCCTCCAGCCAAATATATTTCACTCATTTGGTCATTATTCCACTCAATAGATGTTTGGTCCGAAGTTACTTCCGTAACGGGTTTGGGTGTACAAGCAGATAACAAAAGTATGGTGGAAAGCCCTAGAACCATAAAAAGTTTTTTCATAGTAAGTTCTCCTTTCTACTGTTGTTTAATATATGTTTTCAAATGTCTCTTTAATTATCGAATTTTCAGCATGGCCAGGTAACATTTTTACCAAAACACTATCTGATCCAATATAGACTGATGTTGGATAACCTCTAACACCGTATGCTTTAGCAATTGTAGCATCTTCATCTAAAAGCACTTCAATATTGTCATAGTCTAATCCTTCAAACCATGTGATAAATTCATCTTTTTCCATTTCACCATTGTATCCTGGTGAGACGATGGTAATTACTTTAAAATCTGTTACATCTGCTGATAGTGAATTAAGTTCATCCATTCCAGCTAAACAAATAGGACACCATGAAGCCCAGAATTTCACATAAACAGGTTTGCCTTTAAGTTGTTCAAGTGATACTTTTTCCCCAGCTATATTAACTAGTTCAAAGTCTTCTGCCATAGAACCTTCATTTGACATTGTTTCTTTATCCATACTATCTGTAGCCACTTCATCTTCAACCATTGCATCTTCAGTCATATCATCTGTTGTCATATCTCCAGGTTCAGTCATTGTAGTATCTTCAGACATTGACTCTGGTGATTGTGCAAGGTTCATCACTAAAAAAACAGTTGCGACTAGTGCTAATATACCAATTATTATGATTATATTCCTTTTCATACCCATTTACCTCACTTTCAAATTAATCTTTCAAACCATACTGTTACGACGTTCAATTTTTGTGTCATTAATAAAAGTCCCATTAGAACTATTAATGCTCCACCAATTTTTTTAATTTTGCCTAAATATTTTTCTAAATTCTCAAAATATCTAAGCAATACTGAGGAAAGTAATGCTAATATGATAAATGGTACAGCTAATCCCATGGAATATAAAAACATGAGCCATCCACCATATACTGCTTGACCACCACCGGCTGCAACGACTAGAACTGCTCCTAGTACAGGACCGACACAAGGAGTCCAAGCAAAGCTAAATGTTAGACCAAGCAAGTAAGCGCTTAGGAATTTATTTTTTCCTCTGGGCTTAACTTTAAGAGTTCTATATTTTTCTAAAAACTTAAATCGAAGCAGTTCCATTTGATGGAGTCCCATTAGTACAACCAAAGCACCTCCGATAATATAGAAACTGTCAAGTTTAATTAGATTTCCAACAGCTCCAAAGCCAAACCCAAGAGTTACAAAGGTTGTTGAAAGGCCCCCTACAAAAAGTAATGTTTTTATGATTGGTTTTAAAGAAAACTTGTTATTTTCCGCATCTTCTGTCAATACGCCAATGTAAACCGGAATTAGTGGGAAAGTACAGGGTGCAAAGAATGAAAAGAATCCTGCGATAAAAACAGTGCTCATAAATAATGTCATCATTTAACCTCCTTTCGTGTCTATAGTCTTATTATAGGATGGTTTAAAGTTAATTGATATAGATTATCATTAGGAAAATCTTTGTTCTTATACGATGAGATCTGAAAGAATATAAAAATATTGCAGTTCATACCTAAACTAAATCATTATTAGTTGAGGTTTATTATATATTTTGGGATATTTTCTTTTACTTTTAGATATTGAAGGGCATTGAGCGGAAATAGATGAACTGAAGCCAATAAAAGATGGTTATAATAAGATTGTATGTGTGTTAATCATAAATTGACATCATTACTTATCATGGATAAAATGAAAGTACCAAAGTATCAAGATGTATTACAAGGAGAAGCTAATTTTTAGTATATGGGTAATATTAATTATTAATTTTAATTTAAAAAACAGGAGGATTAAGCTATGAAAATACTAATTCGAGGAGCAGAATTAACGGACCTTACGAGAGTGATTGAAATTGAAAGAATATGTTTTCCAGAAGCCGAGGCGGCATCGGAAGATTCATTAGAAAAGCGGATTCGTATCTTTAAGGGAAGCTTTTATGTGGCAGTAGTGGAAGGGGAAATTGTTGGGTTTATCAATGGGGGAGTGACTAATGAGCGGGTTATCCATGATGAGATGTTTAGTAATCCAGAGCTTCATAATCCAGAAGGAGAATATCAATCCATCTTTGGACTAGATGTAGTTCCCCAATATCAGCATCAAGGGATTGCTGCAAAGTTAATGGAACATATGATAACTATGGCTAGAAATTCTGGACGAAAAGGACTGATTCTGACTTGTAAGGAACATTTATTGGATTACTATTCCAGATTTGGGTTTGGAAATATGGGTTTATCAGAATCCAGCCACGGTGGTGCAGTATGGTTTGATATGCTTCTGGAATTTTAATTTGTAACATACTACATTTAAGAGAATAGTGTTGATACAAAAGAGTATTATATAGAAACCTCAGATTTAAGCAGTTTAATGACTATTTTGTATTTATAGAAGAGGGACATAATTATAAGAATAATGTTCTGAAAAAGTATTTCTATACTCCAATAGCTGCTCTATTAAATACAAAATAAGAATTATAAAGGTGGTATGAGTTATGGATAGTAACATTACTAATAGAGATGAAATCATTAAAATTATTTTGGATAGCACGAGCATAGATTTAAAAGATAAGGAAATATTAAGTCTATTAAGATCAAATCAGATTACTGAAAATATTAATAGTTCTCATGAGAATAGTCTTTCAAAGGGAGACATCATGTCTGACCGGTTAGCGGCATATGCTGGGAGTTGGAAGTTTATTATTACTTTTATGCTTGTTTTGGTTACTTGGATTATTATAAATATAATTATGCTTGGAAAATCTTTTGATCCTTATCCCTTTATTTTATTGAATCTTGTATTATCATGTACTGCTGCTATACAAGCTCCAATTTTGATGATGAGTCAAAATAGGCAAGAATCTAAAGATAGGATTAGATCTGAGAATGATTATATAGTCAATCTAAAGGCAGAAGTTTTGGCAGAAGATTTATACAAAAAAATAAATGAATTGATTGCGAACCAAGAAATGATCTTAAAAAAGATAGATAATATAGATAATAAGTGATTTATTAACCAGAAGATAGGGTGAAGAGGATAAGGGGAGTTTATAAATGTCTGGTACAAGCATTGAACAAATGAAAAAGTTAATAGAAAATAAAAAGAAAAAGGGTTTACAAAAAGACGCAGTTGGCAATACAATAAATAAAGCAAATTCAGGTCCTACTAAGGGATTTAAAAGCACAAAGAGAGCTGGGTCATTAAATAAATAGAAATTATTAATAAAAAGCCCTTCAGATTATAAATTTGAAGGGCTTTTTATTTTAGAGGCGACTGTGCTATTTTGTTAGATATTTCTGAGCTTTCTTAAAAATCTACTATTATAAGGAGGTTCTAAAGCAATAAGATGATCATAATGTAACCATATGGAAAAAAATGGTGACAGGTATATTACTTATAGGCTTGATCAATTAGAATAATTTAATTGTTGATTCCAATTCTTCAGCTATTATTTTAGCTAGTTCGAAATTATTATCTTTTAAAGCTAAATCTATTTTAATTTCAATTTCTTTCTTTTTTTGTTCAATTTCTAAATAGTTTTTATCAAAATGATTTTTATAAATCATTTGTTTAAATTTTTTCATATTCATTTTTCTAATTGTTTTATCCTCAATTAATAAAACATAATCCATACAATTAACTATTGAATAGAAATCGTGCGAGACCATTAGAATAGCACCATTATAGTTTTCAATAGCTTTCTCCAAAGCTATTTGTGAGTAAGTATCTAAATGGCTTGTTGGTTCATCAAGAAGTAACATATCTGAGTTATTATATGAGAATTTAGCTAATTGAAGAATGTTCTTCTCTCCACCAGATAAGGACCCTATTTTTTGATTAACTATATTTTCATCAAAACCATAGTTGATAACACAAGATTTAATCTCATCATAAGTTTTAAAACCAGCATCAAAGAATTCTTCATTTACTGTGTTAGATTCATTTAATGTTTCACCCTTGATTTGAGATAAATAAGCTACCTTTGTTTCTTCCCTAAACTTAATAGAGGGATGGTTGTTTTTAGCAATTTCTAGGAGTAAAGTTGTTTTCCCAGTTCCATTTGGACCAATTATAACAACTTTATCAGTAGACTTAATTTCAAAGTTAATATTCTCTAGGAGAATATCTTCAAAGCTAATGCTGAAATCACTAACTTTTAAAACAGTAGATTCTTCATTTTTATAATCTACATCATTGCTAGGGAAAACCATATTTGGTTGATTTATATTTACAAAAGGTGCTTTTATTCTTCTAGCTAACAATCTTTCTTGTATTTTAACTCGAGAATTTACATGTTGTCCTATAGAGGCCTCAGCATTAATTGCAGCAGCATCTCTGAATCTATCGATTATGAGTTCATTTCTTTTAATCTCCTCGGTATCAGCATGTGCTAGTTCTTGTATTTCTATTTTACTTTGAAGTAGCGAAAAATTATAGTCAATATATTTTCCATTAAATTCTTGAAGTTCCATATTTTCAAGATGGATAATTTTATCAAAGCAATGATTCAACAAATATCTATTATGTGTAACGATTATCAATGTTCCCTTGTAGGAGTTAATTAGTTTTTTAAGTGAATTAAGATTCTCAAAATCTAAAAAGACATCAGGTTCATCCATAATCATCAAGTCAGGAAGAGTTAACATTACTTTAATAACTTGTATAAGCTTGAATTCGCCCCCACTAACCATAGATATCATTAAATCTTTACAATGCATTAAGTTTGATAAATTTAACTTTTTATTAATAATGCTTTCAAAATTATTTCCGCCAAGAGCCTCAAATGCATCAGAAGCTTTTTGGTATTTTTCTAGTAATAATTCAATACTTGAAGAAGTTGCCATTTCTTCACTAATTTTATTTAGTTCGTTTTGTAAATTAGTAAAATCTTCTGCTATATATTCAAAAACTGTTAATTCGTTATTTTTATCAACCTCATAGAATTGTCTTACATAACCAATTGTGCAATCAGGTTCTATCTCTAAGTTACCATCAAACATATACTTTTCTGGATCCATAATTAAATCTATCAAGGTACTCTTTCCACTGCCACTGACTCCTATAAAAGCGCAGTGCTGACCATCTTCTATTGTAAATGAAATTTTATTATATAAATCCTTTTGTGGGAAGGAATAGGATATGTTATCAACTTTTATCATTTTATCACCTTTCTTAATTGCAGGAAATGAACTGTTTTCTAATTAGTTTATTATATCAGATTTAGATTTTTTATGCTTAGTTTGTTTGGCATATACAATTTGTTGCCTATGTCACTTCTTTTAGACTATCTTGCTAGGCTTTCTTTAAATTAATTAATTTTTAATCAATAATTAGGGTTTCAGGTCTAAAAAGAGTGTAATATTAGAAAATATAATATATAATTAAGTGCGTGTTGAAAAGACCATGAAAGATGAGTTTGATATTATTATAGATGGAGGAAAATGATGAAACTATTTTTAGAGTGCCTACCTTGCATGCTTCGTCAAACACTGGAGGCATCATATATGGCAACAGATGATGAAGCAATTCACGAGAGTATTATGGATGAAGCCTTGGAAAAGATTTCTGAATACAGAAAGTATAATTGTGCACCGGAGCTATGTGAGGCCATGCATTCAATTGTTAAAAGGCATAGTGGAATTAGTGATCCATATGCTAAAATAAAAATTCGAGATATTTCTGAAGCACTTAAACTTGAACCTGTAATTAGAAATTTTGCTGAGGATAATAATGATTTGCTTTTAAAAGCATTGAAAATCGCTGCAACAGGTAATGTTATGGATTCAGCATTATACAAGAACCTTGATATTGAATCATGTTTAATAGAAGAATTGGAGAAGCCATTTGCTATTTGTGATAAAAATGAATTTAAAAAAGACCTTTGTAAAGCTAAAACAATCTTAATCATAGGCGATAATGCTGGAGAAGTAGTTTTTGATAAAATTTTAGCTGAGTACCTTTCACATGATCATAAAGTTATTTATTCGGTGAGAGATAAGCCTATTATTAATGATGCTACAATTGAAGATGCACTTAAAACTGGTATAGTAGATTATTCAGAGATAATTTCAACTGGATGTGGAATGCCCGGTGCAGTTATTGAATCATGTAGTATAGAATTTCAAGAAATATTTAATAGTGCAGATATTATTATTAGCAAAGGCCAGGGAAATTTTGAGGCTTTATCAGATACAAAAAGGAGTATATATTTTTTGCTTAAGGCTAAATGTAATAGAATTGCAAAGGTATTAGGCGTTGAGATAAATGAATATGCTTTTAAAAGAAATTAATATTGTTTTTATTGTATATAAATAGAATAATTTATAAATAATTATTAGAAATCTGATATAATAAATATAGCAAAAAAGGAGAGATTATAAATGTCTGATACAAGTATTGAGCAAATGAAAAAGATAATAGAAAACAAAAAGAAAAAAGGATTACAAAAAGACGCAGTTGGTAGTATAACAAACAAAGTAAATTCAGGCCCTACCAAGGGTTTTAAAAGCAATAAAAGAGCTGGATCACTAAACAAATAGAAATTATTAATAAAAAGCCATTCAGATTATGTTTGAATGGCTTTTTATTGTAAGAGTGGCATGTGGTTTGGTAGAGATTTCATTATTTTTGTTAAAAAAGGTAGTTAAACTTGGTGAATCTAAAGTAAAATTGATTATATAAAACTAAATATGATACAATTGATATAGTATTATCAATGATCAACCTTTCTATTAAGATTTTTGATGGGGAGATGTTGTTTTAGTTTATTTACAATTCAATATAGTAGAGAGGGGTAGTTTGATGATTAAGGCATATTTGTTAGGAATTTCAACTTTATATGAGGGAGAAAGTATAGAGGTTAGGTATCGAGTTTTTGATGGTGAGGAGTTAATTATTAAAAAAAACCTAATGCTTGGATATAAAAAACCTGCATTTGTAGGTCATATTGCAATGCGAAAACTTTTAAAGGAACTAGAAAGATATGCAGATAGGAAGATCGTTATTTATATCAATGATGGAGCTTTATTTGAGACTATAAATGGTACATCTGGAACTAAAAAAGTAGAAATATTGGAAAGAGCTAAAGAGACTAGAAAAGATTTGAAAAAATTTACAGACCTTGAGATAATTAATATCGATGGAAAACATGAAATGATTCAAGAGTGGATTGAAATATTAAAACCTTAAGTTAGGATGGTATTATGAGAGTTGAATTTGAAGATCTTGTAGTGGAATACGATGTTCAATATGGGAAAGGCAAAAAAATAGTACTTAGTATGGATTCGATAGGTTTTGTTTCTGTTAAGGCGCCAAATAACACTAGTGAAATAACAATAGTGGATGTTATAAAACAGCATGCAAAGGTGATTAAGCAAAGACAGGAAAATATATCTAAATCAAAGGATAGATTTAGAGAAAAGTCATATGGTGGGGAAGGAAAATTCCTACATTTAGGCAAAGAGTTCTTTCTTGATGAATTGATTGATACTAAGGAATTATCTGAAGATGAATTGAGAATAAATCTTAAAAAGTTCTATATATTAAGCTGCAAGAAGATTGTAAATCAGAGAATAAAAGTATATCAAGAGCAGCTTAGAGTAAAACCAAAGAGCATCGAAGTGGATGAATCTAATACCAAATGGGGAGCTTGTACATCAAGTAAGAAGATTACCTTCAATTATAGATTAGCGATGGCTCCAATTGAATCCATCGACTATGTGGTGGTTCATGAGCTTTGCCATCTTCTGCATATGAACCACGATAGATCATTTTGGAGAAAAATAGGTAGTATATTGCCAGATTATAAGAAAAGAGAAGAGTATTTGAAAAAATACGGACCATTTATGACATTGTAAAAGCACTGGATAAAAACGCCAGTGCCTTTTATATTATAGCCATCTAAGTATTTAAATGAAAGTTATGATGATGTAATAAGTATTTTTATCGCAAACTATCTAAATGGTATATTTGTGTTTTTTATTGTACTAGAGTACAATGTAATCAATAAAACTCAGACAAAGGAGTGGTGGCAATGAAAAGAAAATTCAACTATATTATTTACGAGAAATTTTCAAAGTTTAATGAAAGTTTGTCTAACTTCCTTCTGAGGATATTTCGATATAAAACTAATCAAGATGGTAAAAAAGACTTGGAATACTACAAGAGTGAAGAATTTTATAAACTTGCAGTACTTTTTATTGTTCTTGGATTATTACCGATAGTCTATGGTGCATACATGTTTTTTAAGGAGAATAATATAATGGCTGGGGTTTTAGAATTACTAATATATTTTGTTATTTTAGTAGTTATATCGAGCAGTCAAATTAGTATAAGCAAAAAGAGATATATTTTTGTTTTATGTATTTACTTACTGGGTTTAATGCTACTGTTTATCAAGGGGCCAATGGGTGCGGGCCTAGTTGTAATAGTTACAACCTTTGGATTAGCTGCTTTTTTACTAAACAAAAGACAAAACATATATTTTATTTTTATTAGTTTACTAGTATTTATAGGTATTTCAGTATTCTTTTATTTTAGACTTTTGAATAATTTGGGGATATATCAATATAAAGAATCATGGTATATAGTTGCTATTTCAGCACAATTAATGGGTATATTATTTGTGTTCATTATTAATAATCTTTTTAGTAATATTGAAAATCAAATAGAAGAGATTGAGAATAGGACAAAAACAATTTTAGAAAGTGAACAAAAATATAGACTATTGTTTGAGTTATCAGGTGTTTTGATAGGCTACTATTCACCCAATGGGGTTCTAATATCTTATAATAAAAGAGCAGCAGAATACATGGGCGGAATTCCCGAAGATTTTTCAGGAAAATTAGTATATGATCTTTTCCCAAAGTCGTATGCTGATAAATTATTAGAACGTATTAATAAGGCCTTATCAAGTGATACTCCTATGGAGTATGAAAGTCTTGTGCCCTTTATAACTGGAGAAAAATGGCTTTTCACCACAATCAATAGAATTATTGATTCGAAAGGTGATGCCAAAGGTGTGCAGGTTGTTTCGGTTGATATCGATGATAGAAAACAAGTAGAAGAAAGACTAATTTACTCAAGTATTCATGATGATTTTACAGACCTATATAATCGCGTGTATTTTGAAGGAGAAAAAACTAAAATTGATAAAGATAGAAATTCAACTTATGCAATAATTCTAATTGATATCAATGGCTTACAATTGACTAATGATGCTTTCGGTTACGATGAAGGTGACTATTTGATTCTTAAAACTGCAAAAATTATTCAGAGCTGCTGCTTTAACAATGAAATTGTAGCCCGAATTGGGGGAGATGATTTCGGCATATTAATGCAAGCAGGAGAAAATGAGGCTAAAGATCTTATTCAGCGAATAATGGATAAATGCTATGAATATAATAAAGCACTAAAAAATAGTGAGCTCAGTATAAGCTTATCCACTGGGTATAGTTTAACAAGCGAGAATAAATCAGTTAATAAAGCGCAAAAAGAGGCAGTGGATAGTTTACAAAAAAATAAAATGCTTGAAGCTAAAAGTCATCAAAGCTCAATTATCGCAACAATTATGGCGACCATGATTGAGAGAAGTCAGGAGACAAAGGAGCATGGTGATAGGATTGCATTGTATAGTAAAATGATTGGAGAAAAAATAGGTTTACCTCCAAATAGCATGGATCAATTGCATCTATTATCAATGTTGCATGACATTGGGAAAATTGGAATTGATGACAGAATATTAAACAAACCTGGCAAATTGAACAATGAAGAATGGATAGAAATGAAAAAACATGCGGAGATAGGTTATCGAATTGCTATGTCTACTAGTGAGTTAACAACAAGTGCTGAATTAATACTTACCCATCATGAAAGATGGGATGGGAAAGGGTACCCACAAGGACTTTCTGGTGAGGATATACCTCTTCTTTCTAGAATTCTTGCCATTGCCGATGCTTATGATGCTATGACAGAAAATCGGGTTTATAGAAAAGCAATGACAAGTGAAGAGGCACTTGCTGAAATTAAAAATAATTTAGGCACACAGTTTGATCCTCAGCTTGCCGAACTATTTATTAAACTTATACAGGAAATAATTTAGATTTTATTTGTTATTGCGGCTGGAAAAATGAATAAAAAATATATTTGCGGGTATCCTACTCAATAGAAGAAGCCACTAAGTTTGAAATGTATCAGGACAAAGCAGGTGAATTTAGATTTAGATTAAACGCAAGGAACGGGAAAAGCATTTTGGCGTCTGAAGGATATTCTTTTAAAGGTAACTATTTAAAAGAGATCGAAAGCATACGAAAAAATGCATTTGAAGCAACTATTGAGGAGGAATAATTATGGATATTAAAAGCACTATTCAAGATTTATTAAATAAAGTTATGAAAGATGATGATTTAAAAAGCAAATTTTTAGATGATCCAGTAAAAACAGTTAAATCATTGATAGGCGATGACTTGCCTAATGACCAAATAAAAGCTATAGCGGATGGTGTTATGAGCAAGATTGGAATGGATAAAGCAGGAGATGCATTTAATAATATAAAGAAAATGTTCTAAAAAATGAGAGCGTATGCTCTCATTTTCTTTTTAAATAATAGTTTGGTATAATATCTTTTGATATAGTTGGCAAGGTGCACTATAAGGATCGAATTTAGAAGAGAGTATATTCCTTCAGAGAAGTTTTCTTGTTTTTAAGAAGAAATTTTAAAAAAACAGGTGAATATATACTCATATAATATTATGAGATTTAGAAATAAAGGGGAGGCATAGTTATGATATTAGGAATTTCAGGAAGTCCAAGGCCAAATGGCATAACTGCATCTGCAGTGAAAAAGATATTAGCTGAGAGTGGAGAAGAAACAGAATATATTTCTCTTGCTGGTAAAAAGATAAATGGTTGTATAAGTTGTTTAGGATGTACAAAAGACAACAAATGTGTGATCAAGGATGATTTCCCAGAAATAGCAGAAGCTATGGTTCGCGCAGATGCAATTGTTTTTGGGGTCCCAAATTATTATAATGTTCCAAATGGTTTGTCTCACTGTTTACTAGAGAGATGTTTTTGTTTTCGCCATCAAGGGTCATTTCTGTTAAAAGATAAACCTGGTGTTATAGTTTCTACTGGTTATTCAGCAGATGAAGAAAATAGTCAAGTGTTAAAGATTGTAGAGAACTTTCTTGTTAGTAATAAAATGAACATAGTATCCAAATTTTTAGTGGGAGCATTTTCACAATGCTACACTTGTGACTACGGGTTAACTTGTACAGATGGAAATGTGTATAGGGATAATGGATTTGTAGATGAAATTACTCTTTCTATGATGCCACCTAAACTTGAAGAACAACCACAATCCATAGAGAAATGCAAAGATGCAGCAAAGATCTTACAAGGATTTTTTTCTAGGTCATAATATTAATATGGTTTTGTAAAATTTATATGAAAATAGTTATTTTAAATGATATAAATTAATAGAAACACTTTTTGTGAAAATAACATATCTCACAAAAGGTGTTTTTATCTATAAGGAAAAGATTAGCAATAAAGATATAGAAGCATCACTCTATTCATTATAAAAAAAATTCAGCTAAAGTTCAGATAGATAACAATTATACTTCAGTTTCATGTTTTATAATTAATATATATTGAGAAGAAGGAGTAAAAAGATGAGCAAACCAATGTTAATAACCCTTAGACATAGCATTCTTATTCTGGGCTATTTCAGGAGGACTTGTTCTTCTTATATTTGCTAATAGAAAAAGCAACGATACACCTTATATAATAGTACTTAATCTTGAAAAAGATAAAGCAGAAGGTCCAAAAGCATATATTAAGGATTACAGGATATTACTATATTGTTGGGATATTCATATAATATTCTTTACTTGTACTATGATATAATTATTATCAATTAATAGGATCAAAGTTAGGAAAGGAATGGTTATAAAATGGCTAAGATTTTAATATGTGACGATGAAGCGGGTCTTCGTACAGTACTAAAGCGATATGCTATATTTGAAGGTCATCAAGTAACAGAGGCAGGGGATGGCATGGAGGCTGTGGAGCTTTGCCAGGAGAATTCTTTTGACTTAATTATTATGGATATTATGATGCCTAAGCTCGACGGGTTTTCTGCCGTAAAGGAAATTCGAAAAACTTCTGAAGTACCGGTAATTATGCTATCTGCTAGAGGTGAAGAGTATGATAAAGTATTAGGGTTTGAGCTTGGAATAGATGACTATGTCGTTAAACCATTTTCTTCAAAGGAAATTATGCTTAGAATAAGTGCTATTTTGAGAAGGACAGAGAAAAATAAATTCGTAGAACAAAAAGAAGATGGTCATATTATATTTGAAAAAGATGGGTTCAAGGTAGATATGACAGCATATAAAGTATTTATTGATAGAGTGCAAGTAGATTTGGCACCTAAAGAATATGATCTTTTGTTTTTTCTAATTCGCAATAAAAATATCGCAGTGCCGAGAGAAAGAATTTTATCAGAGGTATGGGGATATGATTATATGGGGGACGATCGTACATTGGATACCCATATGAAACTGCTTAGAAAATCTATAGAACCATATGGTACTATAATTAAAACCATTCGTGGATTGGGGTATCGATTTGATGAATAAACTTAAATTGCAATGGAAAATATTTGGATTTCTTTTAGGGTTTTGCGCTTTGTTACTTGTGATTTTATGGATATTTCAGACAGTGTTTTTAAGAGATATGTACAAGATTATTCGTAAAGTTGAGATAGACAGAGCTATTATGTTAGTGGAAAAAAATATTGATAATCCATCGTTTGAAGATATTTTATATAATATAGAATTAACTAATGAGATAACCATTAGACGAACACAAGATTTCATTCCACCTATTCGACCAGATCCCAATATACATAATCGTAAAAAATCAGAAGCTATCACTAAAGTTAAGAAATTTGTTTTAGATGATGGGAATGAGATTTCACTTACATTTTATGCATTTGTAACCCCAGTTGAGGCGACTGTATCTACTTTGAAATTGCAACTTATTATTATTACTGGAATTATGATGTTTCTTGCAATATTGCTTGCAATCATTATATCAAAGATTATATCAAAGCCTATTGAGCAGATTAATCAAAGTGCAAAGATGTTGACTACTGGTAATTATGAAATAGATTTTAAAGGTGAAGGCTATCTAGAAATCAAAGAGTTATCTGATACTTTAAATATTGCAACTAGAGAGCTTTCAAAGGTGGAGAGATTAAGACGGGAGCTAATGGCAAATATATCCCATGATTTGAGAACTCCGCTTGCGCTTATTTACAGTTATAGTGAAATGATGCATGATTTTCCCAGTGAAATTACTTCTGAACAGACCCAAATCATTATGGATGAAACAAAACGTTTAACTTTACTTGTAAATGATGTTTTAGACATTTCAAGTATTGAAAGAGGTGTTTCTAAACTCAACAGAGTGAGATTTAATTTCACTGAAAATTTAGAGGAAAGTATAAATCGTATGAGAGAGCTTGTTAAGGATGGAAATTATCAGCTAGAATTTGAGAATGATGGGGATGTATATTTATTTGCTGATAAGGTGAAACTTAACCAAGCATTTTATAATCTCTTGCTTAATGCAATAGCTCACTGTGGGGATGTAAAGAAAGTAACAGTGAAACAAATAATAAGAGAAGATATTGTAAAAATAGAGGTAATTGATTATGGAGATGGAATCAAACAAAGTGACTTACCTTATATTTGGGAGAGGTATTATTCAGTTGATAAAAATCACAATAGATCTATAGTAGGTACTGGTTTAGGTCTTTCTATTGTAAAAAAAGTCATTGAAATGCACGATGGTGAATATGGGGTTGATTCTGAATATGGAAAAGGAAGTGTGTTTTGGTTTAGTTTAAAGATTTAATTTCAATAAAATTTCGAGCGAATAAAACGAGTTGTTGAATTAGGATATATTTCTAAAAGTGAGATAGAGCAATTTGTAGTAATCTGACTTATGCTAAATTCAAGAATTACAAAACAATTTGTAAATAGCAGATGTGAATTAAATAAAAGCAGAATAGGCAACCTCTTTAACCTTATTAGGTTAAAGGGGTTTTAATTTTTTTAGTTTATATTGAATTCATATTAGAAGTATATTATAAAAATATAATAAGTTTAAGGGGGATTCTAAATGAAGTCAAAAAAATCAAATAAAAAGAAAATTATTATTGGAGTAGTTATACTTGCACTCGTGGCAGTTTTAGTTTTTAGGTTTGCATTACGTCCACAGGTAGAAAACTATAGTGAAGAAACTGCAAAGACTCAAGATGTTACTACGTACTATAGTTTTAGTGGGAATATTGAATCTAAAGATAGTCAAATAGTAGTTTCTAAGAAGATTTTACCAATAAAGGAACTTTTTGTTAACGAGGGTGATGTGGTCAAAGTTGGAGATATACTGTTTACACTTGATGACAGTAGCATATCTTCTAATGTTGAACAGTCCGCTGCAAGTCTTGAAATTTCTAAGATTAACTATGAGAAAATGGCAAGCACAACAAAACAACAACAAATGGCACAAGTATCAAGTTCGCTATCCACTGCAAAGCTTAATTTTGAAAATGCAAAATTAAATCTTGAAAGAACAACTGAATTATACGCAGGTGAGGGTGTTTCAAAACAAGCTTTGGAACAGGCTCAAAGTGGATATGATTCTGCAAAATTACAATTAGATTCTGCGCAAGAAAACTACGATGTAACAGATCGAGCTAGTGATCAAAATATACGTTCGGCTAAAGAACAAGTGAATCAAGCAGAAGCAAATTATGAATCTACTAAGAATCAAGTTGAAGATTTAACTGTTACTTCTGAAATAGATGGTATAGTTTCAGAAATATATGTAAAGGAAAATGAATCCTTAGTAACAGGCATAAGAATTATGGATATTGTAGACTACGATAATTTGGAAATCTTAGTCAAGGTAGATGAATTTGATATTGGAGCGATTACAGTTGGAAAAGAAGTTAGTGTTATGATTAACACTTTAGAAAAAGAAGTAGTGGGAGTGGTTTCGAAAATATCAAATCAAGCACAAACTGTAAATGGAGTATCTTTTTTTACTGCTAATATAAGTTTAGAAAATGATAAAGAACTACGCGTTGGTTTATCCGCTGAAATCGAAGCAATAAACAAAAATGAGACCAATGCAACCACGATTTCAATGAAAGCATTACAATTTGATAATGAAAACCAACCATTTGTTTACTATAGGGATGCAAATAACAAAGTAATTACTAAACCAGTAATCACAGGTATTAACGATGGTAATACTGTTCAAATTATAGAAGGAGTTAAATCGGGTGAAATTATTTTACTTCCCGAGAAAAGTGATGTAACGGGGCCTGCTTTTGGCAGTGGGTTAAGAAACAACTAGGAGGGAATCCGGATGAGTAGAGAAATTATTTCTATGAAAGATATTGTAAAATCCTATCAATTAGGAGATGTAGAGCAGAGAGTATTAAAAGAAGTAAATTTAAAAGTTTATGATGGCGAATTCCTTTCTATTTTAGGACCCTCAGGCTCAGGTAAAACAACTATGATGAATATTATTGGCTGTCTAGACACACCAACTAGTGGAGAGTTTTTTCTGGATGGTCGTGAAATTGCTGAATTGGATGAAAAAGAGCTTGCTCAAATTCGTAGCAAGGAGATTGGATTCATTTTCCAATCATTTCAGTTATTACCTAGACTTAATGCTTTGGAAAATGTAGAATTACCATTGATATATTCTAGAATGCCACAGGAATTACGTAAAAAAAGAGCTGAAGAAATGCTTGTAAGGGTGGGCCTGGAAGATAGATTGTATCATTATCCTAATCAATTATCTGGGGGACAACAACAAAGAGTGGCAATTGCAAGAGCTCTGTCTACTAATCCAACTATTCTTCTTGCAGATGAACCAACAGGGGCACTTGATCAAAAAACAGGCCAACAAATAATGGAACTTTTTCGTGAGCTAAATGATGAAGGGCGAACTATAATTATGATAACCCATGATCCTAATATAGCTAAAAATGCAACTAGGACTGTAGAGATAGTTGATGGGATTTTAACAGGGGGTGTGGTGTAGAAATGATTATAGAAAGTATTAAAATGTCATGGAAGAACATCATCCACAATAAAATGCGTTCTTTTTTAACGGTTCTTGGAATAGTCATTGGTGTAACTTCAATAATTGCTTTGATTACAATTGTAGAAGGCGTGACTGATGAAATGACTGACCAGTTTTCAAGCTTGGGTGCAGGTAAAATAACAGTGCAAGCAAATGGAACACCTTTGAAGCGAGGACTTAGTGATAATGATTTAAATGAGTTACTTCAAATTGATAATGTGACAGGAGTATCACCCACATTATCTCTAAATGCTTCAGTAGTTAGGAATTTAAACTTAGAAGAAAATGTAGCCATTGATGGGAAGAATGAAGTCTATTTTCAGCATAATCCTGATTTAATGCTACGAGGAAGACCACTGAATACTTTGGATATAGAAAGTAAGAATAAGGTGGCAATTATAAATCAATCTCTTGAGGAAATATTGTTTTTTGGAGAAGATTCTATAGGAGAAACCATGCAAATTAACGGCATATCTTATACTGTTGTAGGCATATTTGATGAGAATACTGAAACAGATTTAATATCTTCTAGGTCAAATGTGGAGGGAGAAAGTTCTGAGGGCAAGGCAATTATCCCTTATAAAACTGCCATGAGTATGGCAGGGATAAGCAACATTAGCTCTATCGAAGTGCTTATTGGAGATACAGACATGACGGATGAAGTTATTACTGAAACAGAGCTTGTGTTAAATCGAGCCTTTAATTACAAAGACAATAGTTATAGCATTATTAATATGGACAGTTTGCTAGAGGCAATGAATACCATGACTAATTTGCTGACTATCATGCTAGCAGGGATTGCATCAATTTCTTTATTAGTTGGAGGAATTGGAATAATGAACATGATGTTGGTATCTGTAACTGAGCGTACTACTGAGATTGGACTTAGAAAGGCACTTGGAGCAGAACCTAAGAGCATACAACTACAATTCCTGATTGAATCAATTTTCCTTTCTCTGATAGGAGGATTAATTGGACTATTTTTAGGATTAGGTATTTCATGGATAGCTAATACAGCGATGGAAATTCCATATAGTATATCGACTTGGGCAGTAGTATTGGGTGTTGGTTTTTCAGCAACTGTGGGAATTGTATTTGGATGGGCACCTGCAAGAAAAGCAAGCGCACTAAATCCAATTGATGCACTACGAAGTGTATAAATGGTATAATAACAATTAGAGGTGTATGATATGCTAAATATTTTAGTTGTTGAAGATGATAAGAACCTTAGAAAGTTAATGAGTACAATTTTAATAAATAATGGTTATAATGCTTTTAGTGCAGAAGATGGCGAAAAAGCTCTAAGTATAATGGAGTCAACCCATGTGGATTTGATTATCAGTGATATTATGATGCCAAACATGGATGGATATGAGTTAACAAATGAACTAAGGCGGGCAAATTATAATCTGCCTATTATGATGGTGACAGCAAAAGAGACCTTCGAAGATAAAAAGAAGGGATTTCTTGTGGGGACCGATGATTATATGGTAAAGCCTATAGACATGGATGAAATGATTTTGAGAGTGGATGCACTTTTACGACGCTCTCATGTAATGAATGAGAATCGGTTAAACATTGGCGGTGTAGAGCTTGATTATAATACATTGACTGTTAGTAGAGATGGAGATTCAATACTTCTTCCTAAGAAGGAGTTTTATCTCTTATTTAAATTACTCAGTTATCCAAAACAAATATTTACAAGGCAACAACTAATGGATGAGATTTGGGGTATGGATGCAGAAACTGATGAGCGAACAGTAGATGTTCATATAAATAGATTGAGAGATAAGTTTGCAACTTTTATTGAATTTAAAATAGTTACTATTCGAGGGCTTGGGTATAAAGCGGAGAAAACAATATGATAAAACTGAGAATGAAGCTAATCTTGTTTTTTGTATCACTCATGTTTATTTCTTCTGTTTTGTCTTTTGTTATTTTTGCTTTTTTACCTGATGATAGTTTAGGACAAGAATTGAGACAAAATCAGCAAGAAATAGTAATTTCAATACTGGAACTAGAACAAAAAACTAACTTGAATATAGAAGAAATTACGGATATGGCGTCGAATTTTATGTATGATGTTAGTATAATTGACAGTATTGATTCATTACAGATGACAAACGATGAAATGAATCGATTGAAAAATCAAGAGACGGTTATAATTTCTGATCAGAGAAGGAATCAGATAACTTCAGTGTTAATGATAGATGACACTTATATAGAGATTAGTCCACATCCAGATAATAATATTTTTAGAATTATCGCTTCTCGTGTAAGGATTTCGCTTATATCATATATTGTGATAGGTTCTTTCCTGGTTATATTATTGGCTAAAAGCGTAGTTAAACCAATACTAAAACTTACAGCAGCTACACAAGAAGTTGCAAAGGGTAATTTTGATGTAGAGATTGCTAGTAAAGGCAATGATGAAATCGCACAGATGATCCAGAACTTTAACAAAATGACAAAAGAATTAAAAAGCATAGAATATCTGCGCAAAGATTTTATTAATAGTGTGTCTCATGAATTTAAAACACCTATTGCTTCTATTCAAGGGTTTGCAAAGCTATTACAAAATGATAATTTACCAGAAAATGAAAGGCATGAGTATACACAAATTATTATTGAAGAAACATCTAGATTAACTAAACTTTCTTCAAATATTTTAAATCTTTCAAAACTTGAAAATCAAGAAATAATGGGAAAGAAGATTGATTTTTCATTGGATGAACAGATTAGAAGAACAATTTTATTGCTTGAATATGAATGGAGTAAAAAGAATATTGAATTTGATATTGACCTTGAGAATATTAAATATCAAGGGGATGAAGAATTACTACAGCAAGTTTGGATTAATATTTTAAGTAATGCTATTAAATTTTCAGATGAAGAGAGTATTATTACTGTAAAGCTTTATCAAATGGGGCCTATTGTAAAAATAAAAATTAGTGATACTGGTATTGGTATGAGTGAAGAAATACAGCAAAGAATTTTTGAAAAGTTTTACCAAGGAGATAAAGCTCATTCTTTAGGGGGAAATGGTTTAGGTTTATCTATTGCTAAGAGAATTATAGATATATGTGGAGGAATTATTTATGTAGAGAGCAAAATTGATCATGGAACAACTTTTAATATTGAGTTGCCCATTGTAAATGATTAATACAATGAATTCTAAAGTAAGGCGATATTATGGACGAGAGAGAAATATATCTCGTCCATTTGCATGGAAAAATTTGTTGACAATCACATAGTTAAGGACTAAACTATTAATAGCTTAACAAGTAAGTGGTTAACAACTAATTTATAAGAAAAGGGAGAAAATCAAATGGACAAAGCTTTAAAAGATCAATATATGAATGCGATGTTTCGTTTCAAAAAGGCTGGCATGATTTTAGCACAGAGATCTGATTTAAATATGACCGAACTTATGCTAATGAAGGGTGTAGCAAAGAACTCTTTATTTTCTGGAGATAATATGAATTTATCTGAAATTCACAACAAACTTCATATTACAAAATCAGCAATTTCACAGATGATGAATTCACTAGAAAAGAAGGGGTATATTGAACGCGAAATAGATAAAACGGATCGTCGCAAAGTAATAGTTACTCTTACAAGAACTGGATTAGATGTTCTGAAAGAAGCAAGAGAGTCTTCGAATCAAATTTTCGAAGAAATTATTTCGCGTTTAGGAGATGAAAACACAAAACAGCTTATTGAACTTTTAGATAAAGTATCTGATATAACAGAGGATTTAAAAAACGAAATATTTAAAGATGATAATAATTAATTTGCATAAATAGAAATAGCAGTGTAACGCTATAGAAATGAGGGATTCGATTTGATCAAGCTTTCAAAATATTTAAAGCCGTTTATATTTGGTTTGGTTTTAGCAGTTATATTACTTTTTGGACAAGCTATGGGAGATTTATTTTTACCTAATTATATGTCTGAAATTGTAAATGTTGGTATTCAACAAAATGGAATCGAGCATGCTGCTCCAGATGCGATTAGCATAGAGGGCATGAAAATGATTACTGTATTTATGGATGATAGTGAAAAAGATTTTGTTGAAGATAATTATACCCTAATATCTTCAACAGAAAAAAACTCTAGTGGGGAGACCTATAAAAGTATTTATCCTAATTCAGGATCACAAATCAATGTAAAAAAAGATGTGGATGAGGTAATAGGCACTAAACTTGATAATGCATTTGGTACCGCTGCATGGACATTTATAGAGGTGATGAAAGATATCTCACCGCAATCTAGCGAGTCGAATTCAAATCTAAACAAAGAAAATGTAAAAAGTATAGACTTAAACCAGATTTATAAAATGCAATCTTTGTATGATGGATTGCCTGAAGCTACAATAACTGAAGCACATGACAATGCGCTAACTAATAATACATCTATGTTAAAACAGAGTGGAATTATGTTTGCAAAAGCTTTTTATGTTGAATTAGGAAGGGACATAAGTAGTATGCAAACAGCTTATATAGTACAAATTGGATTAATAATGATTTTAATCGCTTTTTTTGGGGGAATTGCTTCTATATTAGTAGGTTTATTAGCATCAAGGATTTCTACTGGTGTAGCAAGAAACTTGCGTAAGGATGTATTTAATAAAATTGAAAGTTTTTCAAACAATGAATTTGACAAATTTTCAACTGCTTCACTTATAACTAGATGTACAAACGATGTAACTCAAATACAACAGGTACTTACCATGGGCATAAGAATGATCTTTTATGCTCCAATTATGGGTATTGGTGGCGTGCTTATGGCAGTAAACAAATCGGTTTCTATGAGTTGGATTCTTGCAATTGCTGTAATAGTTACTGTTGGACTACTTATGATAATCATGTCAATTGCCATGCCTAAGTTTAAGGCAATTCAAAAGTTGATTGATAAACTTAATCTGGTTTCAAGAGAGAACTTAAGTGGACTTATGGTTATCCGGGCTTTTGGTACAGAAAAGTATGAAAAAGAAAGATTTATAAGCGCTAATGATGAATTGACAAAGACAACTTTATTTGTAAACCGTATTATGGTTTTCTTGATGCCTATGATGAATATTATCATGAATGGACTCACTTTGATTATTATTTGGGTGGGAGCGCATCAAGTGGCAAAATCAACAATGCAAGTTGGAGATATTATGGCATTTATGCAATATGCAATGTTAGTTCTGATGTCTTTTATGATGATTTCGATGATGTTTATAAGGTTTCCTCGTGCTGCAGTATCTGCAGTTCGTATTTCTGAAGTATTAGAAACACAACTTAGTATTGTAGATCCAGAAAACCCTAAAGATTTCATACAAAACGAAACAGGTGTTGTAGAGTTTAAAAGTGTTAGTTTTAGATATAATAATGCTGAAAAAGATTCTCTTAGCAATATTTCTTTTACAGCAAATCCTGGCCAAACAACTGCTATTATCGGTTCAACTGGTTCTGGAAAGTCGACAATTGCAAATTTAATATTGCGTTTTTATGATGTAAGCAAAGGAATGGTTATGGTTGATGGCGTTGATGTGAGAGAAGTTTTTCAAAAGAACCTGCGCTTTAAAATCGGATATGTGCCACAAAAATCAGTTTTGTTATCAGGAACAATTGATTTTAACTTAAAATATGGTAAAAAAGATGCTTCAAATCAAGATGTCGAGATGGCAGCTAATATAGCACAAGTGTCAGAATTTATAGAAGACAGATCAGAAGGCTTAGAGTCTCTAATCTCACAGGGTGCGACAAATATTTCTGGAGGTCAAAAACAAAGATTATCTATTGCTAGGGCATTAGCTAAAGATCCAGATATTTTAATTTTCGATGATAGCTTTTCTGCTTTAGACTTTAAGACAGAAGCAGCTCTTAGAAAATCCTTAAAAGAAAATTCTAAAGATACCACAGTTATTTTAGTAGCACAGAGAGTGAGTTCCATTATGAATGCAGAGCAAATTATTGTTTTAGATAATGGGAAAATGGTTGGTCGTGGAACCCATGATGAACTTCTACGAAACTGTACAGCGTATTATGAAATTGCTTCATCTCAGCTTTCGAAGGAGGAATTAGCGTGAATGAAAATAGAGTAAAAAAAGATGAAGACCAACCAAAAGGTCCAATGGGAGGCCGTGGACCCATGGGTGGTGGTGGGCCAATGCGTGGAATAGGAATGTCTGCGCCGAAAGCTAAAGATTTTAAAGGTACCATGTCTAAGCTAATAGGTTATCTTGGCACCCATAAGGTAACGATTCTTTTCGTATGGATGTTAGCAGTTGTAGCTACTGTCTTTACTATTTTAGGGCCGAAGATATTGGCAGGAGCAACAGATGAGCTTATAACTGGATATTTAAGTACTATTGCTGGAACGGGCAGTATTGACTTTGGGAAAATTGGTAGCATTATCCTTTGGCTTGTAGGATTATATATTATAAGTGCAATATTTTCCTATCTTCAAGGTTATGTTATGTCTGGTGTAACCGCAAAAGTTACATTTAAGATGAGAAATGATATTAATGAGAAAGTTAATAAGTTACCTTTAGGATATTATGATAAAACAACTCATGGCGATGTTCTTTCTCGTATCACCAATGATGTTGATACCATAAGTAATTCACTCAATCAAAGTATGACTCAAATTATAACATCAATAACATCACTTATAGGAATTATTATTATGATGCTTTCTATAAGTTGGCAGATGACCTTGGTATCTTTGTGCATATTACCATTATCAATGGTTGTGACATTGAAAGTAGTTAAGAAATCACAAAGACACTTTAAAGATCAACAGAAGTTTTTAGGCAGTGTAAACGGTCATGTTGAAGAAATGCTTGGTAGTCATATAGTAGTAAAAGCATTTAATGGCGAAGAAGATTCATCAGCTAAGTTTGCAGAATATAATGATTCACTTTACAATGCAGCGTGGAAAGCCAACTTTTTATCTGGCTTGATGATGCCAATTATGAATTTCATTGGTAATTTAGGTTATGTGGCAATATGTGTTCTAGGTGGGTTTTTTACAGTTAATGGTACAATGACTATTGGGGGGATACAAGCATTTATACAGTATGCAAGACAGTTTAACCAGCCAATTTCTCAGATTGCAAATATCTCTAATGTTCTTCAGCAAACTGCTGCGGCTGCGGAGCGTGTATTTGAATTTTTAGAAGTGGAAGAAGAAATATCGGAGAATTCAGATGCACTGTCTGTAACACTAGGTGATTCTGATGCTGCAAATAATATGGTGCATATTGATGGTAATGTATGTTTTGAAGATATAAGCTTTGGTTATGAACCAAACAATATGGTTATTAGTAACTTTAGCGTAAAAATAAAGCCAGGGCAAAAGGTAGCCATTGTTGGACCAACAGGTGCTGGTAAGACTACAATCATAAAACTCCTTATGCGATTTTACGATGTAAATAAAGGAACTATTCTAATAGATGGCCATGATATAAAAACATTTAAAAGAAGTGAACTTCGATCAATTTTTGGTATGGTGCTACAGGATACTTGGCTGTTTAATGGAACTATTGCAGATAATATTCGTTATGGCAAGCTAGATGCATCAGATAATGAAGTGATTGAAGCAGGTGTAGCTGCTCAGGTTGATCATTTTGTTAGAAGATTACCTGATGGATATAATATGGTGTTAAATGAGGAAGCAGATAATATATCTCAGGGTCAGAAACAATTATTGACCATCGCAAGAGCTATTTTATCAGATCCTAAAATATTGATATTAGATGAGGCAACAAGTAGTGTGGATACTCGTACAGAAGTGTTGATACAAAAGGCTATGGATAATCTGATGAAAGATCGAACAAGTTTTATAATAGCTCATCGACTATCTACAATCCGTAATGCTGATTTGATTCTGGTCATGGACAATGGGAATATAGTTGAACAAGGTTCTCATGATGATCTGATTAAACAAAATGGTTTCTATGCAGATCTTTACAGCAGTCAGTTTGAAAGAGCAAGTTAAAGCTATAAAATAATAAAGAGGTGGTAAAGAAATAGGTTTGGACTAATAAGTGAGGCATAAGAATGAGCCTAATTGTGCAGTTCTAGAAACTGTCGCTAAAGGCCAAATTTCAGAAGAACGATTGCTCAGTTATTTAAAATTAAAGAAAGAAGCCAAGTATGAAGGATTAAATTCTAGGAAAATTGAACAGAAAAAAACAAATGAAATGTTTTCTGAATATGGTGGATTAAAGAAGGCAAGAGACTTAATAAAATCTAAAAATAAAAAAAGATAGAAAGAGACCAATTAACCAGAGTTTAGGTTAGTGAACATAAATATTTGTTGTATATTGATGCGGAATATCAAATGATTTACAGTAAGAATTATAGATTCAGTATTTTAGTGATGGTGTATAAGACAAAAGCATATTAATAAGTTTCTAGTAGTAAAAGCCTATATAATAAAAAACTATTTTTTAAATCAATTGTCTTTAATTCAAAGTATAAGTATTTTAATAATTAGTATAAAACCCACTAGGAAATTAGATCTTAGTGGGTTGAGATTATGTTTTCGTTAATTTTCTTGTATTTCTAGACTTGAAAAATTTGACTCGTTACCCCAGGCTCTAAATCCAGTATAATTAGACATTGCAGAGGTAGTACTAGTAAAAAAGAAATCTTCACCTGTCTTTGTACCATCTATAGAAATCGATAATTTTTTATCATTTCCACTTACTGTACTGACATCAAGCTGAATATCATGAGTGGATGTCCACCAGGGGTCATCTTTTTCTAATAAAACTTTAGTTTCAGCGTTCGAGTAGGCTGAGTTTTTTTCAGTTTGGGCTCCAGTTACTGGATCTGAACCTCTTTCTTTGATTATTATACTGCCACGTCCTCTGTCAAATTGGAGAATATAACCTGTATCAATTTCAGTATTTTCGTCTACAGATGTTTCAAAAAAAATACCATAACCCCCATTTGTACCAGTTCCAAGGATAGCTTTAGATGTTATTGTGTAGTCTTCATTTTCATTTTTTGTAAAGATAGTACCATAAGTTGACTTTATTCCATCAGATCCATTTTTATTCCAAGTATGAGTTTGCAAAGGACTTTTTAACAATTCTTGCATATTTATCCCAGCAGAACCATATAAAATAGAATCAGGACCTAGCGTCCATATCTGGTCACCTATATTCCATTTGAATTTCACTTTATCTTGCAGTGGTATTATTACTTCTGTTAATAGAGCATTTGTTATAAGAACTTCCATTCGATCAGTATCAGAAGTTACACCTTTAAAAATATCTTCAGTGCTAGCATTATTTTTAACGGCATATAATTGAGTTGATTTATTTAGCGTGCTAAGATTTGCAGTATCAACTTTAATTTTTGCACTTTTTGTTGAACCGGAAAAACGAGGTATAGCTATAGCAGCTAATATACCCAATACTGCTATTACAACAATGAGCTCAATTAAAGTAAAACCAGTTTTATTTCTTTTAATACTAAACAGTCTCATGTATATCACCCCTTATATTGATTAAGTTCAATTTGTATAGATATAAATTATAAGATTGCTTGAAAAAGCTTATAATAATGTGATTATAACATTTGTGCTTATATTATGATATATTTATTTGCAGGAGATGTTAATAAATTAAACAATGTGATATATTAGATTGGTAAAGTATAATATAAGAACTGTAATATTAGAAGCTTATTTTGTATGAAATGCATATTTGAAATTTTCTCATTCTATGATATTGTATAAAATAAACGTATTTTTGGAGGTGTAGTATGGTTACCAAATTTAAAAAAGTAATGGTTGCAAATAGAGGCGAAATCGCTATTAGAATATTTAGAGCGTGTAATGAACTTGGCATAAGAACAGTTGCCATTTATTCAGAAGAAGATAAGAGTTCTTTATTTCGTACAAAAGCAGATGAATCATATTTAATAGGTAAAAATAAGGGCCCTTTAGAGGCTTATTTGAGTATTGATGAAATAATTAAAATTGCGTTAAAAAAAGGAGTAGATGCTATTCATCCTGGCTATGGATTTTTATCTGAGAATCCTGAACTTGGAAGAAAATGTAGAGAAGTTGGTATTGAGTTAATTGGGCCTACTCCTGAGATGATGGAGCAACTTGGAGATAAGATAAAGTCTAAAATTGTTGCAAAGAGGGTGGGGGTTAGTATAATACCCGGTATTGATAAGGCTGTTACCAGTGAAGATGAAGCGAGAGAATTTGCAGAATTTAGTGGATATCCAGTCATGTTGAAAGCAGCGGCTGGTGGTGGCGGTCGCGGTATGAGAATAGTAAGACGCGAAGAAGATTTGCTAAGAGAATATTACAGTGCTAAAAATGAAGCTAAAAAAGCATTTGGAATTGATGATATATTTATTGAAAAGTATTTAGAGAAGCCAAAGCATATTGAAGTTCAAATCCTTGGTGATAAGCATGGAAATATAGTGCATTTATTTGAAAGAGATTGCTCAATTCAAAGAAGGCATCAAAAGGTAATTGAATACACTCCAGCTTTTTCTATTACACAAGAACAAAGAGAAAATATATGTGCAGATGCTGTTAAAATAGCAAAAGCTGTAGATTATATGAATGCAGGAACAGTAGAGTTTTTGTTGGATAAACATGGGCAGCATTACTTCATAGAAGTAAATCCTAGAATACAGGTAGAGCATACCGTTACAGAGATGGTAACTGGGATTGATATTGTGCAGTCTCAAATTTTAGTTTCAGAGGGATATAAATTAGATTCGGATAGAATTGGAATCAAGAGTCAAGATGATATAAAGGTAAATGGTTTTTCTATACAGTGTAGAGTAACAACTGAAGATCCACAAAACAATTTTGCCCCTGATACAGGAATTATAGATATATATAGAACAGGATCGGGTGCTGGGATTAGACTAGATGGAGGAAATGGATTTACAGGTTCAGTTATAAGCCCGTATTACGACTCTCTTTTAGTAAAAGTAATATCATGGTCAAGGACATTTGAAGATGCCTCTAGGAAGCTTAACAGAGCTCTTAAAGAGATTAAAATAAGAGGAGTTAAAACTAATATTCCGTTTTTGATAAATGTATTAAATCATCCAGAATTCATAAGTGGAAAATGTGATACGGGATTTATTAACTTAAATGAGGGGCTATTTGATATCATTGCAAAAAAAGATATTGAACTTAAGGTGTTAAATTATATTGGAGAAAAAGTAGTAAATAAAACAAAGGGAAATAAACCTGAGTTTGACTATCCTCGGATTCCTAAAATAACTAGGCCTGAAAATCAAAGAGGTACAAAACAAATTTTAGATGAAAAAGGACCTGAAGGATTAGTCAATTGGATAAAGGATAATAAAAGGCTACTTATCACAGATACTACACTTAGAGATGCTCATCAATCACTTATGGCAACAAGGATGAGAACGAGTGATATGTACGATATTTCCAAAGCTGTTTCAGTACTTGGAAATGATTTGTTTTCTCTTGAGATGTGGGGTGGAGCAACATTTGATGTAGCTTATAGATTTTTAAATGAATCCCCTTGGGAAAGGCTAGAGTTGCTTCGAAAAAAAGTACCGAATATATTATTTCAAATGCTTATAAGGGGTGCAAATGCAGTTGGATATAAAAATTATCCAGACAATGTAGTCAGAGAGTTCGTCCAGCAATCAGCTAAGAGTGGGATAGATGTGTTTAGAATATTTGACTCTTTAAACTACCTAGATGGTATGAAAGTAGCGACTGAAGAAGTTTTAAAAACTGGGAAAATAGCAGAGGCTTGTATATGCTATTCGGGAGATATTTTAAATAAGGATAAAAAGAAATACACTCTGGATTATTATATAAAAACTGCTAAGGAATTAGAAGCTACAGGTACACATATACTTGGAATTAAAGATATGTCCTCACTTTTAAAACCAGAAGCGGCCTATCAATTAGTTACAGAACTAAAAAAAGAAATCAAAATCCCAATCCACCTTCATACCCATGATACAAGTGGAAATGGAATTGCAACACTTTTAATGGCAACTCATGCAGGGGTAGATATTGTGGATGCAGCATTTAATAGTATGTCAGGAATAACAAGTCAGCCAGCTTTAAACTCTATAGTAGCAGCGCTTGAACACTCAGATAGAACTACAGGACTTGATTTAGATTCACTTCAAGTTATATCAGATTATTGGGCTGCTGTAAGACCGATATATGCTGAATTTGAATCTGATCTTAAGTCTGGTACAGCGGAGATTTATAAATATGAGATCCCTGGAGGACAGTATTCAAATTTCAAACCACAGGTTGAAAGTTTTGGATTAGGGCATAGATTTGGCGAAGTAAAAGAGATGTTTAAAACTGTAAATGATATGCTTGGAGATATTATAAAGGTAACGCCTACATCTAAAGCAGTAGGAGATTTAGCAATATTTATGGTTCAAAATGATTTAGATCCAGAGAATATATATGAAAAAGCAAAAGATATGGCTTTCCCAGATAGTTCAGTATCATATTTTAAGGGAATGATGGGTCAGCCAATGGGGGGATTTCCAGAAAGACTGCAAAAATTAGTCTTAAAAGGAGAAAAACCAATTACAGGTAGAGCAGGAGAACTATTAGATGATGAAGATTTTTCTAAGATTAAAAAATATTTAGAAGAAAACTATAAAATAGAAGTAAATATGGAAGATGCTCTTTCTTATGCTCTTTATCCTAAAGTATTTGAAGATTATTTAAAATACAAAGAAGAAAATGGCGATTTAAGTAGAATGAAAAGCGATATGTTTTTTTATGGATTAAGAGAAGGTGAAACAGGAGAAGTAGAAATAGAAGAAGGAAAGATACTTGTAATTAAACTTGTTGAAATAGGAGCGGTAGATGACAAAGGGTTTAGAACTCTTTATTTTGAAGTAAATGATAGTAGAAGAACTGTGAAAGTATTTGACAAAGCAAGCAATATTGTAAAAACTAGCATAGAATTAAAAATGGCAGATCCAGAAGATAAAAGAGATATAGGTTCAAGTATACCTGGAACAGTAGCTAAGATTCTAGTTAAATTAGGAGATAAGATTGAAAAAAACCAGTTAGTTGCTGTAGTTGAAGCGATGAAAATGGAGACACAAATCACTTCTTCTATTGAAGGTAAAGTAGATTCTATCCTTTCTAAAGAAGGAGATAGAATAGAATCAGGAGAATTATTAATAAGACTTGAATAGTTATAAAAGTTTCTTTGAAGAATGTGTATTATATGCTTAGCAAGTTATATTTAGATAAATTAGTTTGCAGAATTTATCAAATTTTAGGTTCCATGATGTAAGAGTAGGGCATCATTTAAATGAGGAAAGTAGATTATTTTTATTTTAAGCCAGTAGGATAAATTTCTATTGGCTTTTTTCTGAAAAAATGATGCAAAATCATACTAGATAGTATATTATTACTATTAGGCGTATGTTAAGGTTAATAGATAAAATTAAAGCATAATTAACAAGTCAAGCGTAATGGAGGATGAGTTCGTGGATTTAATTTCAAATTTTACTATAAATATTTATTCTATGTTTATACTTATTATCATATATACACAATCCTCAAAATATGCTGATAGAGATTATTTACATAACAAGTTATTTATAAAACTAATAAGAGTTACATTCTTTATGTTGATTTTTGATATAATTGGAAGATTTGATGGAAATCCAGGTACAATCAACTCAATTTTGAATCAAAGCGGAAATTACTTGTTATTTTTATTAGCACCGATTATACCATCATATTGGCTAGGATACGTAGATTATCAAATATACCAAAATGAAACTAGAACAAGAAAGTTGTTTTATCCTTTACTAATTATAAATGCATTTAATTTTATTATGCTTAATTTAAGTCAAATTTATGGATGGTATTATTATATTGATTCAGCTAACCTATATCATAGAGGATCTTTGTATTGGGTTGCTTCGTCTATTCCATTTTTATTTATAATATATACTTCTATTTTCATATTTATAAATAGAAAGAAAATACAAAAAAAGTATTTTTTATCGCTTTTGTTTTTTTCAATCCCTCCACTTGTAGGGACAGCATTACAAATAGTATTTTATGGAATTTCTTTAGTTTTGAATGGAATGGTTTTATCGATTTTAATTGTTCAATTTAATATTCACAATGAAAGTGTATTTATAGACTATCTTACTGGTGTGAACAATCGTAAAAAGTTAGATGACTATTTAAAAGAAAAAATACAAACTGCTACTGATAGAAGGTCGTTTTCTGCAATTATGATTGATATAAATGGATTTAAATCCATTAACGATAGATTTGGTCACGACATTGGAGATAAAGCACTTCAAGCCATTGCAAAATTATTGACAAGTAGTATTAGGTCAAATGATTTTATAGGTAGGTTTGGTGGCGATGAATTCTGTGTTGTTTTAGGGGTTTCGGATGAAAGAAGGCTACTAGATGTTGTAAATCGAATTAAGAATAATATTAAAAAGTATAATCAAATGGAAGACCAACCATATACATTGGGACTTAGTATGGGTTATGCAGTTTACGATTATAAATCAAATATGACAGTTGAAGAATTTCAAAAGCATATTGATTCATTGATGTATAAAAATAAAGAAAAGCGGAACGGTATATTAATTGAGTCAAAATTAAATAGCTAATGATAGTTTAATATTAGTAAAAAAAATAGGAAGATAATGGAAATTATTAATTGCTTATATAAAACAAAATATGATATAATCATCTAGCGATGACAGAACTTTATTTTTGGATTTTATTTCGGTCAAAGGGCAGTAATACCAAAAAAGGTGGTGTCATTTTTTTTGGGTAAAAAGCCCTAGAATTGTTCTTATCAAGAGTTTAAATCTATAAAAAATAGATAGATTTACACTAAAATAAAAAGGGGGTTTTTAAATGTATAAGAGAGTATTGTTAGTTGCATTAAGTGTTATCATGCTTTTAAGTTTAATAGCATGTACTGCAGCACCGGAAGTAGATTCTGATGTTATTCATATTGGTATTGTAACAGGAACAGTTTCACAAGGCGAGGATGAACTTCGTGGAGCAGAAGCTATGATTGAAAAATATGGCGACGCAGACGCAGGTGGTATGATAAAGCATGTAACTTATCCTGACAATTTTATGCAAGAGCAAGAAACTACTATTGCTCAAATTATAGGTTTATCAGATGACCCTAACATGAAAGCTATCGTTGTAAACCAAGCAGTTCCAGGAACTTCTGCAGCTTTCAAAGAAATTCGTGAAAAAAGACCGGACATAATATTACTTGCTAACTCTTCACAAGAAGATACAGCTATGATTGAAGCAGCAGCAGACTTAGTAATAGACCCAGATAATATTAACCGTGGATACCTTATGGTATTAGCAGCTAAGAAAATGGGAGCTGATACATTTGTTCATATTTCTTTCCCAAGACATATGAGTATTGAATTATTATCAGTTAGAAGAAATATAATGGAAGAAGCAGCAAAAGATTTAGGACTTAAATTTGCATTTGAAACAGCTCCAGACCCAATGAGTGATGTTGGTATACCGGGAGCACAAAACTTTATCCTAGAGCAAATGCCAGCATGGGTTGACAAATATGGTAAAGACACAGCTTTCTTTGCTACAAATGACGCACAAACTGAGCCTTTATTAAAAAGAGTAGCAGAACTTGGAGCAATCTTTGTTGAACCAGATCTACCTTCACCAATAATGGGTTATCCAGGTGCTTTTGGCATCGATTTAAAAGACGAAGCAGGCGACTGGCCAGCAATTCTTAATAAAGTTGAAGAAGCAGTTGTAGCAGCAGGCGGCGGCGGAAGAATGGGAACTTGGGCTTATTCATATGGCTATACAGCAACTCAAGCATTAGTTGAGTATGGTAAACAAGTTACAGAAGGAACTATGGAAAAAGATAATTTAACAGATGTTTTGGCAGCATTTGAAATGTATACACCAGGTGCAGCTTGGAATGGATCATTACTTTATGATAGAGTTCTAGGCGAAGAGATTCCTAACCATGTTATGGTTTACCAAGACACATATGTATTTGGTAAAGGTTATATTGGAAATGGTACTGAAGTAGTACCAGATAAATATAAGGATATAAAATAATTATAAATACATGTGGAACGGTCTATTAAGACCGTTCCACATGTATTAAACAATTACATAAAAAAGTTTATTAAGAGGTGAATCCATGGCAGCAACAGATGCATTGCTTCGTGTAGAAGATGTAGGGAAGAGTTACAATGAGAACATTGTATTAAAAGATATTAGCTTTTCTTTAGAAAAAGGTCAGATTTTGGGTCTTGTTGGAGAAAATGGTGCAGGAAAATCTACACTAATGAATATCTTATTTGGGATGAATGTTATAGTAGAAACTGGCGGTTACGAAGGCGAAATTTATTTTGATGGTAAAAAAATTAATTTTAAAAGTCCAGTAGATGCTCTTAATGCAGGGATAGGTATGGTACATCAAGAGTTTTCTTTAATACCAGGATTTACAGTAGCTGAGAATATTCTATTAAATATGGAAAATACCAAAAGCAGTATTATTTCAAAGATTTTTGGTAAGAAACTTGAGACAATTGACCAAGAAAAAATTAAAAAAAATGCAAAAGATGCAATTGATTTATTGGGTGTTTCGCTAGATACAGATACTTTTGTATCTGAAATACCAGTAGGTTATAAGCAATTTATTGAGATTGCACGTGAGATAAAGCGTGATCAAGTAAAACTTATTATACTAGATGAGCCAACTGCTGTGTTAACTGAAACAGAGGCAGATATACTGCTTGCTTCTATGAAGCGGCTAGCTGGATTAGGTGTATCGATTGTATTTATATCACATAGACTTCGTGAAATAACTATGGCTTGTGATAAAATGGTTGTTCTTAGAGATGGGAATGTAGTTGTAGAGGTTCCCACAGAAGGTGTTAATGTTAGACAGATAGCAAACTGGATGGTTGGTAGGGATATAGGTAATGATAAAATAGAAAAGCATGATATTAGTGAGATGGATGAAAAAGATATTATTTTTGAAACAAAAAATCTTTGGGTAGATATGCCTGGAGAATCGATAAAGGATGTATCTTTAAAGATTCGAAAGGGTGAAATCCTAGGAATTGGTGGATTAGCGGGGCAAGGCAAATTAGGATTTCCAAATGGAGTTATGGGTTTATTCTATTCTGGTGGAGAAATAATATTTGAAAATGAGCCTTTGACTTTAAATAATACCCTAGAAGCTTTGGAAAGAGGAATTGCATTTGTATCTGAAGATAGAAGAGGCGTAGGGCTATTACTTGATGAACCGATTGATTGGAATATATCTTTTAATGCAATGCAAGTTCAAGATAAATTTTTAAAAACTTATTTGGGATTTATGAAATTTAGAGATGATAAGTTAATGAGAACAGTTGCAAATGAATATATTGATCAATTAGAAATTAAGTGTACAAGTGAGAAACAGCTAGTTCGTAATTTGTCTGGAGGAAATCAACAAAAAGTATGCTTGGCTAAGGCATTTGCAATGAATCCAAAGCTATTATTTGTATCAGAACCTACTCGTGGAATAGATGTAGGTGCAAAACAGTTAGTTTTAGATTCATTAAGAAAATACAATGAAGAAAATGGAACAACCATAGTTGTTATTTCATCTGAACTTGAAGAGTTAAGATCAATTAGTGATAGAATTGCCATAGTTTGTGAAGGTGAGATATTTGGTATTTTACCACCAGAAACAGATATAACGGAATTCGGTTTGTTGATGTCAGGGGAATACAAGATCAATGAAGAAGGTGAAAAAGTATGGTTGCGATAAATAGATTTATTAAGGATTTTGGAATAGCAAGAATCATTATAGCCATATTTTTATTATCTTTATTTATAGTTGCTCCTATTTTTGGAGTTAGAGTTGATCAATCTATTAATGATGTTATAGTGCGTTTTGGAATGAATTCTATAATGGTACTTTCTATGGTTCCAATGATTCAATCTGGATGTGGACTTAACTTTGGATTACCAGTTGGATTAATTGCAGGTATGTTAGGTGCAGTAATAAGTTTGGAATTTGGAGCAGTGGGATTTGCCGGAATAGCAATCGCATTTGCAGTTGGAATATTCTTTGCTGCAATATTTGGTTTTGTTTATGGGATGCTTTTAAACCGAGTTAAAGGCGATGAAATGATTATAGCGACATATGTCGGTTTTTCATTTGTATTCTTAATGAATATTATGTGGCTTGTGTTACCATTTAAAAGTCCAGCATCAGTGCAGGGTTTCAAAGGAGAGGGACTTCGTACTACAATTAGTCTAGATAAATTTTGGATTCATCAATTAAATGATTTCTGGAAAATAAAGGTAAATGATTATTGGACAATTCCAACGGGTATGCTTCTGTTTTTTGCTTTTATGGCGGTATTAGTGTGGTTGTTTTTCAAAACTAAGACAGGAACAGCTATTACTGCAGTAGGATCTAATCCAGACTATGCAAGAGCTGCCGGAATCAGCATTAATAAAATGCGTATTATATCAGTTATGCTTTCCACTATGTTAGCGGCTGTTGGAATGATAGTATATGAGCAAAGTTACGGATTTATTGGGATGTATAATTCTCCACTAGCTTTTGCTTTCCCCTCTGTAGCAGCAGTGTTGCTTGGAGGAGCATCGGTTAATAAAGCTACTATTTTAAATGTAGTTATAGGGATATTCTTATTCCAGGGTATCCTAACAATGACACCTAGTGTAATAAATAGTGCAATAAATATAGATGTTTCAGAAATAATAAGAATTATAGTTTCAAATGGAATGATAGTGTATGCTCTTACCAGAGGAAAGAAAGGGGGAGAATAATGAAAGATAAAAATAGATACCGCAAACTGCTTACAAGTAGCGTTGTTCCATTGATGTTTATAGTTATTAGCATTATTGCTATTCCGCTTTCAAGATTCAGTGGAGTGTATCTGCTAGATCAAATTATAACTAGATTAGTTAGAAACTCATTTCTTGTCTTAGCATTATTGCTTCCCATAATGGCAGGTATGGGTATCAACTTTGGTATGGTTCTTGGAGCTATGGCAGGACAAATTGGATTAATATTTATAACTGACTGGGGTATTGGTGGGGCACCTGGACTTTTATTGGCAGCGGTTCTTGCAACGCCTATAGCAATTTTATTAGGATACTTTGCAGGAGGTGTTTTAAATAGGGCAAAGGGACGAGAAATGATTACCTCGATGATGTTAAGTTTCTTTGTTGCAGGTATATATCAGTTTTTTCTTTTGTACATGTGTGGCAATTTAATACCGTTTAAAAACCCAAGAATGCTACTTTCAAGAGGATATGGTGTTCGTAATGCTTTGGACTTACCAGTTGCAAAAGGTTTCGATAATTTGCTAATGCTTGATTTTGGTGGTGTAGGTATTCCAATTGGAACATTTTTGATTATTGCTCTATTATGTGTATTTACTATTTGGTTTAAAAAGACCAAACTAGGACAAGATATGAGAGCTGTAGGACAAGATATGCATGTTTCAAATTCAGCTGGAATAGCGGTAGATAAGACAAGAATTCAATCAATTATAATATCAACTGTACTTGCTAGTTATGGACAGATAATATATCTACAAAATATTGGAACGTTAAACACATATAATGGAGCGGACCAAGCGGCATTGTTTGCAGCAGCGTCATTACTAGTTGGTGGCGCAACAGTTGCTAAAGCTACCATTCCAAATGCACTTATTGGTACTGCATTGTTTCACTTAATGTTTTTGGTTATGCCAGTTGCAGGAAAGTATTTAACTGGTCAAGCGATGATTGGTGAATATTTCCGTATGTTTTTCTCCTATGGAGTAGTAACATTGGCGTTGATACTACACTCATGGAAAAAACAAAAGGACAAGGATATGGATCGTGCCAGTTTACGGCTAGCATTGCGTAAAGAGCCGTAGATTTTAAAGAAGCTTGATTTTGGTTTTGTATAATGAATTTTATGAAATTGTGTTAATAAATGAAAGAGAAAGAAACTTTTAATAAAGCATTCTTTCTCTTTTGTGTTATATATCAGAAAAGAAATAATTTTATGCTTTAGTTTATGGATAAAAAAGGGTAAACTAATAACATAGGCGTTATGAACGCTGATGGTCTCTGCTAATAATCACAGGGATTGTCAGTTTTTTTATTTCAATCAGGGGGATCGTTATATGCTTACAAGCTTAGCAATTATGTTTTTATTAGGATTAACATTAGGGAAAATTTTCAAATCATTGAAGCTTCCAAGTTTAATAGGTATGATTTTAGCAGGTATGATTGTAAGTCCACATGCTTTAAATCTCTTGGATTCTTCAATATTAATGATATCAGCAGACTTAAGGCAAATTGCTTTAATCATCATATTAACAAGAGCTGGTTTATCTCTTCGGATTAGTGATTTGAAAAAAGTAGGTAGACCCGCTATTTTAATGTGCTTCTTACCAGCACTTTTAGAAATAGTAGGAGTTATATTAATTGCGCCAAAACTCCTAGGGATATCTATGTTAGAAGCAGCTATAATAGGAAGTATAATAGCTGCAGTTTCACCAGCCATTATTGTACCAAGGATGATTAAGATAATAAATGAAGGGTATGGTAGAAAGAATAGCATCCCGCAGCTTATACTAGCAGGTGCATCTGTTGATGATGTGTTTGTTATAGTACTATTTACAATATTTACTTCATTAGCTATTGGTGGAGAGATAAATGCATTTAGCTTTGTTCAAATTCCAATTTCAATTATTTTAGGGATTATTGTAGGTGTTTTATCGGGGATATTATTAACAATATTTTTTAAAAAATTTCATATGAGAGATACTATAAAGATAATGATAATTTTGAGTATTTCATTTTTATTAATTGAGCTTGAGCATAGATTAGACGGGGCAGTTACAATATCTGGATTGCTTGCTATTATGAGTATGGGTATTACTATACTTAGAGAATATGAAGTTTTAGCTAAAAGGCTCGAAATAAAATACAATAAGTTATGGGTAGGTGCGGAACTTATGTTATTTGTATTAGTTGGAGCGACGGTTGATATAAGCTATGCAATGGCTGCAGGATTATTTTCTGTTATTTTAGTTTTGGGAGCTTTAGTATTTAGATTAGTTGGTGTAGAATTATCTCTTTTAAAAACAGCTTTATCCAAGAAAGAAAAGCTTTTTACAATGATTGCCTATACACCAAAAGCAACTGTTCAAGCTGCCATAGGAGCAGTTCCACTTAGTATGGGGTTAGCAATAGGTCAGCAAGCTTTAACAACAGCAGTGGTATCGATTCTTATAACTGCACCAATTGGTGCAATTCTTATAGACAATTTGTATAATAAATTATTAAACAAAGAATAATAGTGAGTTTTTTATGTAAAAATATGTAATTAAACATTAATTTTTAAGGAGGTCATTTATGTTAACTTGGTTTGAACAATTTAATCCAATTACCCAAGCACTTATAGGTACATTATTCACTTGGGGTCTTACTGCTTTAGGAGCAGCTTTAGTATTTTTCTTTAAAACTATAAAAAAGTCAGTTTTAAATGGAATGTTAGGTTTTGCAGCAGGTGTAATGATTGCAGCGTCTTTTTGGTCTTTATTAGCCCCCGCTATTGAAATGGCAGAGGAGCTTGGACAAACCGCATATTTAACTGCAGCCGTTGGTTTTTTAGGTGGAGGAGCATTTTTATACTTAGTTGATAAATTGTTACCTCATTTACATTTAGGATTAAAAACGGAACAGGCAGAAGGTGTTAAAACAAATTGGCAAAGAAGCGTACTTCTAGTTTTAGCTATAACTCTTCATAATATACCTGAAGGTTTAGCTGTAGGAGTTGCTTTTGGTGCGGTAGCAGCAGGAAGTGGCTCTGCTACGCTAGCTGGTGCGATAGCACTTGCAATTGGTATTGGTATTCAGAATTTGCCTGAGGGAGCTGCAGTATCTATTCCTCTTAGGAGAGAAGGATTTAGCAGAACAAAAGCATTTATGTACGGGCAGGCGTCAGGAATAGTTGAACCTATAGCAGGCGTATTAGGTGCAATAGCTGTAGTAAGTATGAGACCAATATTACCATACGCCCTTGCATTTGCAGCCGGTGCCATGATTTATGTAGTAGTTGAAGAGTTAATCCCAGAAGCACAAAGAGGAGATGGGGGCTCAGAAACAGATATTTCATCCATTGGTGCTATGGTAGGTTTTACAGTTATGATGGTATTAGATGTTGCTTTGGGTTAATAAGGAAAGTATTGGAGTGAGAGGATGCTTGAGACTAAAAGACTAGAAATAATAGAAGCTACAGATGACTATATCGATAGAATTATAGAGATGGAATCGCATCCAGAAAACAGAGATTTTATATGGATAGGAACATTTGAAGAGCATCAATCTGAGATTAGGGATAAAAACCATATTGTATGGATTTTTAAAGCTAAGAAAGATTCTAGAATTGTAGGTTATGCTCTTGTAAGATTAGATTGGAAGTCAGAAATTTTTGAGCTTAGAAGAATTGTGATAATTAATAAGGGAATTGGCTATGGAAAAGAAGTTATGGAAGCAATAATTAAATATGCATTTGAAAAATTTCATGCAAATAGATTTTGGCTTGATGTTTATCCTGATAACCATGTAGGGATAAATCTATATGAAAAACTTGGACTTAAAAAAGAAGGAGTTTTAAGACAGAATTATAAATCATCCAGAGGATACTTAGATCAGATTATTTATTCTAAGTTAAGGGAAGAGTATTTTGAGAATTGAATATAGTGAAATAGCAATGAAGAATGGTTTAACAAATCATTCTTCATTTTTTGTTGACAAATTTAATAAAATTAATTATAATCCTTATATACCCATATGGGTATAAGCAAATTTACAAAAGGAGGAGAGTATTATAAATGATTTAACAGGATTATTTAAAACGCTTTCAGATGAAACCCGTCTTAGACTAATGCTTTTACTAGCTGAACAAGAACTTTGTGTATGTCAAATGTGTGGGGTATTGGATTTGCCTCAACCGAAAATCTCTAAGCACTTAGCTAAACTAAGGGATAAAAGTTTTGTAAAAGATGATAGAAAAGAACAGTATGTATTTTATTCTATTAACAGAGAAAATCAAGTTTTAATGAGTATTATAGAAGATATCTTAAAAAATATTGACCTCTATCCACAGTTGAAAATTGATAATAATAGACTAAAAGATATAGACAAGTATTTATCACTTTGTAATATAGATAATATGAAGAGACTAGTATAAATATTTTTATTTAGGGGGTAATAAATTGCAAGTATTTGAAATTTTAAACGATCAATTATTAAAAATGAATTGGCTATTTAACATAGTAAAAGTTTTGGTTGAAAAAGTGTTTGGATTATCAATTGAAGAAAGACTTGGTGGGAGTATTCACTTTTTTATTTATGATACGATCAAGATATTTATATTATTATCTGTTTTAATTTTTATGATATCTTATATACAAAGTTATTTTCCACCAGAAAGAACTAGAAAAATATTAGGTGGGATCAAAGGTGTTAAGGGAAATATTTTAGGAGCTTTATTAGGAACGATAACACCATTTTGTAGCTGTTCAAGTATACCTTTATTTATAGGTTTTACTTCAGCTGGACTTCCAATAGGAGTTACTTTTTCATTCCTTATATCATCACCAATGGTTGACCTTGCTTCGTTTATAATTCTAATGTCATTCTTTGGAGTTAAGATAGCAGCAGCTTACGTTATAGTAGGATTGATTTTAGCGGTTGCAGGCGGTACTTTAATAGATAAATTGAAACTAGAAGATTATGTAGAAGGATATGTTAGGGACATGGATGATTTAGAAGGAGATGTTGAGGAATTAACTAGAAATGAGAGGGTTTTGTTTGCTAAGGCTCAAGTATTAGATATTATTCACAGGGTTTGGTTGTATGTTTTAATAGGAGTTGGAATCGGTGCAGCAATCCATAACTGGATACCACAATCCTTTGTTGAAGCTGTAATAGGTAAAGATAATCCATTCTCTGTGCTGATAGCTACAGCAGTAGGAATACCAATGTATGCAGATATTTTTGGCACGATACCTATAGCAGAAGCACTTTTTGCAAAACAAGTTGGAATTGGAACAGTATTAGCATTTATGATGGCAGTAACAGCTTTATCATTGCCTTCTATAATAATGTTGAGTAAAGTTATTAAAACCAAATTATTAGGGGTATTTGTTGCAATAGTTAGTGTTGGAATTTTAATAATAGGGTATTTATTTAATGCATTTTCATATTTAATAATATAGGGAGGAAAAATGATGATAATTAAAGTTTTAGGTACAGGATGCGCAAAGTGTAAAAAACAAATGGAAAACGTAAAAACTGCAATAGAAGAATTAGAAATAGAGGCAGAGGTAATAAAGGTTGAAGATTTTAAAGAAATTATGGGCTATAAGGTTATGTCTACTCCAGCATTAGTTATAGATGATGTAGTTAAAATAAAAGGTAGAGTAGCATCTGTTTCAGAAATTAGGGAGATGCTAGAAGCTTAAATTGCTTTAAGGCTAGACTTTTTTTGTATTTAATAGTAAAATATTAGTATTATGAGGTTTGGGGGGATATAACAGTGGATATCGTAAAATTAGAAACTGAAGATATATACGAGGTAGTCAGAGATAGGATTATCCATCTTAAATACAAACCTGGACAAGTTTTAAATGAGGTTGATGTAGCTAATGAATTCGAAATCAGTAGAACACCCATTAGAAGAGTATTTCAAATGCTACAAAATGATAAATTAATTAACATTGTACCTAGGTATGGTGCCCAAGTTACACCAGTAGATTTTAAAGAAATGAAAGCAATTTTTGAAATAACAAGGGAATTGGATCCTTTTGCTGCTAGGTTGGCAACTGAAAGAATAACCCCTGAACAATTACAAGAGCTAGATGAAATTATGGCTAGAATGAACGCATACGATATAAATCAAAATTATCAGGAAGCAATTGATGATGATGAAAGATTTCACCGTATAATTTACTCGAGTTGTGGTAACGCTTGGTTAAGCGATATATTAATATCACTTCATTATCATACAGAAAGACTTTGGCACTATGCGGAACAGCATTTTGATACAATGGATTTATTTACAGATTCATTAGGGAAACTCTTAAATGCTATAAAAGAAAAAGATTATAATAAAGCAGAGATTCATGCTAGGCAACATGTAGATGAATTTGTATTGAAAATAAAAAGTGAATTATTATAAATAAGAAAAGTACGATTAGACTTAGTCTGATCGTACTTTTTTTATTTACTAAGAGTTTTTTAGTTAATTTATTTACTCACAAGTTAGAGAAAAACTAACCTATATAAACCTCAAGAAATGTAGTAGATAATAATTTCTAAGGGTGAGTATTATTGTATGAAGCGTTATCTGAATATGTCAATATAGTTTGACATATATTATTTATTGTTTTATAATAGATTTAACAATATTAAATACGATTTACCAATAGAGAATTATGCAGAGGAGAATAAAGAATTTGTATATATTTAGAAAGGGATGATAATATGAAAAACATATTTATATCAGGAATAATACCGGAGATTGCATATAAGAAACTATCAGAACAACACAATGTAAGCATAAACAGAACTGGTAAATCACTCTCTAAAGAAAAACTTATAGATGAAATAAGAGGAAAGGATGCGCTTTTATGCATTTTGTCTGACAAAATAGATAGAGAAGTAATTGAATCAAATCCAAATCTCAAGATTATTGCAAACTACGGAGCAGGATTTGATAATATAGATCTTAATGCTGCAAGAGAAAATGGAATAATCGTTACAAATACACCTTTAGTATCAACTGTATCAACGGCAGAATTTACTTTTGCTTTGATACTGGGAATAGCAAGAAGAATCTCTGAAGGTGAACGAATAATGAGAACAGGAAACTTTAATGGATGGGCACCTATGTTCCACCTTGGAACGGAACTTAAAGGTAAGAAAATAGGTATAATAGGTATGGGCAATATCGGTAAAAATGTTGCGAAGATAGCTAATGGATTTCAAATGGAGGTACTATATCACAACAGGTCGAAAATGTCCGAGTTTGAAGAAAAACAGCATTCCGCTAAATACAGAAGTCTTGAGGAACTGCTGAAAGAGTCGGATATAGTGACGCTTCACCTAAGCTATCATACATCACTTTATCATTATATCGGCGAAAAACAACTCAAGCTTATGAAAAAAACAGCATTCCTAATAAACGCTGCTAGAGGACCTTTGGTGGATGAAAAAGCTTTGTTAAAGGTATTGAAAAATGAAGAAATTGCAGGAGCTGCACTAGATGTATTTGAATTCGAACCTAAAATAACAGATGGACTTGAACTTTTGGACAATGTTTTACTGACACCACATATTGGAAATGCAACGATAGAAGCCAGAACTCAGATGTCAAAAGTTGCTGCAGATAATATTCTTGATGCTCTTGAAGGCATTACCCCAAAAAATATTGTTAAAATTAACTGAAATTAACAAAGTCATAAGCTGAAACGATAGATTGATTGGATTGGCAACATGTAGATGAATTTGTATTGAAAATAAAAAGTGAATTATTATAAACAAGAAAAGTACGATTAGATTAAGCCTAATCGTACTTTTCTTATTTGATTTAATATTTATTTAAAATATTAATAGAAAACTATTGAAATACAATTAAAAAACATATATAATACAAGTTAAGAACTGATTGATGAAATATTAACAATCAATTCTGAGTTTACTTTGAGAGGATGTGAAATATGAGTACACAAATAATATCGAATAATCCAACAGTGAAGGAAGAATTTCAAAATGTAGTATTTGTAGAAGGTGGATTTTTAGATGTACTTATCAAAGTTAGAGACTTGGTTTATACAGGACATGAATTAATTAACCATCCATTGGGAGCAAGTATAAGAATTATGTTTTCTCCATATAGATCTATTATGGTCGGAGATAAAACTACATCAAATAATCAATATTTTATGGAGACAATTGAAAATAGCATAATTAATTACAAAAAACACATGGAGGTGAGGCTAGTAGATAATGACAATAATGAAGATTACAGATACATTGACAAAGATCTTTTGATGTCCGCAATAAGAGAACACGAGATGATTAAAAATTTAAACTAGGAGGTGCTTTAATTGAAATTAGAATTAAGAAAAATCCATATTAAAGATTTAGCTATGGGAAATGAAATGAGTGTAAAAAACGGAACATTAACAATAGATAAAGAAGCAATAATAGAAGTGCTAAAGGATGATGTAAATGTTAAGGATGTCAAGATTGACATTGCAAAGCCGGGGGATAAAACAAGAATAATTCCTGTTAAAGACGTTATTGAACCAAGAGTAAAAATTGAAGGTGAAGGTAACGGTTTCCCAGGAGTTTCAACCGCAGTTACACAAGCAGGTTCAGGTAAAGTTAATATACTAGATGGAGCAGCTGTAGTTACGATTGGAGATATAGTAGGTTTTCAAGAAGGCGTTGTAGATATGTGGGGCGAAGGAGCAAAATGGACGCCATTTTCAAAAACATATAATATAGTTATTGATATTTCAGTAATTGATGGACTAGATCCACATACACATGAAGCAACAGTAAGAATGGCAGGACTTAAAGCTGCAGAACTTATAGGACAAGCTGGTAAAGATGTAGAACCAGATGAAGTTAAAACATATGAAATGGGAAGCATTTTCGAAGAAGCTGAGAAATATCCAAATCTTCCTAAAGTTGCTTATGTAGAGATGCTAATTTCTCAAGGATTACTTCATGATGGATATATTTATGGAGTAAACAGCCAATTAATCCTTCCAACTCTTCTTCATCCAAATGAGGAACTAGACGGAGCTGTAATAAGTGGGAATTGTGTTGCTGCTTGTGATAAGATAACAACTTATCAACATCAAAATAACTCATCAATTCTAGATCTTTATGAAATGCACGGAAAAGAGATTAACTTCCTAGGAGTTATATTAACTCCAGAGCTAACAACACTAGCAGGTAAATTTAGAACTTGTGACTACACTGCAAAACTTTGTAAGAGTTTAGGAGCAGAAGGAGTTATAGTTTCAGAAGAAGGGTACGGAAATCCAGACTCAGACCTTCTGATGATTTGTAAGAGATTAGAAGAATCTGGAATAAAAACAGTTCTTATTACAGATGAGTGTTCAGGTAGAGATGGAATGAGTCAACCACTTGCTGACACTACTAAAGAAGCTATTGCTGTAATTTCAACTGGGAATGTTAGTCATGTTGTTAAATTAGATAAAGCTGATAAAGTTTTAGGAAATCAAGCTGCAATTGCAACACTTGCAGGCGGTTGGGAAGGTTCTATTGATGAAAATGGAGTTCTAAGCTGTGAATTGAATGCAGTTATTGGGGCAACATCTGAAATTGGATACCATAACTTAACTGTTGAATTATACTAGGAAAGGAGGAAAAATAATGAAATTTAAAGCGATATATTATGTTAATCAATTCTTTGGACAAATTGGTGGAGAAGACAAAGCTGGTATGAAGCCAATGTTTAAAGAAGAGGCTATTGGACCTGCAATGGGTTTTAATACCTTAATAAAAGAAGAAGGCGAAGTAGTTGGAACAATTATTTGTGGAGATAACTATTTCAATGAAAATAAAGAAGAGTCTATGAAGTTTATTATGGATATTGTAAAGAAACATAATCCAGATGTACTAATAGCAGGACCAGCTTTCAATGCTGGTAGATATGGAATGGCTTGTGCTGGAGTAGGTAGTGAGGTAAATGAGGAACTAGGAATTCCTGTAGTTACAGGAATGTATATTGAAAATCCAGGTCTAGATGCAGTTAATGGAACAGCTTATGTAGTAAGTGTTCCTGATTCAGCAGTTGGTATGAGAGATGCGCTTCCTAAAATGGCTAAACTAGCTATAAAATTAGCTAAAGGCGAAGAAATGGGAAAACCTGAAGTTGAAGGATATCTTCCTCAAGGGAAAAGACTTACAGTATTCTCAGATAAAAGAGGTTCAAAAAGAGCAGTTGAGATGCTTATTAAAAGATTTAAAAATGAAGAATTCAAGACAGAAATGCCAATGCCTGTATTTGATACGGTTGAACCAGCAGATGCTATTAAGGATTTATCAAAAGCTACAATTGCACTTGTTACAAGTGGTGGAATTGTACCAACAGGAAATCCAGATAGAATTCAATCAGCAAGTGCACAAAAATGGGGCAAGTATAATGTTGCTGATATTGATGCATTAACAGGTAATGCATACTGTACAATACATGGTGGATATGACCCAGTATATGCTAATGCAGTTCCTGATAGAGTTGCACCACTTGATTTATTAAAGAAAAACGAGAAAGATGGAGTTATAGGGAAAGTATTCGATTACTTTTATACTACTACTGGAACTGGTACATCCGTTGGAAATGCAATAACATTTGGCAAAGAGATAGGGCAAGAACTTAAAGAGGCTGGAGTAGATGGCGTTATAGTAACTTCAACCTGAGGTACCTGTACTCGTTGCGGCGCAACGATGGTAAAAGAAATCGAAAGATTTGGTATCCCAGTAGTGCATATGTCAACTATCACAACAATATCTGAAGCAGTAGGAGCAAATAGAATAGTACCAACTATTGCAATCCCTTATCCAGTTGGAAATCCTAATCTTTCAGAAGCAGTTGAATTGGATTTAAGAACTAAGCTTGTGAAAAGAGCATTAACAGCATTAACAACTGAAGTAACAGAAATAACACAATTCTAGATATAGTATAAAAAATAAAAAGGTTGTTTTCTTAATTGTTGGATACAACCTTTTTTTAAAAAGCTCGATTGATAAAAATTTAATTAAGGATCGGAGTGAGAAAATGGAGCTTAAAAAAGAAGTAAGTTGGGGCAGAGTAATGACTTATGCTGGAGCTTTTATTGCATTTTTAATTGGTTCAGGCTTTGCTACAGGGCAGGAGGTTCTTCAGTATTTTTCTTCATATGGATATCTAGGAATGGCAGGAATTGTGGTAGTGTACTTACTATTTCTTTATGTAGGGATAGATTTCATAACAGTAGGTTACAAGGAACAATTTCATAAAGGCTCAGATATTTATCAATATTATTGTGGGAAAATAGTAGGAACATTTTACGATTATTTTTCAATAGCATTTATTTTTATGTCATATGTTGTTATGATTGGTGGGGCAGCTGCTACTATGAATCAGCAATATGGACTTCCACCAGCAGTCGGTGGTATAATGATTGGAATTTTAGCGGGAACAACTGTAATATTTGGGCTTGGAAAAATAGTTGATGTAATTGGTAAAATAGGGCCAGTTATAGTTTTGTTAACATTATTCCTAGGTGTTGCAGCATTAGTTATGAACCCAACTGGACTTGCTACAGCAAACAGAATAATACCAGAGCTTGATTTAATGAAAGCTTCATCAAATTGGTTTTATGCGGCAGCTTCTTATGTAGGTTTTTGTATGCTTTGGTTAGCAGCATTTATGGCTTCTATGGGAGCAAGTGCAAACAGTAAAAAAGAAGCAAAACTTGGTGCATCATTTGGAGCTTTAGGATTTAGCTTTGCATTACTTATAATTGCATTAGGTATTATGGCAAATATTGAGCAGTTAGCAGGAACAATGGTACCTTCTCTTGTTTTAGCTGGAAACATTTCACCTACTTTAGCTATTGTGTTTTCATTTATAGTTATAGCTGGTATATATACTACTTCTGTTCCGCTTTTATGGCAGGTAGTAGCAAGATTTGCAGAAGAAAAAACTAATAGATTTAAGATTCTTACTGTTGTATTAGCTGCAGTTGGAGTATTTGTAGGTCTGTTAGTGCCATTTAATAAACTTGTAAATATAATTTATGTAATAAACGGATATGTAGGTATAATCTTACTTGCATTTATGATAGTAAAGACTATTAGAGTAAAAACAGATAAAATAGAAACAGCTAAATAGTAGAATAGTAACTATAAAAAATTAAGCTTATAAAGCACCCTAAAAGAGAGTCAATGCTCTACTCTTTTAGGGTGTTTTTTTAAACGGATATTTATTACTGTTATTTGTTTAACAAATAGGTTATAATAAAATTTGTGCCAAATGATAAATATATAACAAATGGAGGTTTAGATGGAAAATAAAAATGGAATAGTTTTAACAAGTTTAAAAGACACTACTGCTAATCCAGCACCACTGGGGTTGCTTGGGTTTGGAATGACGACTGTATTACTTAATGTTCACAACGCTGGTTTCTTTGAACTAAGTGCAATGGTAATGGCAATGGGGATTTTTTATGGCGGCATAGCACAAGTTATAGCGGGTATTATGGAATGGAAGAAGAACAATACATTTGCTGCAACTGCATTTATATCCTATGGTATGTTTTGGCAAACTCTTGTAGGAATATGGTTGATGCCAGGAATTTTTAAAATCACTGCACCAAGTTCTAAGGAAATGGCAGTGTATTTATTTATGTGGGGTTTATTTACATTTGTGATGTTTATTGGTACTTTAAGAATTTCAAGAGCGCTTCAAGTGGTGTTTGGTAGTTTGACAATACTTTTTATGCTACTTGCAATCGGAGATTTTACTGGAAATACCTTAATACTTAAGTTAGCAGGTTTTGAAGGAATTATTTGCGGATTTTCCGCTATTTATGCGGGACTTGCTCAGGTAATAAATGAGGTTTACAAAAAAGAAATACTTCCAATTGGAGTAATAAAATAGCAATTATTAGTATTGGAGTGGTTACTTATTTTGGGTAACTGCTTTTTTTTTACATTTTGGGGTAGTAAGATATGTAGTGTTATATAATTTGTTATGATTTTAAAGATTAATTTATGGTATTATATATTGTGCAGATTAATTTAAGACTCAACAGATAAGAAAGAAGCGTGAAAATCTATGATAAAAAAATTATTAAAAAGTCTAAGAGAATATAAAAAAACAACAATAATAACACCCATATTTGTAACATTTGAAGTTATAATGGAAGTTTTAATTCCTTTTTTGATGGCAAATTTGATAGATTATGGTATTGATGCGGGAGATATGGGGGTTATAATAAAACTTGGAGCTGTGTTATTAGTAGCGGCACTTGTTGCATTATCGTTTGGTACTATGGCTGGGAATACTGCAGCTATAGCGTCTGCAGGTTTTGCTAAAAACCTTAGAAAAGACATGTTTTACAATGTATCTAAATTCTCGTTTTCAAATATTGATAAATTTTCTAATTCAAGTATAATTACAAGATTGACAACAGATGTAACAAATGTACAAAGAGCTTTTCAAATGATGATTAGGATGGCGGCTAGAAGTCCAGGGATGCTTATTTTTTCGCTTGTAGCAGCGTTTAGTATCAATGCCAAACTATCTTTAATATTTTTAGGAGCACTTCCCGTACTTGGCATAGGACTTTATTTTATAATAAAAGTTGCATATCCAGTTTTTACTAGAATTTTTAAGACTTATGATAAGTTAAACAATATAGTAGGAGAGAATTTAAGGGGAATAAGAGTAGTTAAATCATTTACTAGAGAAAAATACGAAACTGAAAAGTTTTCAGATATATCAGGTGAAATATACAATGATTTCTCAAAAGCAGAAAAGACAATAGCTTTTAGTAGTCCGCTTATACAATTTGCTGCTTATGCGACAATGCTTTTATTATCTTGGTTTGGAGCTAAAGCAATAATTTTGAATGGGAATAATCCAGCGTCAGGAATGACAGTTGGACAGCTTATGAGTTTGATAACTTATACTATGCAAATTTTAATGAGTTTAATGATGCTATCCATGGTATTCGTTATGCTTACAATGTCTAGAGCATCAGCAGAAAGAATAGTAGAGTTGCTAGATGAAGAATCTAATCTTGTAAATAAAAAAAATCCAGTTTACGAGGTTCCAAATGGAGATATAGAATTTGATAATGTATCTTTTTGCTATTCAGAGGATGCAAGTAAAATGAGTCTTAGGGACATAAATCTTAAAATTAAATCAGGTGAGACGATTGGAATATTAGGTGGTACGGGTTCAGCGAAGACTACATTGATTCAATTGATTCCAAGGCTTTACGATGTAAAATCGGGGAGCGTAAAGGTTGGTGGGATTGATGTTAGGGATTATGATATAAAGACTTTAAGGAATCAGGTGGCTGTAGTACTACAAAAAAATGAACTTTTCTCAGGGACAATAAGAGAGAATTTAAAATGGGGAAATAAAGATGCATCTGATGATGAATTAATAAGAGTTAGTAAACTTGCCCAAGCAGATAGTTTTATTCAAAGCTTTCCAGATAAATATGATACCAAAATAGAACAAGGTGGGAGCAATGTATCTGGTGGTCAAAAACAACGGATCACAATTGCAAGGGCGTTATTAAAAAATCCTAAAATATTGATTTTAGATGATTCTACGAGTGCAGTTGATACGAAGACAGATATGTTGATTCGGAAAGCACTCTTAGAAGAAATCCCAAATACAACTAAACTAATCATTTCGCAAAGAGTGGCTAGCGTTCAGGATGCAGATAAGATAATTGTAATGGATGATGGGAAGATTCATGCTGTAGGGATACACGAAGAATTATTAGAAAATAATAATATATATAGAGAAGTTTATGAATCGCAAGTAAAGGGGGAGAGCATAGATGGCTAGAGGTATGGGTCAAGGATTTAGAACTCCTATTAAAGTTGGGAAAAATAAAATTAATAAAAAAACAGTTAAAAACCTATTTGAATATATAAAGCAATATAAAATACAGTTAATCTTTGTTGTATTTGCAATTATAATAAGTGCATTTACAGGGGCTCTTGCTTCGCTTTTTCTTAGAACTTTAATAGATGATTATATTTTACCTCTTTTATCTGTGGATGTTCCCGATTTTTCAGGTCTTTTAAGGATTATAATAATGATGGGCGGAATATATCTAGTTGGGATTCTGGCAACTCTATTCTATACAAGAGTTATGGTTACTGTTTCTCAAGGGGTTTTAAAAAAAATTAGAGATGATATGTTTTCACATATGCAAACACTGCCGATAGGTTACTTTGATAGCCATAGTCACGGAGATTTAATGAGCCATTACACCAATGATATTGATACACTAAGACAGATGATAGCACAAAGTCTTCCTTCAATGCTCTCTTCTATTGTAACTATAGTAGCTGTATTTACAGCTATGCTTTATCTTAGCTTATGGCTTACGATATCAGTTGTGATTTTTATTTTTATAATATTAAAAGTGGTTAAGAATATTGCTGGAAAGAGTGGAACTTATTTTGTTCTGCAGCAAAAATCGCTTGGAGATGTAAATGGTTATGTTGAAGAGATGGTTTATGGATTAAAAGTTATAAAGGTATTTAATCATGAGGAGATTGTCAAAAGTGAATTCGATGATAAAAATGAGATTCTAGCAGAAAATTCAACATCTGCAAATAAATTTGCAAATATATTAATGCCTATAATGCAGAGTATTGGGTACTTTTTATATGTTCTATTGGCTATTGTAGGAGGGATACTTGCTGTATACAATATTACAAACATTAGTTTAACTGGTGTGGATATAGTTACACTTGGCTTGATAGCTTCCTTCTTACAGTTGAGCAGAAGCTTTATTCAGCCAATTGCACAGGTTTCACAACAATTAAACGCAGTTGTTATGGCATTTGCAGGAGCTGAACGTATATTTGACTTAATGAGTCAGGAAAGTGAAATAGATAATGGTGAAGTAACATTAGTAAATGCTGAATACAAAGATGGAAAGTTAACTGAAACAGAAAAAAGAACAGAATTATGGGCTTGGAAAACGCCTTGTGATGATGGTACTTGTTCATTAACAGAAGTAAAAGGCGAAGTGAGATTCTATGATGTGGATTTTGAATATAAAGAAAATGAACCTATTTTACATGATATAAATATGTATGCTAAGCCTGGTCAAAAAGTGGCATTTGTAGGCGCAACAGGTGCAGGAAAAACTACTATAACGAACTTAATAAATAGATTTTATGATATAGCTGATGGGAAAATTAGATATGATGGAATAAATATAAATAAAATTAAAAAGAATGACCTTAGAAGGTCCTTAGGTATAGTTCTTCAGGATGTAAGCTTATTTACAGGTACTGTAATAGAAAATATCAGATACGGAAGATTAGATGCAACAGATGATGAATGCATCGAAGCTGCGAGATTAGCTAATGCAGATGGATTTATCAGAATGTTACCAAAAGGCTATGATACAGTGCTTTCAGGAGATGGTGAAGGATTATCTCAAGGTCAAAGACAGCTTATATCAATTGCAAGAGCTGCAGTTGCTGACCCACCAGTAATGATTTTAGATGAAGCCACATCTTCAATAGATACAAGAACTGAAGCGATTATACAAGAAGGCATGGATGCACTTATGAAGGATAGAACAGTATTTGTAATAGCACATAGACTTTCAACTGTAAAAAATGCAGATGTAATTATGGTACTAGAACAAGGAAAAATAATAGAAAGAGGTTCACATAAAGAATTGGTAGCACAAGGGGAGCAATATTATCAACTCTACACGGGAGTATTTGAATTGGATTAGGAAAAGATAATTTGTATATCAATTCTGTCTTTACATTCTCGGGCAGAGCAATAATAACATTGAGATAACAATTATTGAAGCTAATTGATTAGCTTCTTTTTTGTTAGATAAAATTTTGATAAAAGCCAATTTAAAAGGGGTTGAAAGTTATGTATAAAATGGGACAAATAATACAAGAGATGATTCACTACGAAAGTGGTGTACCCAATAGAATCAATCATTTTTTAAAGGTATATGGATTTGCTAAAGCTATTGCGGAACAAGAAGGTGTGGACTCAAAAACTCAGCATATATTAGAAGTGACAGCTGTGATGCATGATATAGGAATCAGAATAAGTATAGAAAAATACAATTCATCATTAGGACATTATCAAGAAATTGAAGGTCCTCCTAAAGCTAGGGAAATATTAGAAAGTTATGGATTTGATAATAGATTTATAGATAGGGTGTGTTTTTTAATAGCTCATCATCATTCTTATGATAATATTGAGGGGATAGATTATCAAATACTTGTAGAAGTTGATTTCTTGGTAAATATATATGAGAATAAAATGGAAAAAGATCAAATTAATGCTATAAAGAGTAAGATATTTAAGACTAAAACAGGTCAGGATTATTTAGAAAGGATGTTTCTGCAGTAAAGAATTGAGCTAGTTTGTTTAAATTAGCAGATATGAAATAGGTGAAAGAATAGTGCTTGGAGGAATTAAAATGATAAATAAAGATCTGCTTAGATATATAGAATTGAACATTATTCCTCGTTACAATAAAAATGATAAAGCTCATAATGAAAATCATGTAAGATGCGTTATAAGAAATAGTATGTTAATTGCTGAGAACTATGATGTTAATAAAAATATAATTTATACAGCTGCTGCATATCATGACTTGGGATTAGAAGTTGAAAGAGAGAGACATGAAATTTTCTCGAAAGAAATTATGCTAAATGATAAAAAATTAGATGAGTTTTTTAATAAGGAAGAAAAAGAAGTAATAGCTGATGCAATTTTAGCTCATCGAGCTTCTAGTAAATTAGAACCAACTTCCATATATGGGAAAATTATTGCTGATGCTGATAGAGATTTAGTACCTGTTCATATTATTGAGAGAACAATTTTATATAGCTTAGATAAGTTTCCACAATATGACAAAAAAGATCATTTTATTAGATCAAGAGAGCATATTAAAAGTAAATATGGGAAAGAGAGCTATATGAAGTTGTGGTTAGACTTAAAAGTTAATAATGAAAGATTGGAAAAGCTTAGAAATTTAATATCTGATGAGAGTAGATTTAAAAGAGTCTTTGATTATTATTTTGAAAAAAATACAAAACAATATGACCTGTGAATTGTAATCATCCCGTGTTATAATATCTACATGTGTTAATAAAGAAAATAGAAAACAATAAAGGAGTTTGTGAAATGAGCAAGATTGGGTTTGATCCACAAAAGTACATTGAAGAACAATCTAAATTTATTTTAGAGAGAGTCAACAATTTTGATAAACTTTATCTTGAATTTGGAGGTAAATTAATAGGAGATATGCATGCACAGAGAGTTCTTCCAGGATTTGATGAAGATTCTAAAATAAAACTACTATATAAATTAAGAGACAAGGCAGAAATAATTATCTGTGTATACGCAGGTGATATTGAGAGAAATAAGATAAGAGGCGACTATGGGATTTCCTATGATATGGATGTAATGAAACAAATAGATGAACTTAGAGGTTATGGCTTGATGATAAATAGCGTAGTAATTACACGCTATAACAATCAACCGACTGCAAAGTTATTTATTAATAAGTTAGAAAGACGAAACATTAAAGTTTATAAGCACTTTGCAATTGAAGGCTATCCTTCAGATGTAGATAAAATAGTCAGTGAAGATGGTTATGGACAAAATGAATATATCGAAACTACAAAACCAATTGTCGTAGTTACAGCTCCAGGACCTGGAAGCGGAAAGCTAGCGACTTGTTTAAATCAACTTTATCACGAACATAAGAAAAATCGTGTAGCTGGATACTCTAAGTTTGAGACTTTTCCTGTATGGAATATACCACTAAAACACCCACTAAATATTGCATATGAGGCAGCTACTGTAGATTTGAAGGATGTAAATATGATTGATTATTTTCATTTTGAAAAATATAATGAGATTACAGTAAATTATAATAGAGATATTGAGATGTTTCCTGTTATAAAGAGAATAATCGAAAGAATTACAGGAAAAGAATCTGTATACCAATCACCTACTGATATGGGAGTAAATAGAATAGGTTTTGGCATAATTGATGATGAAGTGATTAGAGAAGCATCCAAGCAAGAAGTTATAAGAAGAAGTTTCGCAACAGAAAAAGACTATAAAAAAGGTCTTATAGACGAAGAAGTTTTAAATAGAATGAGAATTATAATGGAAGAATTAGAACTAAAAAGAGAAGATAGAGTGCCTGTTATCCCAGCAAGGCAATACGCCGAAAAAGTAAAAGAAAGATTTCTAGATAATGACATACCAGCAGTAATAGCAATTGAACTTCCTGATGGGAGAATTATAACTGGAAGAAGTTCTACTATAATGGATGCTTGTTCAGCAGCAATCTTAAACTCTATAAAGACTTTAGCAAATATTGGCGATGAAATACTTTTATTGTCTCCAGTAATAATTGAAGCGATTCAAAGTTTAAAGATGAATAGTTTAAAAGGTAAAATCTCAACACTAGATGCGAATGAAGCCTTAATAGCATTAAGTATAGGAGCAGTGACAAATCCAACAGCAAAATTGGCATTGGAAAATCTAATCGGTCTAAGAGGGTCTCAAGCACATTCAACAGTTATGTTAAATGACAATGATGAACAGATACTTAAAAAACTTGGAGTGGATATAACAACGGATCCAATTTATCCATCAGCAAATTTATACTATATATAGATATTAAGGACTACATAGCTAAAACTATAGTAGTCTTTTTATATTATTGTATTTGTATTGGAACAATTTATTAGAGATAGTTTGTTCTCAAACTTAGACAAATACACTATTTGACACTAATGATACAATGTACTATAATTAATTGAGTAGTGTTTTTATTAATTTAAATAGGAATAATAAAATTTGATAAAAAGTGGTGATGTAGATGAAAAGCCTTGATCGTTTTTATAAAATTCTTAAAGAAAACAATTACAAACTAACTGATCAGCGAAGAGTTGTGTTTGAAGCATTTTTAAAACATCAAAATGAACATATGACATCAGAAGAACTCTATCAGTACATTATCGTGGATAACCCGGGGGTAGGTCTTGCTACTGTATATAGGAATGTACAATTACTGAGTGAATTAAAGATAATTGAAAAATTGACACTTAATGACGGATTTACTAGATATGAATTAGCTCTTAATGAAGAAAATCATAGACATCATCACTTGATTTGTAATAATTGTGGCAAAGTTATTGAAGTAAGAGAAGATTTAATGGGATCAATAGAGAAAATATTTGATGAGAATTATGGATTTTTAGTGAGTGATCATCAAACAAAATTTTTTGGATTGTGCAAAGAATGTAGAGGCATAGAATAAAAAAGGTGAGCTTAGCTCACCTTTTCTATATGTAATCCTTTACTTTTCCCATAGTTTCAAAAATTTTATTATCATCATCGTAGCAGTAATAGATATGATTATCTGCACCTAGAAGTTTCTGATTTGAATTTATATAACTTAAGTCTCCGCCTATTATGGCTTTTAAAACTCTTGGCATATGTCTTTTGAATATAGCGAGTCTCTCATCTGCACTGTATTTACTTTCTGAACAATTTAGTGGACAAAAAACATTTAGGAGATAGTCATCATCTGATTTAACCCAATGTGCTACAACTTCATCTCTTAGCTTATCGTACTCTTCTTCTGCATATTTAGAGCCTATAAATAAGAATCTCATTCCTGTTTCATCAGAATGTGTTAAAGTATACTTTCTTTTTAATGGATCTTGTATATCCTCCATTATATTAACAGTAAGCTTATGCATTTTTCATAGTGCCTACCCTTCCATAGCTTGATGCAGCTTCTAATTTTGAAGGCATTACTTTCATTGCCAATAAGGAACCTGTTAATCCAATTAGATAAACTGATATAATGCTTATAATAAGTGCTAAAGGCCCTTGAAATACATATCTTACACTTTCTGTCATATATGTAACTACTATGAAAGTACCAAATATACCTCCTGCTGAATAAATTGGAGCACATAGTGCAATTTTTAAATTGGAGTCATATTTTCTAACTACAAGTAGAAGAATTAAATCTCCAAGAATTCCTCCTATAATTACGGCTATACTCATAAAAATTGAAGATATACCTATCATTATAGCTCCATACCCTAAAGCAAATAATGTCATTGTTCCAGGTTTCTTTGTTCTATAAAGCATCACTGCCATAAGGAAGCTATAAAATGGTGCATTAACTATACCTCTTGAAAATGGTAGGACTCCATGTAATATGCCCAACAATTTACCAAGCACTACAGCTAGGGCGATACAAATAGCTATTGAGGTTAAGTCTTTTACTGTCATATTCCATTTCATTTAATCAACTCTCCTTTTTAAACATCTAAAAGACAATATGGATCAGCTTCTAGCCAGTCACCTGTTGCTGAAAAAGCTCTGGCCCTGCAACCACCACAAATATCTATATATTGGCAACTACCACACTTTCCTTTATATTGAGTGTAATCCCTAAGCTTAAGAAATACTTCATTATTTTGCCAAATATCATCAAAGTCTCTTTCCCTTATGCTATCTACTTTAACTGGAGTATATGGACAGATATGAACATCTCCATTTGGTAGAATTGAACAATAACTTATTCCTGCGATACATCCTCTTCCACCAACAGTTGGTATATCTTTAAACAGTGCTTCGACCTTATACTGGGGAGCGCATGTTGGTTTGATTTTTATATCAAGATCTTTTTCAAGGATTTTATTTATAGTATCTTTGTATTCAGTTTTATCTAATTGAGTAACATCAATTGTTTTTCCTCTACCTACATCTACTAAGAATAACATGTGAGAGGAAGATGCTCCTATATTATCTGCATACTCCATTACTTCATCTATATCGTCTAAGTTATATCTTGATATAGTAGTATTAATCTGCACTTTAAGTCCAGCATCGATACTATTCTTAACACCGGCTAGTGTAGCTTTTAAAGCACCTTTTTTGCCTCTAAAATCATCATGTACAGCTTCATTCATGCTATCAACACTTATAGCTATTGCATTTAAGCCGCTATCCTTTAATCTTTTAGCTACTTGGGGGGTTATTAAAGTTCCATTTGAACCCATGAGAGGCATAATATCTAAGGAACAAGCATATTCTATAAGTTCAAAGATATCAGGTCTTAGTAAAGGTTCTCCTCCACTAAAAACTATAACTCCAAGGTTTGCTTTCTTCATATCACGAAGTAATTTTTTCCCTTCTTCAGTTGTTAATTCATCATCTGTTTCTTCATCTGGACTTGATTCACGGTAACAATGCTTACAATAAAGATTGCATTTCATTGTTACATTCCATGAAATATGGTTCATGTTTTTGGTGTGTTTCATTATGTAGTTATCCTCCTAAGTATTGATTTAAATCCTCGTTTATATTCTAACATCAAAAGATATTATTGTAAACTTATGTTCTTTAATAGACAATTTAAATACTGTAGTCCTTATATAAAAGGGATAGGTTATAAATAACATTGCATCACACTGATTTGATAAAGATAATAAAATGGTTACTGATTAAAAAATATTACAATTTATTCTGATGAACTGATTATATTATTAAAACAGGTGTATAATTAACATATAGCCTAAAAGGGAGTGAACATATGAACAAGAAGAAAATTATCATTATTGGGATAATAGTTATAATAGTTTTAGCTGTAATCTATTTTTTTGTATCGGGATCCAACAAAGGTATAGAAGTCAGCGTAATTGAGGTTGAAGAATCTGATATCATTAAAACAATTGAAATGTCTGGAAGTGTATATGCTAGTGACAATCAAGAAATATTAATTCCTGCAGGTATAAACGTCAATGAAGTTTATATCCAGGAAAATGATTTTGTAAATAGAGGAGATGTTTTAGCAGTTTTAGATACTGCAGATTTAAATTTAAAGTTAGAGAAAGCTCAAATAACTTTAACTCAAATAGATGCAGATATACAGAACCCTGAGTCGAAACTAGGGTCTGATAGTGGAATTTTATCAAATAATATTGATAAAGCTAGTGAGTCTTATAAAAAAGCGGAAAGTGACCTTGCATTAGCAAAAGAGAAATTAGATGATTTAAAAGTACTATATGATAATGGAGCAATAAGTGAATCTGAATTAAAAAATCAAATATCTTTAGTAAGTGATTTAGAAATTGGACTTAGAACTGCAAATCTTAATATAAAAGATGCCAAGCTAAGATATTCTGATTATTTTAGCCAAACTTCAGATACAAAAAGTGATTTAGCAAGACAAAGACAAACTACATTATTGGATATTGAAGGTATAAAAGATACTATTGAAGATAGTGTAATAAGGTCCCAAATAAGTGGTGTAGTTACAAATTTTGAATTAAAAAAAGATAGAGAAACTAGTAGTAATGAATTAGTAAAGATTCAAGATCCAGATTCTTTTAAATTTGAAGCAATGGTTCCTCAAGAGGATGCAATTCTAATAGAAAAAGATCAAAAGGCGCAAATTAGTATTGCAGGGCTTACAGGAAATTATGATGGAGTGGTTAGTTCAAAAGCTAAGACAGCAAGTATTGACCAATCGAGTGGTTCTTCAACACCGAAAGTAAAAATAGCTATTGATATTTTAAAAGAAGATAATTCTTTTGTATCTGGATTTGATGCAGATGCATTGGTAGAAACTGGTCTTGTTGAAAAAACGTTGGCACTAAATAATGAAGCAATCAAAAAAGATGATGAGGGCAACTATTTTGTATACCTAGTTGATTCAAACAATAAAGCTAAAAAAACTATAATAGAAGTTGGCCTTAGTGACGGATATAAGACACAAATAATTTCGGGCCTTAAGATTAATGGCAAGGTAGTTTCAAATCCACCTGCTGAGCTTAAAGATGGGTCAGATTTAAAAATAAAATGATAAGGAGGCATTCATGAATAAATATTATAATGAATTTATAGAAATATTTAATAGAAACAATAAAGATGAGTGTCTATTTTATTGTATAAATGGAATAGAAAAAGATAAATTTACCATTCCTGAGCTTTATGAAGGTATATTGATGCCCGCACTTTATAGTATTGATAAATGCCCGATATCTGATCCAGGATGTATATGGAAAGAGCATTTAAAAACGGGCATTGTTAGAACAATAATTGAAGGGATTTATCCATATGTTATAAAACTTGGAAGAGCACAGGATAAAGTGAATAAAAAGATTTTACTAGTAAATCCAGAAAAGGAACATCATGAAATTGGCCTCAGGATGATTTCTGATTTTTTTCAAATAAATGGATACGATGCAGTATTTGTTGGTTCAAATACACCAAGGATGCAAATTTGTGAAGCAATAAGTTCTGAAAAACCTGATTATATAGCTATTAGTGTTACGGATTATTATCTAATATTTGAAGCGAAAAAAATAATTGAACGAATTAAAGAAAATTGCAAATATGATATAAAAGTTATTCTAGGAGGTCAAGCCTTTAAAAAGAATAGAAATTTAGTAGAGGAAATAGGTGCAGATATGTATTTAGAAACCTATAGTGACGTATTAGAGCTCCGTAAGGGGGAATCTCTATGAGGCTATCTTTACAAATTGCACTGAGATTTCTAAAATCAGGGAAGGGTCAGACAGTCCTTATTATACTTGGAATTTCAATAGGAGTAGCGGTACAGCTTTTTATAGGTTCTCTTATTCAAGGGCTTCAGATAAATCTTATTGATACGACAATAGGCAGCTCTTCTCAGATAACGATAGTACCTACAAATGATGAGAAAATAATTAAAGATTGGGAAAGAGCTATTTATGAAGCAGAACTTTTCAAACCTGAGGTAAATAAGATTTCTGTAGCTGCTAGTGGCCCTGGAACTCTTGATTATGAAATTGATACAGCACCAATTTTAATAAGGGGTTTTAATTTTGATGAGGCAAATAAAATTTATAAATTTGATGAAGGACTTTACAAAGGAGAATTACCAGTTAGAAAAGATGAAGTATCAGTAGGAAAAGAACTTGCCATAAAGGCAGGGATTGATATAGGAGATAAAATTCTAATTCAAACACCTAAAGGAGGTCTTGTTAGGTTTTTAGTAACAGGTTTATATGATTTAGGTGTTGCTTCAATAAATGATTCATGGATAGTTACTGATTTAAAGACAGCTCAAAATGTTTTAGGTCTTGGAAATGGTGTATCTACAATTGAGATGCAAGTAGAAGATGTTTTTAATGCGGATCTACTTTCAGAAAAAATAGCATATACACTTTCGTCAAATGAAGTAAAAGTTGAAAACTGGAAAGATCAAAATGCGAGTCTTTTATCAGGTTTAAGTGGGCAAAGTGTTTCAAGTAATATGATTCAAATATTTGTGCTAGTTGCTGTTTTGCTTGGTATATCAAGTGTCTTAGCGATATCAGTAGTACAAAGGTCTAGACAGCTTGGGATTCTTAAAGCAATGGGCATTAAAGATAGAGAAGCTAGTTTAATATTTGTATTTCAAGGTTTGATACTGGGTATAATAGGCGCAATAGTAGGTGTTAGTTTTGGATTTGGTCTATTGTACTTATTTACAAAGTTTGCAGTAAGACCAGATGGAACTCCTGTAGTACCAATTTATATAAACCCTGGGTTTATAGCATTGTCAGGAATGTTTGCTATAGTATCAGCTATGATAGCCTCTGTTATACCAGCTAGAATTTCATCTAAATTAAATCCAATAGAGGTGATAAAGAATGGCTAGTATAATAAGACTAGAACATATAGATAAGGTATACGGAGAAAAGATAAAGACACAAGTACTTTTTGATATAAACTTAAGTTTTGAAGAAGGTAGTTTTAACGCAATAATAGGACAATCTGGTAGTGGAAAAAGCACACTTTTAAATATTGTAGGAACTTTAGATAAGCCAACTGATGGTGAAGTTTACATTAAAGGTAAAAGAACTGATATTATGAATTCAGAACAACTTGCAGAACTTAGAAATAGGACGATGGGATTTATATTTCAATTTCACTATTTATTACCTGAGTTTACAGCAAAAGAGAATATTCTTATGCCACACAGAATAAAGAATTTTAAAATAACTAAAGAAGTTGATGAATGGGCAGATGAATTGCTTGAATTGACTGGGTTGACAAAAGTCAAAAACAACCTTGCTACAGATATGTCTGGTGGGCAACAGCAAAGAACTGCAATTGCAAGAGCATTAATTAATAGGCCAGCGATTATCCTTGCAGACGAGCCAACAGGGAATCTGGATTCAGATACTTCAGAAATTATTTACACTTTATTAAGAGATATAAATAAAAAATACAATACAACTTTTATTACAATTACTCATGATCAGAGAATCGCTGAAAAAACTGATCGAATTATTGAGATAAAAGATGGAAGGATAAGCCTAGATGCAATTAGGTAGTATTCTATTTATTGGGGTGAGTTTATGCGTACTTTAAGACGATTAGACAAGGCATACAAGAACGCAAAAATTGAATTATTTGATAATCAATCTAGATATGTATTCATAAGTGATTGCCATCGAGGAGGTGGTAGTCATTATGATGAGTTTACTAAAAATCAGAATGTGTTTATTTATGCTTTAAATTACTATTATGAAAATGAGTATATTTATGTAGAAGTTGGAGATGGTGATGAACTTTGGGAACAACCACGTTTCACTTATATAAAAAATGCTCACTATGATGTTTTTGAGGTTTTGAAAAAGTTTTTTTATCACGACAGAATGAGAATAATATATGGTAATCACAATATTTACCTAAAGGATAAAAGCTATGTAAAAGATAACTATTATAGATATTATAATCAGTATAGAGAACAAACTTATGACTTTCTAAAAGGTATTGAACCAATGGAATCACTGATTTTAAAACACAAAGAGACAGGGCAGGAAATATTCCTTGTACATGGACATCAAGGAGATTTTGCCAACGATCAACTATGGTTTTTAACGATGTTATCAGTAAAATATTTTTGGAGATATATGCATTCACTTGGCGTGAAAAGCCCTGCTAGTCCTGTAAAGAATACTTTTAAAAGACATAAAATAGAGAAAAATTATAACAAATGGATAGATAAAAATCAAAAAGTACTGATTTGTGGACATACGCATAGGTTTAAATTTCCCAGAACAGGTGAGTTGCCATATTTTAATACGGGTTGTTGTGTATATCCTACAACAATAACTGCTATAGAATTGGACAAGGGATATATTAGTATCGTAAGCTGGAAAATGCGAGTAAATAGAGAAGGTTTTTTACAGGCTACAAGAAGTGTGATTAGGGGTCCTGAGCCAATAGAGATGTTTGATTTAAGTGAAAATAGAGAACACTAGGGAGAATAATATGGAAAATTTAGTGATGTTTCAAGCATTTGAATGGTACTTAGAAAATGATGGAAATTATTATAATAATATGAAAAGTCGAGCTAAAGAACTTAAAGAGGCTGGATTTGGAGCAATTTGGATTCCTCCAGTTTACAAGGCTACGGGAACAAATGATGTTGGCTATGGAGTCTATGATATATATGATCTTGGAGAATTTGATCAAAAAGGGAGTATAAGGACCAAATATGGAACTAAACAAGAACTTCTTGATATGATTCAAGAACTCCATAAATATGGTATTAGAGTATATGCGGATGTAGTTATGAACCATATGGCTGGAGCAGATAGACCGGAAAAATTCAAAGCTATCAAGGTAGATTACAATGATAGGAATAGGGAATTAGGTGGAGAAATAGAAATTGAAGGTTGGACAGGATTTGATTTTCCAGGCAGAAAAGATAAATATTCATCATTTAAATGGAATTTCAACCATTTTAATGGTATTGATTTTAATAATTTAACAGGTGAAAAAGCAATCTATAGGATAATAGGTAAAAATAAAGGTTGGAATTTAGGTGTATCACATGAAAAAGGAAACTTTGATTATTTAATGTTTGCAGATATAGACCATGCTCATACAGATGTAGTTGAGGAGTTTAAAAAGTGGTCTGTTTGGTTTGTAAATGAAACAGGTGTAGACGGATTTAGATTAGATGCTCTTAAACATATAGATATCCCTTTTATTAATAAATTTGTGAAAAATATTAATGCGGAGTTTGGAAATGATTTTTATATTTTTGGTGAGTACTGGAATGGAGATAGAGGTTCTTTAGTAGAATACTTGGACAAAACAGACCATAAAATAGATTTATTTGATGTGCCTTTGCATTATGCTCTTAATACTATATCTAACAATGGTGAGGGCTTTGATGTAAGAACAATTTTAGATACTAGTTTAGTAAAAAGCAATGCTATGGAAGCAGTGAGCTTTGTGGATAATCATGACTCTCAACCGAATGAATCACTTGTATCTTGGGTGGAACCATGGTTTAAGGAAATAGCGTATTCTATTATTCTTCTTAGAAAAGAAGGATATCCATGTGTGTTTTATGGAGATTATTATGGTCTAGCTGGAAAAGATCATCAATACGAAGGGATAAAAGAAAAAATAGATGATTTATTATATTTAAGACAAAATTATTGTTTAGGTGATCAAGATGATTATTTTGAAGATCAACACCAAATTGGATGGATTAGAAAGGGAACAGAAGAAAACCCAACAAAATCTGCGGTAATTATTTCAACAAAAGAAAATGCAAAGATTAGGATGTTTGTTGAAGAAGAGTCAGGCACAGAGTATATAGATAAACTACAAAAAACTGATGAAAAAGTGATTATTGATAATCAAGGATATGGAGAGTTTTTTACGCCAACTGTAGGGGTTAGCGTTTGGGTAAAAAAAGAACAGCCTAGGCTTAAATGAAGGAGTAATATTTATGAAAATTGCTAAGAGTATTATATGGCTAGGTTCACTAGTAATGATTATTGCATTAATTAATGTTTTTATTAACGGCAATTTAGCTTTAGATGGGCCGAAAATAATAGGAAATGCATGGGGAATTGTTTCATTGGTAGATTTATACCTAGGTTTGATTTTGTTTGCAATATGGGTGATGTTTAGAGAAAAAAATATTGTATTTATATCGTTTTTTATGGTTTTACTAATGATATTTGGATTTTTAGCTGCAAGTATTTATGTGCTTTTTAATTTAAAATCAAGCAATGGAGACTGGAAAAAGTTTTTTTTAGGATGGAGAAAAGAAAGGCTGGTAAAAGATAACTAGTAGAGAAGGTGAAATATATGAAGCAAGTAATAATTGATTTAATAGATGAGGTAAAAAATTTCACAAAAGGAAAAACTATTGATGCAATTTTTCCGCCTATTGTTTATGTTATAGGCAATAGGTTTTTTGGACTTAAGATAGGAATTATATTAGCATTATCTTTTGCTCTAATACTTGCAATTTTAAGACTTATCAATAAGCAAAGCTTTATATATGCTTTGGGAGGGATGGCGGGTGTATTAATTGCATCTGGTTTTGCGTATTTAGCCGGAAATGCGGCTAATTATTTTCTTCCTAGAGTTATTACAAGTGGATTTTTTTTCTTATTGTCTATAGTAAGCTTAATTATAGGGAGGCCAATTGCTGCACTAGCGAGTCATCTTACAAGAGGTTGGGCTTTTGATTGGTTTTTAAGAAAAGATATTAAACCGGCTTATACGGAAGTTACAATAGTGTGGGCAATACTTTTTTTAGCTAGGATGCTACTCCAAATTATGCTTTTAAGAAGAGCTAATATTGTCGATGTGGGGTTGGCTAATATCCTATTAGGATTCCCAGCAACTTTTACTGTGCTCATATTGACATATTTATATGGAATCTGGAGATTGAAAAAGCTTAAAGGACCAGGTGTCTACGAATATATGGATGGAAAAGAGTCACCTTGGGTCGGACAGACAAAAGGTTTCTAATTAATGGATGCTAGATAGAGGTGTTATAATTGACTCTCAAACAGAAAAGTATTGCAATAACGTATTCAGTATTACTAGTATTAATTCTAGGATTAGAATTTTACAATATTAATTTTAGTCTTATTTCATGGATAAGATTCTTAACAATGTTTTCTCTTAGCATAATAGTAGTTATGAGTAAAAAAAATGAGTATTTTAAAAATATATCAATAGTATTTATTTTAATAGTAGCAGGTGATTTTTTTCTTGTGTTGTCGAATGCAATTCAAGGACTCAATCAAAACATAGCTTTTTTGGGGTTTATTCCTTTTACAGGAGCATACTTGCTTTTAGATACTATCTATTTAAAATCATATAATTTTAATAAAAGGGATGCAATAGTAGCAATACCATTTATAGTACTATGTATACTAGTATCTTATACTCTAAACCCCTATGTCGAAGGACTATTTTTAAAGGGTGTAAGTTTTATATTATTGTTAGCGCTTTTAGTTGTTTCTTGGAGTTCAGCTTTATTTCTATTTAGAGATATCTTTACCAAAAATCGCTCGATTATGATAGCTATTTCAGGAATATTGATGCTGGCGTGTGACTTAGGTGTTGGATTCGATTTATTTTATCCCGAATTTTATCAGATTAGGAATGTGGTTCCTATAAATCTTGTTTGGCTTTTTTATATTCCAGGGTGGGTTTTATTGGCTATTGCATCAATTGAATGTTGAGGATATGTTTAAATTAACTTAAATAGGCTATATATTTAGTAATAAAATGCTTTACTAAAAAGATAGATTATGTGGAATTATAAGGAGGGGTAAGTATGGTACAAGATAATATCCAGGTTGGTTTAAGAAAGGATTTTATAAAAATTACCACACCATCAGATGCATCGGATCTCCCGGGATCTTTTGAGCTATCTTATTTAGTATCTACACCAGCGGTTGTAAATATGATAATAGAAGCTTCCACAGAATTATTAGATATACTATTACCAGCGGATTACACCACTGTAGGAACAGAGATCCATTTAGAACATGAAAATCCAACACTGATTGGGGAAGAAGTTCGTATTAGAATTCAAGTAAAAGGAGTCCAAAATGGGAGAATATTACTCGATATTGAAGGACACGATAGAGAGGGTAGATTCTGTAAAGGTGAGCACGAACGCCATATAGTAAATAAAAAGAAACTAATTGAACATGCATATAATAGATTTTCAAAATAGTAATGACAAGAGAAAGTAATAAATTGATAGTGTTTTTTTCTGACAAAAGTAATAAATAGTTTAAAACGCCTTAAACCATAGGAAAGCCATGTACACATGGCTTTCCTATTTTCATAAAAGATTCTATCTTAGAATTGGTAGAGATATATATACATAGGAATATATATATATATTAGGTATTGTAATTAATAAGTAAAAGGACTATAATAAAAGTGTTAAATAAATATCAAAACATATAGATGGAGGGTCAAAATGAAAAAAATATTGTCACTATTATTAATTTTTGTACTTAGTATGAGTCTAGCAGTTGGATGTACGCCTGCAGCTCCTACAGAAGAACCAGCAGTTGAAGAACCAGCAGTAGAAGAACCAGCAGTTGAAGAACCAGCAGTTGAAGAGCCAGCAGTAGAAGCAGGAAAAATTGCAAAAATGGGTTTAGGACAAATTATATCAATCAAAAGTTCAACTGACAAAACAGCTGAGAAACCAGCAACAGGTCAAGCAGATGTAACTATTGCAGCTGTAGGATTTGATGCAGATGGTAAAGTTGCAAGTGTAACAATTGATGTTGCACAAACAAAAATTGCTTTTGATGAAAACATGATGGTAACATCGGATAAAACAGCAGAAGTTAAATCTAAAAAAGATTTAGGACCAGATTATGGAATGACAAAAGCATCAGCAATTGGTAAAGAGTGGTTTGAGCAAATGGAAGCTTTTGAAAATTGGATGATTGGTAAAACTGTTGCCGAAATTACTGGACTTACAGTTAAAGAAGTAAACGAAAGTCATAAATCAGTACCTGATGTTCCAGAATTAACTTCTTCAGTAACAATATCTGTAGAATCATATCAAGCAGCAGTAGAAGAAGCTTGGAATAATTCAATAGATGTAATGGGTGCAGAAAAAGTTGGTCTTGGGGTAGAAACTCATATTGGAAGTTCAAAAGATGCAACAGCTGATACAACAGCACAAGCACAGGCTGATACTTATATGGCAGCAACAGCATTTGATGCAGATAATAAAATAGTTGCTACAATAATTGATAATGCACAGGTTAAAATACCATATGATGCAGAAGGTATGGTAACAGCTGACAGAGCTGGCGTTTTTAAAACAAAACAAGAATTAAAAGAAGATTATGGAATGCTAAAAGCATCTGCTATTGGTAAAGAATGGTTTGAGCAAATGGCAGCATTCGAAGCTTGGATGGTTGGCAAAACTGTAGATGAAGTAATGGGATTAAAAGTTATGCAAAAAGATGAATCTCATACAGCAGTTCCTGATGTTCCAGAATTAACTTCTAGTGTAACAATTTCTGTAGAAGGATATCAAGCAGTAGTAGAAGAATCAGCAGCAATGGCTAGATAATTATATTATTCGAAAGGAGTCTTGTTAAAATACAAGACTCTTTTTTATTTTTACAAGTTAAGAAATTCTATTCATGGGTAAAAGGTTTGGGGAGGGATTATGATGAAATATTGTTGGAGCACACTTAGGGTTAACAATTTTGAGGAATCTTTAAAATTTTATAGTGAGATTATTGGTCTTAAGATTCAAAATAAAATAGGACAAAGGGGAGATGTTGAGATTTGTTTTCTTGGTGAAGGGGATACCAAGATAGAATTAATATATGACAATGAATATAATAGTGATTGTACATGTGAAGGAATATCTATTGGTTTTGAAGTTGAGTCTCTTGATGAATTTATAGAATTTTTAGAAGAAAAACGAATAAAGGTACATAGTGGGCCATTTAGCCCAAATCCTAGATTTAGATTTTTATTTATTACTGATCCTAGCGGATATAAGATTCAAATTGTTGAAAAAAAATAGATTAAGGATTTCCCTTAATCTATTTCCATGTTCTTTGGAAGCTTAGTGAAGTTTTGAGCTATATTGCTATAAATATCTACAGCATTTACTAAATCTACAATCTTTACATGTTCTTTTTCAGTATGTGCCAAGGATAAGTCACCAGGACCCAATACAACTGTTGGTATATTGGCATATGTCTTTAAAAGAGCAGCATCAGACCACCCTATGCCTCTTGTTATAGTAGGTTCTTTATTAATAATTTGTTTAATGCTTTCTCGAACAGCAGTAACAATAGGTTCGTTAAAAGATGTTATTAATGGAGGATGATAAAGTGCTAAAATGCTTTCTGGAGTAATCTCTATCTTTGCATTGAAGGTGATATCTTCGGCTTTCAATATATCTATTATATCTTGATATTCAGCCATAGCAGTATCTTTATCTTCACCTGGTATAAATCTTCTATCAATTCTTAATATGCATTTATCAGCTACAGTGCTCGCTTCGGTACCACCCGAGATTGTACCAAAATTCATTACTGAACCACCCATATGCTCATCATATTTATCTTTAAGTTTTGGATAAAGGTCTTGTTTAACTCGGCTAATAAAGCTCATAGCTTGCTCTATAGCGTTTACACCTAGTTCAGGTTTTCCGCTATGTGAAGCTTTGCCATAGAATGTCACATCAAACCATTCAAGACCTCTGTGGCCAATTGCATATTCATAATCAGAAGGTTCACCTACTATTGCAGCATCAGCTCTTATATCAGATTTTACGATATATTCAGTACCTTCACTCTTTCCTTCTTCTCCAATAACAGCAGTAAATATTATATCACCACCAGGGACAAATCCACTTCTTTTTATAGCAACTAAAGTCATCATAAAGCTAGCTAAAGCACCTTTCATATCAACGGCGCCTCTACCATATATCTTTCCATCATCTATAAAAGCAGTAAAAGGTTCAATTGTCATATTGTATGGCAATACTGTATCTGCATGACCGTTAAACATAAGAGAATGTCCAGTTCCATCACCTTTTATTCTAGCAATAACATTTGATCTTTCGCCTACCACATGTTGAAGTTCTGAATTTATACCTTCTTTAAGCAAATAATTATTAATATACAGAGCTACATTTTTTTCAAAACCTAGTGTGTCTTTATGGCTTGGTATTCTAACTAAATTTTGTGTGAGCTCTATTAACTCTTCTTCTTTGTAGAAATCCTTAGGATTGAAATAACTTTCTGTCATTTACACATTCTCCTTTCATAAATAAAGCATAAATCTATATATAAATTGTTTATTTATCTTTGTAATAAGGCTATCATATTAATAAGAGGTGTACAACAAACTTTAGTTTTAAAGAGGTGACTAAAATGAATATGTTAATATATGAAATGGAAATAACAGAAAAGCATTTGGATTTTTATACAATTATTATTTCAAATAACATAGCAGTTGTAAATATTAAATATAATCCATTAACTAAAGATTTAATTTATCCAGAGGATATGAATCCCTTAAATGAGCTTAAAGAAAATGAAGCTCAACTTAAAGCAATATTAAAAAACAAAAGTATAGATACTTTTTACCCAGGATTTAAGCTTAGATTTGCATTAAGAGATAAAAAAGATGTTATTGCTTATAATGATATATCTAAAATAGTGGTTTTAGATAAAAGAGAAAATAGTCATAAAATATATACAACTGATAAAAGTTTAGATAATATTCATCAGATATATACTGATGGTTGTTATTTAGAAAAGCTAGGTAGGGGAGGCTACTCCCTTATAATAAAGTCACCTGAGGGAGAGTACAGTACACAATCAATTCAGACAGATAAAAAGAATAGTAGCCTTATTGAATTGATTGCTGCAATAAAAGCTGTAGAATTATTAAAAGATATTGAAAGATTGAGAATTATCACCGATAGCCAATATGTAAGAAAAGGTTTGACAGAATGGATTATCAATTGGAAGTTAAACGATTGGAATACAATTAATGGAACCAAGGCTAAAAATATAGAATATTGGAAAAAATTTGACAAGCTTACAGATGGTAAATATATTGAATTCCAATGGGTAAAAGCTCATAGTGGTCATTTTGAAAATACACTTTGTGACTTAATGGCAAAAGAGGCCGCTAAAGATGTAACTATTTAGTAAATTCTTTAGTGATTTATTGAGGTATAATAGAAACAAAGAAGAGCAACTAAACTTTGATAGTGTAAAGTAGCATATGAAAGAAAAAGAAATCAAAAAAATATTGATTTAGTACAAATGATCTAGAAAAATAAGATTTAATGGTTGTTTCCGTCACCCTTGACCGCATGACAAAACAATGCGCT
>JAVERT010000065.1:0-4658 GCA_034006985.1 Gudongella sp.
TGCTTCTTTTACTGCAACAATTCCTAGTTGAACTGCATCAAAGTTCTTAAACACCCCACCATAACTTCCTACTGGAGTTCTTACTGCACTTACTATAACCGCTTTTTTCATTACTATACCCCTTTCTTTACATATACTATATCGTGATTAGAACTCCCTGCCAAAACCAGACAGGAAGTTTCTTATCTATACTATTAATAAACACCGAAACTTGCAAGTATTATAGCTGGAATTGAAGATAATACTGGCAATATTAAGGATGTCACTGCTATATCAATATAAGAATCTTTATGTGTCAATCCTGTAATAGCTAATAATGTCAATACAGCACCATTATGTGGTAGTGTATCAAGTCCTCCCGATGCCAATGATGCTACTCTATGAAAAGCCTCTGGGCTAATTCCTGTTTGCAACGCTAATTCATAATATTTTTCTCCTAATGCAGCAAGTGCTATTCCCATACCACCAGAAGCTGAACCTGTAGCTCCTGCAAGAATGTTTACTGCTACTGCTTCAGAAATAAGTGGTGATCCTTTTATACCCATTACGAAATCTGTTAAAGTTTGGAATCCTGGTACTGCTCTAACTACTGCTCCAAATCCAACTGCAGCACTTGTATTAATAATTGCTGTCATAGATCCAACAGCACCAGCACTTATTGTTGTAGTAAAACCTTTATAGTCTTTTAAGTTAAGAAGCATTGCTAATATAATTCCAGCTATCAATGCTAAAACAATATCTATCTTAAAAATATTAAGTGTCAACAATACTGTTAATAGTGGAAGTATTGATAGTAAAGGATTAGGTAATTTCTTATTAGGGTCAAATTCTCCTTTAGCTTTTCCAGTTGGTTCTATAAAGACTTCGCCTCTTGCAGTAAGTTTTCTTTCCTTCCATACCATGTATGCATATCCAAGACCAAACATAAACACTGCAGCAGTAATACCCATTATAGGAGCTGCGGTAGGAGTAGTTTTGAAATATTCCATTGGAATAAGGTTTTGAATTTGTGGTGTTCCTGGTATAGCTGTCATTGTAAATGTAAATGAACCAAGTGCAATTGCACCAGGAATTAATTTTCTAGAAATATTAGCTTCTCTATAAAGTTCAAGAGCTAATGGATACATTGCAAATACAACTACGAATAAACTAATTCCACCATAAGTTAATACCGCACAACCAATTATTACACCCAAAATTGCTCTTTTAGGTCCAATAACGCTAGTAAGCCATTTAGCTATAGACTTTGCAGCTCCTGTATAATCCATTAAGTGACCAAATATTGCACCTAGCATAAATACTGGGAACCATGATTTAGTAAAACCTACAAATCCACCCATATAAACATCTTTATATGCTGGTAATAATTCCAATCCTCCAAATAGAGCTACAACTAAAGCTGTAAGTGGAGCAACCCAGATAATAGAATAGCCTTTGTACGCTAGAAACATTAATAATGCAAGACCTAAAAAAATACCTAACATATGCACTCCTCCATTTTTTTATTATTTTACTATTTTATTTATATTTAGCCTGCTGTCCAACCGCCATCTATGGTCATTGTTGACCCTGTAATATTAGCAGCTGCATCTGAACACAAGAATTTTGCTACTTCTCCAATTGTTGATGGCTCTATCATAGTTTTTATTGCAGCTTTTTGAAGCATTATTTTCTCTACAACTTCTTCTTTTGAAATTCCATGAGTCTTAGCTTGATCTGCAATTTGATTGTCAACTAATGGAGTTCTAACATAAGCAGGGCATATTGAATTAACTGTTATTCCAAAAGGTCCACCCTCAAGAGCTGCGGTTTTAGTAAGTCCTGAAAGACCATGTTTTGCTGATACATATGCTGATTTAAACTCAGATGCTACTAAACCATGAATTGAATTTAGGTTTATAACCCTTCCCCAGCCTTGTTCTTTCATTGAAGGCCATACATATTTTGTAAGTAAAAATGGTGCTGTTAGCATTAATTTCATCATAAAGTCCCACTTATCCTCAGGGAAATCCTCAATAGGGGAAACCGTTTGTATACCAGCAACATTTACTAAAACATCTACTTTTGAATACTCTTTAAGTGTAAAGTCTACTAGAGCTTTACAATCTTCTCTTTTACTTAAATCTGTCTTTAAATAAATTGCACCTATTCTCCCAGCTTCCTCAATAAGCTTTTCTTCATTGATATCAGCAACTACAACTTTTGCTCCTTCTTTAGCAAAAGATTCTGCAATTGCTAAACCAATTCCACTAGCTCCACCTGTAACAATACAAACTTTATCCTTTAACATACCTATACCTCCTCTTTTGATTTATACATATACTATTACTATTGCAATAAAGATGCCAAGTTCTATGATATCGTTGTCATATTCTTATATATTTGCGATAAAAAATCACCAGATAAAAACACTTTTAACAAAGTATTATCATCTGGTGAAATATATGAATAAAATGCAATTCTTTTCATTGAAAGTGCATGTGCAAAAATTACACACTGTAGGTTTTTACCTACACTTACTTTCTAAAATACTACTTATGTAAAGTTATCCCTACACAATAAAGAACTTGTTCCGATATCTGTACATATTTATAAGTTTTATTGATATTGATAACTATTTAACGTTTCCATTAGTCCATGCTTCTGAATTTTATCGTAAAAACTAGTTCTACTTATTCCTAATGCATCAGCAGCTTCAGTTTTATTTCCCTTAGATAGGATAAGACTATTAATCAAAACTTCTTTCTCTACCTTATCCATTGTATCCTTAAGACTTTTAACTGACTCAACTCCAGTCATGCCAGTAATTTTTGTAGGCAAGTGCTTTGTCATAATTTTTTTATCTTCATCTAAAAAATTGATAGCTCTTTCCAGTATGTTTTCGAGCTCTCTAACATTCCCTGGCCAATCATATCTCATCAAAAATTCCATGGCTTTAGAACTTATTTTTTCAACATAAATATTCTCAGCTGTAGATATCTTTTTAATTAAATAATTAGAAATTATCGGAATATCATCTTTTCTTTCTTTCAATGGTGGTATTTTTAAAGTTACAACATTTAGTCGATAATATAAATCCAGTCTAAAAGTTCCTTTATCGACCATCTCTTCAAGATTTTTATTTGTAGCTGCTACTACTCTTACATCAACCTTCTCTGATTCTACTGATCCTATTTTCTCTATTTCTCTATCCTGTAGTACTCTTAAAAGTTTTACTTGCATATTTAAAGGTAACTCAGCTATTTCATCTAGAAAAATAGTTCCACCATCAGCTGCTTTAAATTTTCCTATTTTACCACCTTTTTTAGCACCAGTGAATGAGCCTTCTTCATAACCAAAAAATTCTGATTCAACAAGATCAAAAGGAATAGCACCACAATTTACTTTTATAAATGGTGCTTGGCGCCTTTTGCTATTATTATGAATTGCGTGTGCAAACAATTCTTTTCCTGTACCAGAATCTCCTAGTATCAAAACATTTGAATTTGTATTAGCAACCTTTTGAGTAATTTCCTTTAATCTCTTCATATCAATATTTTCACAGATAATGCTATCCAGTGCATATCTTGCTTTATTGAGCTTTTTAAACTCATCTCTATACAAGTTAAGTTCTTTCTCGATACTATTTATTTTAATATACAATTGATTTAGTTCTTCAATATCTCTGAATAGAACTTTTCCTACCGCTCCAGTTGCTTTCCCATTTACAAATACGGGAATCCTCGTAGCAATCATCTTTTTGCCATGAATTTCTTGTACTTGAGCAATTTCTGGTTTTCCCGTTTTGATTACAATATCCATCCTTGTATTTTCGATTACTTCTCTTACATGCCTTCCTACCATTTCTTCAACTTTAACATTTAAAAACTCAGCATAGGCTCTAGATAAAAGTTCAATTATGCCCTCTTTATTTACATATACAATACATTCATTAGTCGCATCCATTATAGTATTTAACAGAGACAATGCTTCTAATTCATGCTTTGCGTGTTTAATATATCCTTTACAAGTATCCAAAGAATTAAAATCTATAAGTGCTCCACTGAAATCTTCATTTTCAATCTTTGTTACATGAACCATTAGTTCCTTTTCATTAACTACTATTTTTTCAATCAAGCTATTTTTGAATCCTGATAAAAAATTATGCATTCCAAATTGATAAAGATGTTGAGGAAATCCTACCATCAACTCTTCCTCTGATTCTATTTCTAATATTTTATATCCTCTATTATTCATAAATATAAAATTTAAGTTCTCATCAACTATAAGTACTCCTGATTCAAGAGAATTTACGATATCATAAGCCACCATGTTTTTATTCTTAACCATAAACATCCTCCATCCTTATCTTTTATCTGTTTGTTTATCTAATTTCAATTATATCATTATGATAAGAAATATCACAATATAAATAATTAGTCTCCTTTAAGGATGCTACACCTTCAATATTATCACAAAATATTTAATGATTTAATACACTTTTTTTCTATAAAAAAAAGACTCTATTACATTTAATGTAATAGAGTCTTTTTATGTATATATAGACTGGCGACTTCCTACTCTCCCAGGACGTTGCCATCCAAGTACCATCGGCGTTAAGAGGCTTAACTTCTGTGTTCGGTATGGGTACAGGTGTCTCCCTCTTGCTATCGTCACCA
>JAVERT010000066.1:0-4615 GCA_034006985.1 Gudongella sp.
CTCGGCGTACTGGAAGGTGACCTGGAAGGTCGCGACCTCTATGAGGCCGTAGGACTCGAAGATGACTCCGAAGTACGCAGGGTTGTTGGCGCTGAATATGCTGCCGCCGACGGGTGCGTCGTACCATCCGACGAAGGAGTATCCGTCGATCTCGGGGACCAGGAGGATCGCCTTCACCTTGCTATCAGATGAGGGGACGTTTGCGTACTGGGTCGCGTAGAGCATTCCCTCGATGGAGAACTCCATGCTCTTGAGGGACGTGAGGGACGGACTCCAAGAGACACCACCGTCAATCACAACATCGGAGTAGACAACGACTATGCCCGTGCCCGTATCGAGGTAGATTGTTGCGTCACCGTAGCCGTGTATCTCGAGACCCGGGGAGGCGATTGCGGTCGCAGGGGTGCCGAAGTAGACCACGGATGTTCCCCAGACATAGATCTTCTCTATGTACAGCACTCCTGATTCCATTGTGAACCCGGAATCGCCGGACATCTTCAGGTAGGACCATATGCTTCCGTCCGCAGAGACCGTCCCGGACTCGAGCCTCCCGTCTATGAGAAGGGCGGCAGGCATGTCCTTGAACACGGTCGCGGTTGCGGCACCGTACTTCCCGAAGTCGTACGACACGCCACTACCATTATTGGGGGCCTTCTCGTCGACAGCTGCGATGACACCGTTGAAGGAACCATCCAGGACAACAACAGAGTCGCCAAAGGTGACGACGGCATCTATGTTAGCGAATCCACCACCATAGGTCGCCAGAGCCGAGTAGAGATCGATCTGAACCGCTCCAGCGAACTCGGAACCGGACAAACCGGACACCACGATAAGAGCAGACACCTTCTTGTTCTCGGAATCGCTCAGGAGGGTGACGTCAGACAGTAACACAGACGGTTTAGTTTGTTGGTTTGCCCCATCATAATATCCGCCTACGAACAGACCGATATCGGCAGGAACGGTCACGCTTGCGGTCTCGACCTCACCGAGGACAGACACAACAAACTGGAAATTGTAACTGTAACCGCTGACGATGCCCGAGAACATGTCCTCCGCGGCAAGCGCGGAGACTATGTCGGTGTAGACGTATGCCTCGGGCTGTTCGCCATCGCCCTTGTAGTAGAGGGCGGAGTTGATGACGGAATCTCCATTGTATGCTATCGCCTCCGCGGTCTCGATGGAACCGGATATGACATCGATCGTTCCGTCGTTGTCTATGCTGATTGCGACTATCGCACCGCCGTCCATTATCAGTCCGGATCCTGCGGATATGACAAGGCCGTTCGCGAAGGTTACCTCAATGTCCCCGTAGACGGTGAAGGTGACGTCTTCATCGCCGCCTATGACGTCTTCATCGCCGCCTATGGTCAGCTCTTTATCTGTGGTGGCGATCTTCAGGGTCTGGCCGTCCGCGAGGACGATGTCCCTGACGACGGTCACATCCATCTTGAGCTCTATGATGCTGCCCTCGGGGGCATCGTCGAGAGCCTTGTATATGCCCGCGTAGACGGTGATTTCGTCAATCACGTACTCGGTCTCTCTGAGAATATTTTCCAGAGCTACTGCGGCACCCTCTTCGACTATGAGGGACGCGTCGTCCTTGACAGTCAGATCGAAAGCGCCGAATTCGACGGTTGCTTCCGCTGGTATGATGCAGTCGACGTCCTCGCTGAGCTCGACGTTTCCTTTCAGGGTTATGGTGTTGTCAACGGCCTCGGGGATCATCCCGACGGCGTTGGCGAATGTGACGTAGTAGTAGGTTAACACGGTTTCGGTGGCGGTACCGGTCTGTATGGCGTACTCGACGGCTTTGAAATTAGTGAAGTTCAGAACATTGGACACGGAGATTATGACTCCGTCTCCCTTGACTTCGACCCCCGCTCCACAGTGTTCGGCGTCCTCGGCTATGTTGACGGTACCCTCTACAATGAGCGTGTCGTCGCTGGAGACTTTGAGAATAGCGCTATCGGCTATGTTAAGATACGCGTCGGCCATGACGGTGAGCGTGCCTGCGATTTCGATCTTGACGAACTTCTGTATGCTGAGTGTCTCCGCTATGGAGACGTTACCGCCGAGCTCCACAAGCGCATCGACGGAATCTGCAGAGCTGTTGTAGTTCTTCACGGAACCGGCAACCAGGAGGTAGTCCCCGTCATCCGATTCGACGCTGGATATAGTGACCGCGGATGCCGCTTTCGCGTTATCGAAAGCTACATAGGAGGTGTCAGGGCCGTCAGCTATCTGGACGGTACCAGGAGCAGACTCACCGGCAACTCCATCTTCACCGAGAGTCGCTAAGCTGGCCGCATTGAAGACTCCCGTGTAGCCATCGAGGGTCAGTACCGCGAGGAACACGGAGGTGGAGCCTATGTACACCTCACCGGAGGATTCGATTACACCTGCAAGGGTCCCCTTGGTAACGGTGATCTTCCCGGCGGTTGTCAGCACATCATCTTCCTGTGTGGAGAGCGTAGCTCCGCCCTTGACGATTATCTCGGTGGCTGCCCCGAGGTCCGTCATTTCATCAGCGACGAATACCACAGGGCTGGGGGCATCCAAGGTTACGGTACCCTGCGAGAGTGTGCTGGCGGTGACGGTGACTTTGTTACCCTCGAGACAACCGAACGTCGTTCCCTCCGTGACATCCGCGACCACCTTGGCTGCAATCCCCACGAACTCCTTGTTCTTGAGGTCGGCCACGGTGACGGTCGTCTTGGATCCTCCCGCTGTGATCTCGATCTTGCCGTTCTCGGCCAGCTGGAGCTTGTTTGTTCCTCCCGATGCTATTTCAAGCCCTGCTCCCTCTTTGAGGATCAGCGTGCCGTAGACGGTGAACGTGCAGTTGGTTCCAGTGGCTCCGATGGTTATCGTGATCTCGGCGGGCACCGTCAGCGTCTTACCTGCATCTATCTGCACGTTGCCGGCGTATACCGCGTCCGCGGAGAGCGTGCCGCTGACATGCTGTATGTCAGTAGTGGCAGCGCTCACCTCCGTGTTCTCATACATGGTCGCCGCGCCTGCTACGCACACGAGTGCGAGCATGGCGACGAACAACGCAGCAAGGAACTTCCTGCTGCTCTTTACGTTTGCAATATTCATTTTCATGTCAGAAACCTCTCGGTGTCTTTTTCATTGCGGAGAGCCGCATCGTACGGCCGAGGCTCGGCATCCGCTCGGAAACGAATCCTTTGGAACCCTTTGCCCCTGCCATCCTGCCCGCTCTCCTCTTCCCCTCCTCCCCGCTCCGCCCGGAGCATGACGCGGCGGGAGGGACGGGAGCAGGGCGGGGAAGCGTCGACTGCAGAAAGAACGGGCGACCCGATAGGGAGAGGGAAAGGACAGAGCATCCTCTCCTTCGATCCCATCGTCTCGGTCCTCGTCCTTCCTCTCGCTTCCTCGCCTTCCCGTCCTCTTCGCCGAGGTCCTCGGGTCGGTCGGTCCGAAGGGGTTTCGCTCCACTGCACACCGTCTGGTATGCCGTTCGGCTTGTAAGCGCAAGGCGTTACCGCATATAATACCGTTCCGCCCGTAGCTGATTCTTGCGCGCGAACGCACGTACGCACGCGGACGGATGAGGCATGTACACGGAATCCCCGCGCATGCAACCGTTACGCTGTGCACCGTAATATAATTTACCTGGAGAGAGAAAACGCATGCCTTAAGTACGATGCCCCGGAATCCGCGCCCCCGCCCGTCGCGGGGCCGCCCTTACGTCGGCACCCCGCCGTCGGTCGGGACCGCTGTACTCACTCCGCGGGTCCCTGATCCTCCGCGGCCGCGGTCCTCTCCGCCCTGCGGTTCCTCTCCATGCGGTGGTAGGCCCATGATATCAGCGGCGGGGCTATGAGCGAGGTGGCCAGGGTCATCAGTATGACCACGGTGAACATGCCGTTGCTGAACACGCCTATGCTCAGACCGATGGTGGCCACGATGATACCGACCTCTCCGCGGGGTATCATGCTGACGCCCACCAGCAGCGAGGAGTCCTCGGACATCGAGCCGACCTTGGCCCCGTAGTACCCGCTGATGAACTTGGTGGCGACCGCCACCGCTGTCAGGGCGACCAGCACGGACGCCATGGACCACTCCAGATAGGAGAGCTCAACCTGCATGCCGACGTAGATGAAGAAGAACGGCAGCATGAACGAGGTCAGGGTGTTGAAGCTCTTCTCGCAGGGGAGGGTGTCCTTGAACTCGGCGAACATCATGCCCGCCAGGAACGACCCGATTATACCCGCCAGACCGATGGTGGAGGAGAGGACCGCCATCCCCAGGCAGACGAGTATCGCCAGGGTCACGGGCCTCTTGGACCCTGGGGCCCCGGTGTCCTCGTGCGTCTTCCCGGTCTCCAGTATTATGTCGCCCCTGACCTCCCCGGCGGACCTGCGGGCCTCCATGACCCTCCTGCGGCGGAGGTTGGCGAGCTTCCTTATCTTGGAGATGTACAGGAAGGACACCCCCAGGAAAACCGCCACTATGACTGTGTTCACCACTATTGCCGCCTGGTCGGTGCCGGGGGTGACTATGCCGGAGATCACGGACAGCAGTGACAGGCAGAGTATGTCGTCGATGATCGATGCGCCCACGATCACGTGGGCCTCCTTGGTGTTCATGG
>JAVERT010000007.1:0-109825 GCA_034006985.1 Gudongella sp.
ATTTTATTATCTTCAATCCTTAAAGTAATACCTCTAATGGCCTTAATGCCTCCGTAGCTTACATGCAAATCATTTACTAAAAGCATTACTCCACCCCCAGATAAGCTTCAATTACTTTTTCGTTATTTTGAATATCATATGGATTACCCTCTGCAATTAAGATTCCATGGTCAAGCACATAGATCCTATCGCATATACCCATAACAACCTCCATATGGTGCTCAATTAAAAATATTGTAAGGTCAAATTCTTCTTTAATTTCTCTAATAAATCCCATCAAATCTTGAGTTTCTTGAGGATTCATACCAGCAGCTGGCTCATCTAATAGTAAAAGTTTTGGATCAGTTGCAATCGCCCTTGCTATCTCAAGTCTTCTTTGTTGTCCATATGGAAGTGAAAATGCTTTTTCATTTCTTAGTTCATAAAGTCCTACTTTTTTAAGAAGGTAATGAGATTTCTCTATCATAGCTTCTTCTGAACGCACATATCCTGGAGTTCTTAAAATAGAAGCCATCATACCTTGTTTAAGTCTTAAATGATTTCCAATAAAAACATTGTCTTCAACAGAAAGATCTCTAAATAATCTTATGTTTTGAAATGTTCTGCATACCCCTAAATTAGCAATCTTATCTGGTCTCATTCCAGTTATATTTATAATCTCTTTATCTGGTTGTATTTGGATAGTTCCACTAGTTGGTGCATAAACTCCTGTAACCACATTAAACACGGTAGTCTTTCCTGCACCGTTTGGTCCAATAAGTCCTACAATTTCCCCTTTATCTATATGCGCTTCAAAGTCGCTAACTGCCACTACACCACCAAATCTCATTGTAATATTATTAATTTTTAGCATAGCGGCCCCTCACTTTCGCATAAGTTGTAAAAAATATATTGTCCTTTTTAAATATAATAACCATCATTAAAATAAGTGAAAATACTACCATCCTAAGTCCAGGAAGTGCTGGGGTTTGAAAGAATCCTAAATCCATTGCTTGATCAAGAAATCTTAATCCCTCCATAGCTACTGTAACTATTATAGCTGCAAATACAGTACCCATTATAGATCCCATACCACCTAAGACTACTATAAGTAGTATATTAAAAGTCAATGCAAATTTAAATAATGTTGGGTCAATGGTACCAAGTGATACCGCAAGAAGACCTCCACCTATTCCAGCAAGTCCTGAACCTAATGTAAAGCTCATAACTTTATGCTTAAATAAATCTACCCCCATTGATCTAGCAGCTATCTCATCTTCTCTTATGGCTTTAAGAGCTTTACCATAAGAACCTTCCATAAGTCTTTTCATCAAATAGACTGTTATTATCGCGGAGACTCCTGCCCAGAGCAGATTTATCTGAGGCTTAACGTTAAATACTTCAGATATAAAAATATTTCTAATCTGTGGTATTCCCTTTAATCCAAGAGCACCGTTAGTTACAGACTGTAAGTTTATAATAACTACCCTTATGATTTCTGAAAAACCCAAAGTTGCAATTGCCAAGTAGTCATCTGTTAATTTTAAAACTGGTGCACCTATTAAAAATCCAAATATAGCAGCCATTACTCCACCCATAAGGAGAGCAAATACAAATGGCATATTAAGATCTGCTAAAAATGGAACTATAGGTTTCATATAAAAGTTAACTTCTTTCAATTCTGGCGGAATGGTTAATAAAGCTGTTGTATACGCTCCGATAGCCATAAATCCAGCATGTCCAAGTGAAAAAAGACCGGTAAATCCATTTATAAGGTTCATACTTAAACCAAGCACTATATATATTAGAGAAAGGTTTATAATTCTAATTTGATAACTATCCATAAATAAATTGATTAATAATAATGCTACAAGAAGTACTGTTATTATAACAGCTTGTTTTATAAGGTTTTTCTTATCAGTTTTCTTCATAATTACACCTTCTCCGTCATTTTTTCGCCCATAATTCCAGTAGGCTTAACAAGTAGTATAACTATCAAAAGTACAAAAGAAAACGCATCTCTATAACCAGTTAAGCTTGGTAAAAATGCAATAAGCATAATCTCGCCAAGGCCTAGTATAAATCCACCTATTACAGCTCCAGTGATATTCCCTATACCCCCTATAACCGCTGCTATAAAGCATTTAAGCCCTGGAATAACTCCCATCAAAGGAAGTAACTGTGGATACTTTGTCCCCCAGAGAATTCCTCCTACAGCTGCTAAAAACGAACCAGTGAAAAATGTAAAGGAAACAACTCTATTTATATCAATACCCATAAGACTAGCTGCTTCATAGTCTTTGGATAAAGCTCTCATTGCCATACCAGTTTTAGTTTTTTGAATGATAAAGGTCAATCCCACTAATAGAATAATTGTAATAATAGGAATAATTACAGATACTAAGGAAACCGATATCCCACCAACTACAAGGATTTTGTTCATTACCTCAGGAATTGGAAATGCTTTTGGTCTTCCACCAAATACTAAAACCCCAAGGTTTTGAAGTAAAAATGATGCACCAATTGCTGATATCAAAATAGTTATACGAGGTGCTCCTCTAAGTGGCTTATATGCCAATTTTTCAAGTAAAACTCCAGCTCCTCCTGTAAGTACAGCAGATAGTATAAATACTAACCACCAAGGAATTGGTGTATAAGTCATGCCATAATAAGTGATATATGCTCCAAGCATAAAAATATCACCATGGGCAAAGTTTATAAGTCTGAGTATTCCATAAACCATGGTGTAACCGATGGCAATCAAGGCATACAAACTTCCCAAGGAGGTGCCGTTTACCAGATGCTGCATAAACTCTTTAAACTCCATTATTTTTTTCCCCCTAACGCTTTGTTGTCCTACATAAATTAAATAATCCCTCCCCCTTAAGGGAGAGGGAAAATAATTAGTCTAGTATGGTTCTACTGTTGTAAGATATTTAAATTGACCATCTACAACTCTATTAATAACTGCTGATTTAACAGCATCTCCGTTTGAATCAAGAGTAATATTTCCTGTAGCTCCAACAAATCCATCTGTTATAGCTAATTGTTCTTGAATTTTAACTGGATCAGCTGAGTCAGCTCTTTCAATTGCATCAACTATTAACATATAAGCATCATATCCAAGTGCTGCAAATGCATTAGCATCTTTTCCATACTTAGTTTTAAAATCTGCTAAGAATGTTTCAGATACTGCAGTTACTGGAGATTCAGCAGTAAAGTGTGTTGAAAATACAGCTCCTTCAACAGCGTCTCCACCTATTGATAAAAACTCTGGTGCTTCCCAAGTGTCTCCACCAAGTATTGGAACATCCATGCCTAAATCTCTAGCTTGTTTAATTAACAATGCAGATTCACCATAGTTTCCAGGTGCAAATATAACATCAGGATTTAAAGATTTTATACTTGTAAGTTGCGCTGTAAAATCTTGATCACCAGTGTTATAAGAAAGAGTAGAAACTATACTATCATCTGAGCCAGTCAAGCCAGTAAAAGCATCTACAAAGTATTTGCTAAGGCCAACAGAATAATCTTGTTGAACATCTTGTATTATTGCTGCTGTCTTTGCTCCAAGATCATTAAATGCATAATTAGCCATAACAGTTCCTTGGAATGGGTCTATAAAACAAACTCTAAAGTAAAAATCATTGTCTAATGTAACTAATGGGTTAGTAGGTGAACAACCAACAGCAGGAATTTGAGCATTCTTAACTAGGTCCCCAGCTGCCATTGAAAGTGAAGAACCATAAGAACCTATAATAGCAACAACTTTATCTTGCTCAATAAGTTTAGAAGCAGCATTTGCAGCCTCAACCTTATCTGATTTATTATCTACAACTACTATTTCAATTTTCTTACCAAGTACTTCTCCTTTTGTCTCAAATGCAAGTTGAATACCTTCAACAGTCATTTCTCCACCAGCTGCATTTACACCTGTCATAGGCTCAAATACACCTATTTTAATAACATCTGCATCTCCCGCTGGAGCATCTGCCCCTTGACTACATCCTGCAAGTGTTCCAATAACTAGAACTAATGATAATATAAGTAATAAAGCTCTTTTCATTAATTTTCCCCCTTTTATTGAATATTCTGAAATCCCCTAATAAAAAAAACGACGCCTCTGTTAACCTCCTTTTGATTTAAAAAAGGGATAGAAAACTACCCCATTTTTTGAATTTAATTAATTACTAGTATACCCTTTCAACTATATAAAGTCAAGAGTCTATAGTGCTCAAACAAAGAGGCTAAACCCTATTGCAGTGCTTATCCTAGAAGTTTTTGAATTGCTCTAAACGTTATATTTGGAACAATTTCAAAGGTATGCTTTTTATGAACCCTCTCAGTCCTCTTATGTCCATCCTTACCGAAGGTCCCAATATTTACAACAGGAACATTAATTTCTAGGATTTCATCAATTGGATGAATATATTTGCTACCCCATGCAGGCATATTTTTTTCTAAGGCTACAAGTTCATCTGGATCATCAGAAAGAGCCATAAAACTAGAGTCAGAAATATATGGATAAAACATCTTTAGAACTAGAGGTTTATCCGAATGAGTCTGAATCTCTTGAACAGATTCTTTTACTGCATCTAAAAGAGCTTTTTCGTTTTGGGTCTTACCCGTCATTTCAATTCTTGCTGAGAATGTTGAAGAATAATAGATAATTATTAATGGAGACTTATCCTCTGACCACTTTAATGCTTCTTCAATAACCGCAACTGAAAAATCTCTTAAATCCATAATTGGATTTTCTTTATTTAGATTGTTAGAAAAATCTTCAATATGTTTTTGAAACTTTTCTCCATGTTTAACTCTAAGCTCATTATAAAACTCTTCCCAGGTATATACCCTCCTATTATATGGTAATGGAGTATATGGGTGGTTTGCCCTCTCACAATAGCTCTTATATGAATCGTCCATATATAGTAGAATAGAGTCAAACGCTTCTTCAGCTTTCCCTTTCACTTTTTCCATAACATCTTTTGGACTCATACTATGTGTAAAGAAGTTAAAATAAGTATAAGCAGCTAAAGGAGTCTGTACTGTATAGCCTACTTTTGTATCAGCTTGTTTTAAGCTTGTAGGTGGCACAGTTAATTCTCCCAATGCCATATCGCTTAACTCAGGATTTAAATCGATTTTCCTATTAATTTCTGCCACTAGTGCATTTGGATTTAAACCACCATAGGAATCTCCAACATGAGTTTCTTTTCCTGTTACATAAAACGACGGCAATAATTTGCCAATAGTTCCAAAGTAAATATATCTATTTTCATCAAGAGGATGATATGGAGTAGAATAATCAGCATTTATCGCTGAAATATAATCTAAGTTATACTTTTTTTTCCATTCAATCAACAGTTTAAGTATAGAAATAGCACCATGAGAATTATCCTCTTCATCGCATTCAGCAGCTGCGATTAAATATCCATCTAACTTATCAGGGTTTTTCGCAAAATAATCCATAATATACATATGCCCCGCAACACCTGACTTCATATCAAGCGCTCCTCTGCCAAATAAATACTCTCCTGATTCAATATCAGCTAGAACTTCTTTAGTAGTTTGAGAGTTTCTTAGAAATTCCATATTAGCATCTGGATCAAAAGCCAACTCTTTGTGTTCACCAAAATCATCAACACCAACTGTATCAATATGCCCCATAAGCACAATTGCTCGATTAGAATTTCCCTTGGTTCCCTTTACCATAGCAATTGTATTATGTCTCACTATTTCATCATCTATAGTCTGTTGAAAAAGTAGAAAATCTGGATTATTCTTAAAGTACTCAATTTGACTATAGTAATCAAAAATCCATTTAGCTACCTTAGATTCTCCACCTTCAGATTTTACTATGCTTGGAATTTTCACAAGTTCTCTAGTTATCGTTTCAACTTCATTTAAGCATTTTAAATACATATCATCCACCTCCAAATATAACTAAATTATGTCATAAGCTTAGTTTTTTATCAAATAATTTTACCGATATACCCTTTAAAAGCATTAGTATTGTAACTAGACTCGATTAATTTTACAGTTGTATTACATTGAAATAATTTAATATATTTATAGTACAAAGAATGATATACTCGTTTTTAAGGAGAGTGATTCAATGAAAAAATATTTAAGTATGTTGATTGCTCTTTTAATAGTATTACAACCTCTTAGCGCTTTTGCAGATAGTTTTAAAGACGTTAAACAAAGCGACTGGTATTACGGAAATATCTCAATATTAGTCCAAGACGGAACCTTAAATGGATATCCTGATAAAACCTTTAAACCACAGAATACTATTACAAGAGCCGAGTTTATTAAAGCTACAATGTCAGTTATTGGGTATGATAATATACCTTCAACTGGAACGCATTGGGCAGATGGATATATTCAGAAGGGAAAAGATCTTGGTATATTATGTTCATATGTTACATCAAATCCAGATGTAGCAATTACAAGATACGATATGTCAAGAATTGTATCAAATTTACTTACATATCAGAATTACAATTCAAGCGTAGACTTAAATTTATATGAAAATTCACTAGGTGATATTGCTGCAATAAGTAATAATTTAGATCCTGTACTTAAAAAATCAGTCCTAAATTCATATGCAAGTGGAATATTAACAGGCTATGAAGATGGAACCTTTAGTGGTGATCGAACCCTAAACAGAGGAGAAGCAGCGACTGTTTTACTTAGAATAAAGGATGCTAAGTATAGAGCTAAACCAAAAGTCGTTTCAGAAAGCTCTTATCAAGAAGAAATACTAGCACTTGTAAATAAGGAAAGAACTTCAAGGGGATTAAATGCACTTGTTTTATCAGCTGAAATTTCAAAAGTTGCAATAGAAAAATCAAAAGATATGGCAATCTTTGACTACTTTAGCCATGAATCTCCAAACTATGGTTCGCCATTTGATATGATGAAAAAGTTTGGAATCACCTATAGAGCAGCAGGCGAAAATATAGCCATGGGTTATACAACCCCAGCAGATGTAATGGAAGGCTGGATGGATTCTCCTGGGCATAAAGCAAATATTCTTAGTACAAATTTTAATAAAATTGGAATTGGAATGTATAGAGGAGATTCAGTTTACTGGACACAACAGTTTACAGACTAGAATACAATTCACAATGCACAGATCACAGTGCACAATTAAAATATAGAGACAAAATCAAACATCCAAAATCATAGGTTTTGGATGTTTTTTATTTTTAGTCGTAAGGACTGATTTCCACACCAGTCCGAAAAAATAAAAATCCTTCGCAATCTAAGATATAGCTAGCTGTCATCCTGAGCGTAGCGTAAGGATCTTTATGTAAAGATTTCTCGACAAACTCGAAATGACAGTATCAATCTACAATTGATATGCGCTGGGACAAAAATAACCGCCCTTTTGTTTGTCCACTGAAATTTAAAAATTCTTCACATGAAAAGAACCAAGGAATTTTGAATTCCTCAGCTCTTTGCTTTATTCTTTTTCTAATTATATTACTGTAGTAATTGTAGTACTGATTGTGGCATTTGGTTAGCTTGTGCAAGCATTGAAGTTGCTGCTTGGCTTAAGATATTGTTTTTAGTAAATGTCATCATTTCTTCTGCCATATCAACATCTCTAATTCTTGATTCAGCTGCTGTTAAATTTTCTGATGTAGCTGTTAAATTGTTTATAGTGTGCTCTAATCTATTTTGATTTGCACCTAAATATGAACGTGCTGCAGATACAGTTTTTATAGCTGCATCAATTTGTGTAGTTGAAACTGTCCCTAGAGAAACATCAATTGTTGCTGCTGTGAATAATGTATTTGCGTCAGCCGCTGTCTTGTTCACTAAATCCAATTCTAATTCTTCACCTTCATTAGCTCCAATTTGAAGTGTTACATTAGCTAATGCTACTGGAGTACTATCAGCACTTTCACCCAATAGTTGGATTCCATTAAACCTAGTATTTGTAGATATATTTGTGATTTCTTTTACTAACTCATCGCCTTCTGCCTTTATTGCTAATAAATCATCACTGCTATTTGTTCCATTAGCAGCTTGTACTGATAACTCTCTCATTCTTTGTAAAATTGAATGGGTCTCACTAAGTGCGCCCTCTGCCGTTTGAATTAGAGAAATACCATCTTGTGCATTTCTATTGGCTTGATTAAGTCCACCTATTTGACCTCTCATTTTTTCTGAGATAGATAGTCCAGCTGCATCATCTCCAGCTTTATTGATTCTAAGTCCTGATGATAATTTAGCTAGCGAACTACTTTTTGCATTGTTTGCTGCTGTAAGTCTTGAATAAGTATTCATTGCTGAAATGTTTTGATTAATTCTCATTTTTATTCCTCCTTGAATTTTGGTTGTTATCGCTTGCTTCCTTGCTTGCGATTTATTTCTTTTTAGAAGCTTTATGATCACCTCAAGCTTCAGCTTTTGTGAGAAGTTTTTCCTCTCTAAGAATATTATCGGCTGTGCTTTTAAAAAGTTAAGTCTTTTTTAAAAAAAATTTTAATTTATTTTTAATTTAAATAGATTTCTATCTCTGTTGTTGATATTTACTGGGTTTTTAAATTAAGTGAAAAATTCCTCGACTAGGCTCGGAATGACATACAAATAAAAGAACGATCCCACGCTACGCTCAGGATGACAGCAAAAATAAAGCCAATAATTTCAGATTTGAAATTATTGGCACTATTTATTTGTGGCTTGGGTGGGTTTTTACCTTCTCCATTGCCATGGTTACTTCTCTTATTACATCAACTATATACTGTAACTCCATCTCCTGGATTTTTACATATATTTCGCCTTTGTCTGTAGCTACATACTTTGTTGGTAAATTATTTAGTGCTATTGCTGCAACATCCATTCTGCATCTTTCACAGGTACACATATGGGAATCTTCCCTTTGAAAAGCTTTATCTATGTACCTAAAAACAAGCTCCTCCATAGTATTATGTACTATAACCATGATTTAGACCTCCCTTTATCTTTTAATATCATTTATAAGTTGCATCAACTCATCAGTTGATTGGATTGTAGATGCATTTAAGGAATATGCTCTTTGAGTTATTATCATTTCAGTCATTGCTCTAGTCATATCTGCATTTGATCCTTCAATAAAGTTTTGTCTTATCTTTCCAAAAAGTGCGGGATTTTCAGTTTGTTCAATCAGGTTTTCATCTGGTGAAAGAGTAAATCTACCTTCTCCAATCGCTGTAAGGTTAGCTAGATTTTCTGGCATATACAACATTACTCTTCCTAGAGTTTCATTATCTGCCCCTCCTTTAATAGAACCATTTTCAGAGATTGTTACATCTCTGCCTTCCCACTCGTTAATTGAGGTAAAATATTCTATTTGGAGTATATCTCCCGACTGATTTCTTATGTTGTTTTCTGCATCAGCGTAAAAAGCTCCATTTCTCGTTAGCATTAGGTTTCCATTACTATCCTTAACTCCAAAAAATCCCTCTCCATCTATTGCCATATCAAAAGTTCCCTCTGATTGGGTAAGAACTCCTGGAGAAAAATCTGTTTTAGATATTCCGCTTTTTGTTCCTACATTAACATCCTGGTCTAACATCAATTCCTGAAAACTGATAGTTCTTTTTTTATAGCCATCAGTAGTCACATTGGCAAGTTCATCTGCTATCCCATCCATCTTGTATTGGTTTGCTTTAAGGCCACTCTTTCCTATGCTAAGCACATTAAACATAAATATCCACCTATACCCTTCCTATTTCATTTACAGCCTTATTGAGCGTCTCATCCGAGGTATGTAATAGTTTTTGATTAGCTTCAAACTCTCTTGCTATTTCTATCAATTTTACCATCTCATCGGCGATAATAACATTGCTCATCTCCAAATATCCTTGAGTTGCTTTTTTTTCAATCTCTATCCCTTGAGAATTTGGTGAAGTAAATAGCGTTTCGCCAACTCTTTTAAGTTGGGTATAATCTTCGAAGTCTGTTATTAAAAGTTCCATACCATCTCTTATTTTACCATCCTGATTTATATACACTTCAGATTTATTACCATTTGTGTCTAATCCTACTACATTATTTCCTTCCATTGTCACTAGTTTGTTTTCTTCATCTATGAGAAAATTTCCATTTCTAGTATATGCTCTCTGCCCATCATTTAATGCAAGTGTAAAAAATCCTCTACCCTCTATTGCAAAATCTAATGGATCTTCTGTTTGAACTAAACTTCCCTGATCAAAGTTTTGTACTATTTCATCAACCTCTGTTCCATAGGTCCATTTTCCCAGTTCTTTTCTTTGGTCCATTTTCCCAGTATGATTTATCATAGTATGATTTTTAGTTGTAGTTTGGGTTATGTCCTGGAACTTGTACCCAGAAGTATTTGTATTTGCGATATTTGCACCTGTATTTTCTTGTTTCTTTTGAAGTACATTCATGCTTTTATTAATTGAATTTATACTTCTTATCATGGTGTCATCTCCTCCTGTTCTTGTTCTAAGACCTTTGTCTCTGTTGGGTATATCATTCCAAGTTTTCTAGCTTCGCTTTCGATATTTACGTTTAACTTTGTAGAATAAGCCATATTCATAAGAATTGCAGATATTATTATTCCGATACCTAGGGGAATTAAAAAATTACATTTTACCTTTAATATTTTTTGTATAAGTTCTTTAATAATAATACTTCCCCCTTTTTCATATCTAATAATTTGCAAACTTCTTCTAAGCTGTAAATACCTCTTTCATAATCTGCTACCAATTTAAATTTTTCTTTCATCTCACTAGCTATATCCATATTATCAATCTTTACTTGTTCTTTTTCTCTTTCTAAAACTGCTAGAAATTCATTTTGCGATAAATCTTCCCTTCTAGATACTGTATCTTCCACTTCAATTTTGTTTGAATATATAATAGCCTCAAGGGCCTCCACGCGATTAACTAAATCACTATCTAATACCATCTTCTTTTCTGTTTTGACTTCCACTACTTCTCTATCTATATATACTCCTGCTCCAAATATTACAAGACCAAGCATTAATAAAAAAATATACATTAATATACCTCCGTAAGATCTACTATGGTGCTCCTCAGATTAAGTAGAATTTTCCCATGTAACTGTGATACCCTTGGTATTGAAATATCAAGTATATACGAAATCTCCTTAAGTGAAAGTTCCTCAACATAATAGAGGTTCAAAATTCTTTGATCTCTCTCAGGAAGCAATTTTATTGCGTCCTGAAGGATTTTATTCATCTCTAAACCCATTATTCTATCCTCAGGAGTTGGACTATCTCTATCTTCAATTATATCTAGCATTGAAAATCCTTCGCCATCGTTTGTATAAAGTGTGGATTCTAAGGAGACAGCTGAGAGATAGTGCACTGTTTCGTGTATTGATGATAACTGCTTATCATCTATTCCAAGTTCCATGCATATTTCTTTTTCTTCAGGCGTTCTCATAAAGCTCTTTTCAAGCTCTTCTTTTGTCCGATAGTATTGATTTAACTTATCTATTTTATTTCTTGATACCTTTCCACATCTTCTAAGCTCATCAATCACTGTACCCTTTATCCTTAGAGTCGCATAGGCTTCAAATGGAACTTTTTTTGAAAGATCAAATTTCTCTATTGCATCCATAAGTCCTATTACGCCAATACTAAAAAGATCATCCTGATCCATTGCATAATCCTTAAACTCAATTCTAGAGATTATCTTCTTTACCAGTGGAAGATGCTTCATTATTAAATTGTCTTTATCGGTATATGCACTTGACATTTAAATCTCTCCTATACAGGTTTGTTTGTCCTCATTAAAAGAAATACAAACTTAACTATTTTATCTATTTTCGTTTCATCGATATTTACAAATTTTAATCCATAAGAATAAAATGTTCTACCATTTATTACTTTTATTCCACCGTGACACACTTCGCCTTTTACTATTATATCCTCATCTTCAATTGCTGCTTTTAAAACAAGAATCAATCCAAGTTTAAATTTTTCGTTTGTCCTAACTCTTAATCCCCCACCGCTTATATCCTCAAGATAAGCATTTTTAAAAAACTCTATTTCGTTACCTTTTTTAACTCCATTTTCTATCATATTTACATTAGTATTTACAAGGTCATTATCAACCGAGTAATAAACGGTGCTTGTATAGGGTATTCTAACATGATCTCTTCGTTGAAATTTTTTTATATTCGAATATCCACTTACCTTATATATCAAAAATTTATTTGACTCTCTTGATTGTACGTTTGCACTAAAAACATATAGACATTTTTCGTCATATATTACTAACTCAATATTATCTCCAGGATAAAACAATTTAAAAGTTTTATCACCAGCTACAACTGATATCAAGATACTATTATCCTGAATATCATAAAGAGTTCCAAAAGTCTTTTCACCGGTACTAGCTCTCATCTCTACTTTGGAATTGATTTTAAATTTATCCATTTTATCACCCAAATATCCTTAGTATTCTATTTCCGAATTGTTTTATCGCTGAAATATTTAATTCTATTGAATCTTCATTTAAAAGTGACTCCGCAATATTTTCAATGTTTTGGCTTGCAACTGCATTTGGATATTTTATAACTAATGGTTCCTGTTCCATTATTGATTTATTTACTCTTATGTCACTAAAAATATATCCTAGACTATCTAGTTTTAGTTTTAAAAATTCGTTTGCTGTCTTTGAAAGTTTTTCAAAACTCTCATCTCCTGATACTTTATCTTGGACTTGATTTACTACTATTTTAACCCTATTCTTTAGCTTATATAGAGAAATCATCTTTAAAACTCTATATGCATCGGTAATAGCAGTTGGCTCTGGAGTAGTTATTAGGATTATTTCATCCGCGAGAATCGTAAAGGCAAGTGATTGTTTGCTAATTCCAGCTCCATTATCTATAATTACTATATCATATTCTTCAAGTAGCTTTAGCTCTTTTAAAATATGCTGCTGACTCTGATAGTCTAAACTCTCTAGGTGGAAAAATTCTGCGCCTCCTGATAATAAGTCTGGCCCATATGGGCTTTTCACCACTACTTCTTCAAAATTCCCTCCATTGTGGAGAGCATAAAACAAATCATGCTTTACTTCTACCCCTAGCACTATATTAACATTACTCATGCCTATATCTGCATCCATTATCAAAACTTTTTTCCCCTGTTCAAAAAGTTTTATGGCCAAATTTACGCTAAAGTTTGTCTTTCCTACCCCACCTTTCCCACTTACTACAGAATATACAATTGGTTGATGTAGCGTTTCGTTTTTAGATTCAGGTGTGGTTATTATATCCCTAAGTTTACTTGCCTGATCTATCATATTTAAAGTTCTCCTCAAAGTATTTGAAAATATTATCCGCTGTCGCAAGTTCTATGTGATCTGGAACATCTTGGCCAAAACAAAAGAACTGAACAGGTACAGGGTTGTTTTCTATCAAATGCCACAAGTTTTTTGTAGTCGCTATTTCGTCTAACTTTGTTATAATAAGTGCATCATAATGAAGCATTTTGTAACTTTCAAGTATTGAGTTTATAGTATCTTTATCTGTTGAAATGCTTAACACCAAATAGGTATTTACTTTTTTATTTATAGCATTTAGATGTTTCTTTATCTCAACCAGCTTTTTCATATCTTTTGGACTTGTTCCCAATGTATCAATTAGGATAGTTTCGCAATCTTGCATTGTCTCTATTTTTTCAAGCATCTCATGTGGTTCATTTACAACACTAAACGGAACTCCTAAAATATTTGCATATGTCTTTAATTGCTCAACTGCACCTATCCTATAGGTATCCATTGTAATTAGTCCGACCTTTTTTTTATTTGTAAGATACTCTCTAGCAGCTACTTTTGCTATAGTTGTAGTCTTTCCAACTCCTGTAGGCCCTACCATTACATTAATTCTTCCTAATTCAAATTTTTCACCAAAGTTATTTGTCTTTAAAATTATATTAAAAAAATCCTTTTTTTCCTCTAATGTAAGTATTAGATCTTCTTTGCCATGCAGTTTGCAAAATCCCATCAATTTTTCTTTTATTTTTTCACTGCTTCCATCATAAAATGGATCTAGATTTGCTTTAATTGATTCTTTTTCTTTTGTTTCTTCTTTTATTTGATCTACTCTATCCACAGATTGCTGTTCTATTTTAGGAGATTTTTCTTCTCCTTTTTTTTCATAGGTTTCTTCTAAGGCGACTGTTACCTCAAGTTTCTTTTTCCTAAATGGGTTATACCATTTCCCTGGTCTTATTTCTCGTTGAGTAATTATTATTGCATCTCCGCCAAGTTCATATTTTGCCCTTGTAAGGGCTTCTTTCATCTCATCAACTATATATTTTTTAATTATCATATATTATCTACCAACCCCACAGCTTCGATTTCTATATCATTAGGTATCTCTGTTATTGAAAGCACTGCAACATTTGGAAAGTTAAAAGAAATAAGGTTTCTAAATGCTGTTCTTATTCTTGGCGATGTCAGTATCGTTGGCTCTGAACCTTTTATAAGAGCTTGTTCCACAGTCTTATTTAAACTGTCAAATATCTTAGTAATTATATCAGGCTTTAAAACTGGCATTGAACCAGACATCGTCTTTTGGATATTGCTGCTAATTAAGTCCTCTAAGTCAGGATGAACTGTTACAACCTCTAATCTACCATCATAGTTTAAATGTTTCTTTACTATGGTTCTCTTTAAAGAGTGTCTTACCTGTTCTGTTAGGGTTTCAACATCCTTAGTAATCCTTCCATTATCAGCAAGTGTTTCTAAGATTGTTATAAGATCATATATTGGAACTCCTTCTCGAAGTAAGTTTTGCAAGATCTTCTGAACTTCACCTAATGTCATAATATCTGGAATAAGTTCATCAATGACCACATCGCAGCTTTCTTTTATACTGTCTATAAGCTGTTTTACCTCTTGTCTTCCTAGAAGCTCTGGGCTGTATTTTTTAATAGTCTCCTTAAGATGAGTAACAAATACAGTGCTAGGCTCAACTATTGTTAACCCTTCAAGTTCAGCTCTCTCTTTTAAGCTTTCCTCAACCCAAACAGCATCCATTCCAAATGCTGGTTCTTTTGTCTTTATACCTTCTAATTTAAAATCTAAATTCCCTGGGTCTAGAATCAAATACTTATTTAAATAAACCTCCGATTTTGCAACTGTATTGCCTTTTATTTTAATTATATATTCATTCGGCGAAATCTGGAGATTGTCTCTAATTCGGATAGGATTTACAAGAATTCCAAGTTCACTTGCAAGTTGTCTTCTTATAGAAGTAATCTGAGTTATTAGGTTATCATCTACTCCCTCATCTACAAGTGAGATAAGCCCATATCCAATCTCTACTGAAATTGACTCAACCTGAAAACTATTTGCCGCTTCTGTTTCTTTTGATTTTATTGCCATAGTTTGCCTTACAGCAGCTGCATCATCTCTTTTTGACTCTTCTTTTTCATTTACATTTAACAAGTAACCCATAGCTCCTAGTATTAGTGAAATAATCATAAATGGTGGTGTCGGAAATGCTGGCACAAGTGATATAAGTAAAAGTACTGCTGATGCAACCATAAGTACCGACGCTGTTGAAAACAATTCTGCCATAACGCTCTTACCAAACGTCTTGCCATCAGCTGATCTTGTTACTAAAATTCCTGATCCGACTGAAATTAGTAGCGCTGGAATCTGGCTTACAAGTCCATCTCCTATAGTCAATTTCCCGAATACTTCAAGTGCTTCCAAAATAGACATCCCATGTTGAAGTGAAAATATTGCTATTCCTCCAAGTAGGTTTATTATGGTTATTATAACCCCAGCTATTGCATCTCCTTTTACGAACTTACTTGCTCCATCCATTGCACCATAAAAATCTGCTTCTCTTTGAAGATTATTTCTTCTCAACTTTGCAGTTTCTTCATCTATGAGTCCTGTGTTAAGGTCTGCATCTATAGCCATCTGCTTTCCTGGCATTGCATCAAGTGTAAATCTTGCTGAAACTTCAGCTACTCTACTTGCTCCACTTGTAACTACAACCATCTGCACTATAACTATAATTAAGAAAATTACTGCCCCTACTATGTAATTGTTTCCCGTTACAAACTCACCAAAAGCATTTATTACAAAGCCTGCATCACCATCTCTTAATATAAGTCTTGTCGATGATATATTAAGTGCAAGTCTAAACATTGTCGCTATTAATAGCATTGTTGGAAAAGTTGAGAATTGAAGTACATTCGTTGAAGAAAGAGTAAGTAACAGTATTATTACTCCCATAGAAATATTTATTACTAATAAAAAGTCAAGTAGGATGCTTGGCATCGGAACTAGTATAATTCCAACTATTGCAACCACTATAAAGCCTACTATTACTTCGGAGTACTTCGTAAATGCTGTTCCTACGTTTCTTAAAAGTGCGTGCATCGTGATTCCCGCTTTCTATATCTTTCTCTTGTTCTTTTCCTTTAGTTGATATACAAGTGCTAGTATTTCTGCTACTGCTTTATATAATTCGATTGGGACATAGTCCCCAATCTCTGTTTTTTTATATATTGCTCTTGCAAGCTCCTTATTTTCCATAATAGGGATTTTGTTTTCCTTCGCCATTTCTCTTATCTTAGTTGCTAAAAAGTCTGCTCCTTTAGCAAGGACAATTGGTGCATTATCTTTTTTTTGGTCGTATCTGATTGCTATTGCTAAATGTGTAGGATTTGTTACTATAACATCAGCTTGAGGTATTGCAGACATCATTCTACTCATTGCAATCTCTCTCTGTTTTTGTTGTCTTGCCTGTTTTATTTGTGGGTTTCCTTCCATTTCCTTATACTCATCTTTAACTTCTTGCTTTGTCATTTTAAGATTATTTCTAAATTCTCTTCTTTGAAACACATAGTCTATAACTGCTAATCCCAGCATGATAATCCCAATATTAAATACTAAATCTTTGACAAATAGTATTAGAAAAAAGAAAAGTTTTTCTGTCCCTATGGATCCTGCATTTAATATTTGTGATACTGATTTAGAAAGTGTGTTATATGTAAGATAAAATACTAAAATTAATTTTGCTAAATTCTTTACAAGTGTAAATATTGATTTTTTAGAAAAGATATTTTTAAAACCTTCTATAGGGTTTATTCTCTTTATATCTGGTTTTATGGGATGAGTTGTAAATATAAATCCAGTCTGGGCTACATTCACAATTATTCCTAGAACTACAGCAATAACTAAATACGGAAGAAGCATTACAAATAAGTCCATAATTCTCTCTCCCATTACTCTTCTTGCATTTCCAGAATTAATCTCCATTCCAAAGTTAAGAGTTAAAGATTTTCTAAGAAATCCTGTTGCATTATTTATAAGGAGCTGCCCCATAAAAACTGCTGCCATTGCAAATACCATTAATGATATAGCAGGAGAAAGTTCATTGCTCTTAGCAACCTGCCCCTTTTTTTTAGCATCCCTTAGCTTTTTGGGGCTTGGCTCTTCAGTTTTTGAATGTTTATCCGACATATGGTTAACCCCTTTTAAACCTTAAGCTAAAATAACACCATAACTCCCTCTATATATTTTGGTATGGTTTCGATAATGTTTCCTGCCGAGTTCATTATCCATGATATTGAAACTAAAAATACTAAAAAACTTACCATCGATTTCATAGGCATCCCTAACATAAACACATTTATCTGTGGTACTGTTCTTGAAATTAGTCCAAGTACCACATCAGTTATTAATACAGTAATTATCATTGGCGCTGCAAGATTTATTGAAAGCTCAAAAACTCTTGAAAATATCACTACTATCGCTTCTGGATTGAATTTTTCAATACTCACAGATCCTATTGGCATAAATTCATATGAACGAATAACCATTTCTAAAAGCAGTTGATGCATATCCAACAAAAAAAATATTGCTATTGCTATCCAGTAATAGGTTCTCCCATAATTAGATGCTTGTGCTCCCATGGCTGGGTCATAAACTGCACCCATTGAAAAACCAACTTGGAAATCTATTAATTTGCCTGCCATCTCAATTGTAGAAAATATCATCTGGGTTACAAAACCTATTGAAAGCCCAAATATTGTTTCCTTTATCGCTAAAAAAGCAAATTCTGAAATTCCTCCAACAATTGCCATATCTGGCAGTGCCATATATATAAATATTGTAACTACACCTGAGATTGCTACTTTAAGAATATTTGGAATTCCTCTGAAGGAATAACCTGGACTTGTGACCATAAATGCTGTTATTCTCATCATTATTAAAATCAATTTTTGTATCTGAATTATCATATGGCCACCTATGTTATGCTGCCAATCAGCTTAAACATGCTTTCTGCAAGACTAGTTAACTGATTTAGCATAAAATTACCGAATATTATCAAAGCTAGCATTACTGCTATAAGCTTTGGAACAAAACTCAAAGTCTGTTCTTGAACTTGTGTAACAGCTTGCAATAAGCTAATAACAAGCCCTACTATCATAGATGTTAAAAGTACTGGCATTGCTACTACAATTATTGTAAGAAATCCATTTCGTAATACATCTAATACCATCGTTTGAGTCATATTTTCCCCCTCCTATGTAAAGCTCTGAAGCAGAGACTCTACTGTAAGATACCAGCCATCTACAAGTACAAACAACAGTACTTTGAATGGAAGAGATATCATAACGGGCGGCAACATAAACATTCCCATAGACATAAGTATGCTTGATACTACCATATCTATTACAAGAAATGGAATAAATATTATAAAGCCTATACTAAAAGCTGTTTTAAGTTCACTTAAGGCAAATGCGGGTACCACAGTTGTAAGTCCAAGTTCCATTGGATCTTCAACATTTTCAGTGTTTGAAGCTCTAAGAAATAAAGCTAAATCCTTTTCTCTAGTTTGTTTTAGCATAAATCCTTTTAGCTCATCCGCTGCTATATCAAATGCTTCATCTTGTGGTATCTCTTCTGCAACAAATGGATTCCAAGCTTCATCAATAATCACAGTGTATACAGGCTGCATAATAAACAAAGTCAAGAATAAAGCTATTCCTATAAGAACTGCATTTGGAGGAGTTTGCTGAGTTCCCAAAGCATTTCTTAAAAACGATAAAACAATTATAATCCTCGTAAATGATGTTGTAAGAATTAAAAAAGATGGTGCAAGCGTAAGGATTGTTAGGAATATAAGTAGCCTTACCGTATCTACAGTCGCAGTTGATGTTTCTTCATTCCCAAACTGTAGCCCTGTAATTCCTCCTATAGCATATGCTGGATTAGAGATAGTTGAAACTAATAGGATTAGTGCAATAAACACTAAAGTTTGCTTTTTAGTCACGCTTTCCCCTCTTTTCCATATAAATCTCATACTTCTCCTTTAACCCTATAAACTTATCCTCTTGGTCTGCTTTTAGGAGTATTTCGTCTACTTCTTCTTTTCCAAGCTCTTTTAATATACTATTTTCTTTTTCACTAAAGCTCATCAAGTAATATGAATTGATTATCTTAACAACTGCCAAAGAAGAGTTATTTGAAATAGGGGTCTTTTCTATTATCTTAACTACCTTTCCCTTCATCTGGAAATTACGATTAATCAATTTTAATGAAATATTCGCTAGTATTATTACTATAATAAGTACTACTATTGTTTGAAACATAGTCATAAAACTTGAAAAATCCATCTTTTACCCCATCTCTACTTTACTATAATATCTGTTATATATACCTCTTTGATTAAGTCCTGTCCTAAATTATGATTTATGCTTTCCATTATTTTTAGTTTAACATTTATCATCGTTTCTTCTTCAAGCGCGTTTTCTATTGTTACATCTCTTAAGCTCGAAATTATTAAATCTCTGATTAAACTAATATTTGATTGAATCTTTTCCGTCTGTTTTTCATCTGTATACATCAAAGCCATGTTGATTCTAAGATATTCTTTTGAATCCCCATAATCTGAATTTAGGTTGACCAGAAACTCGTCTAATGTAACTGTGTATTCTTTTTCTTCAGATTCAAACTTACTAAATATCTCCGTTATCGATTTGTTTACAACTTTCGAATAAATAAAAATACCAGTAGTAGTAAGCAGAATTACTATTACTAAAATTATTGGTATTATAATCTTTTTACTCATTCTTTTCTTAGAATTTGTTTCTTCTGCAGTTGATTTTTCCACTATGAATCACCTTCTTTATCAAATACTATAAGTAAATTAACTCTTCTATTTTTTCTTCTGTTATCTGGGCTATCATTCGGTTCAATTGGGGCGTATTCTCCATAGCCTCTAGCTGAAAGCCTTGTTGGATCAACGTTTTGAACCTCATTTAAATATCTTAGTACTGCAACAGCTCTAGCTGCTGATAGCTCCCAGTTACTTGGGTATTGATAGTTGTTTAAAGGGACATTATCAGTATGTCCTTCTACCACAATATCATTCTCAAAGTCGTTTAATAATCCTTCAAGTTTCTCCAATAACTCTACACCACTATCTTTAAGCTTAGCACTGCCTGATTCAAATAATATTGCATCTTTAATCTCAACAGTTACTCCACTTCTTTTCATCATAACCCCAACTTTTGCATCAATACCTGACTCTATAAGGTAGCCGTTGACCTTGTTAAACATCTGTGTTATCTCAGCTGGCAATGGTTCTACAATACTATCAACTGGCATATCATCATCAGTAAAAGCTTCTTCATCTATTGGTAATGTAATATCTTCCGCACCTCCATCTAGAATATCATCCCTACCCTCTCCTGTAAGAGCTATTTGTAGGTATTCTGTTATATTCCTAAACTTTTCAGCATCAACTGTAGATATAGAATATAAAAGTATAAAAAATGTTAAAAGAAGTGACATCAAATCCGAATAAGTTACAACCCACGATGCCGCTCCTCCTGCTTCTTTCTTTTTTCTTTTTCTATTGCTGCTCATTTGCAACCGCCTCTTTCGAACTATCCATCGCTTTCTCTCTTTGCTTAAGCTCCTCTGGTGCTAGATATGTAACGAGCTTTTCTTCTATCATCCTTGGATTTGTTCCAGCTTGGATTTCTAGAACTCCATCAATTATCATTTCAGCTGTAAATATCTCTGAATTACTTTGTTCGTTCAAATTCGACGCAATTGGTATGAAAATCAAATTTGCCATTAAGGCACCATAAAACGTAGTTAAAAGTGCAGTAGCCATACCTGCCCCTATGGAGCTTGGATCATCGAGCTTTGCAAGCATTGTTATAAGACCAATAAGTGTACCTACCATACCAAAAGCTGGTGCTAATTCAGCCCATCTGGTAAATACTTCCTGCCCTGCTGAATGCCTTCTTTCCATAGTTTCTATTTTTAGGTTTAAAACATTTCTTATCATTTCAGGTTCTACACCATCCATTACCATTTGAAGCCCAATTATAAGATATTCATTTTCCATGCCCTCTAAACGATCTTCCAAGCTTAGAAGCCCATCTCTTCTAGATTTTTTGGCTAATTCCGAAAACAATTCAACATAGGTATATCTGTTTTGTTCAGGGGTTATAAACAAAATTTTTAAGGTGTTTGGGATATTTTTTAAAACTTTTATTGGGAAAGCTATGACAAGTGCCATAAACGAGCCTAAAACAGTAATTACCAATCCATCTAAACTTACAAAATTTCTTACATCTCCTGTTAAACTTATAGACCATAATATTAAAATCATGCCTATAATCAATGCCCCCGACGGTATAAAGTTTTTTTTCATTTTTATTCCCCCAATGTTCCTTTAAAAATTCTTCTTTTATAGGATACTATCTTTTCCACTATTTCTTCTCCACTCTCGCATACTCTTAAAGTTTTACCATCTGTTAGAGTTATTATTGTATCTGAAAACTCTTCAATTTTATATATTAGATCACAATTCAAAAACATTTTTTCACCATTTAAAGAAGTAATTTGGATCATTAAATTACCACCCACTATTAATTTATTTTATAGCTTAGTCAGATAGTTCCCTCTATCCAACTAAGCTGTTTATCTATCTTTTAAGATTAATCAGTTCTTGTAACATTTCATCTGAGGTGGTAATGCTTCTTGAGTTTGCTGAATATGCTCTACTTGCAATTACCATTTCTGTAAACTCATTTGCAAGGTCAACATTACTCATCTCTAAGAATCCTTGTCTAATAACTCCAAACCCAGGTTCTCCTGCATTTCCAGCATTTACATCTCCTGAGTTATTTGTCTTAGCGTAGTTGTTATTCCCTCTTTTCTCTAAACCTTCAGGATTTGTAAAAGTTGCTAAACCTACTACTCCCAAATCTTCAATTTTCCCATCTGTTCCATATACTCCTGTAATCTTTCCTGTTCCATCTATAGTAAAACTCTGAAGTTGATCATCACCATCTTTATCAGAGATTTTAAGTTCTTTCCCATCCTTATCTAGCACTTTTTGCCCATTTGAATTCACCAGAATACCTTCTTTATCTCTAAAAAAAACGCCATCTCTGCTATATAAATTTTCCCCATCACCAGATGACTGAATAATGAAAAATCCATTACCCTCTATTGCAAAATCTAACTCTCTACTTGTCGATTGAAGTGCTCCATTTCCCATCATCATATCTATTGAGCCTACTTTAACACCTAATCCAATTTGCTTTGGATTTACTCCTCCAAGTCCATCAGTTACAGGACCTTGAGCACTAGCTATAGTTTGACTTAGCATATCTTGAAATCCTACTCTACTTGACTTAAATGCTGTTGTATTTACATTTGCAATATTATTTGCAAGTACGTCCATTTTAGTTTGAAAGCCTTTCATTCCACTTACTCCGGAATACAATGATCTTAACATTAAAAATCTCCTCCTTAAATTTTAACCACGTCAATCAGTCGGTGGCAAAATGGCTTCCTTATAAGGTCCAGCCATCCATAGTATTATCTTACAATTATGGCACTATCTATATTAGTGACCACATCTACTTCTGAACTATCCATTGAAGTTATAATAGTCCTATTTCTTACACTTGCAATAAATGCATAATCTTTATAAAGCATTAAACTTTCTCTTGCACCTTTTTGCTCTAATTCATCTATCGCTCCCTTTAGCGCATCTAGATCAGATTGTTCAAGGGTAATATTTCTTTCCTGCATTCTTTGTTGTGCGTGAGCTGATACCTTTATATCAGATTGCCTTGTGATTGTCTCTTGTAATAGACTTTGAAAGTCTGCGTTGTTTTTTGCATTACTCCCACCAGATTTCTTTATATCCTTATTAGCTGGGATTATCTGTCCTCTATCAATTCTAAAACTCATTTATTCCACCTCTTCAGATTCTGTACTAGCTTCTGATTCTATTATTTCTTCTACTTCAGGAATAAGCTCTACCTGCTCTTTTTCTGCAACATTTTCTACTTCCATCAAGAGTCCAATTGGATAATCTTTATTATCAATCTGAATATAAACCTCAGAATTATAAAATTTAACCTTTTCAACTACTCCCTCGATATTCTTTTCTGGACTGTATACTGTTACCTGTTTTCCTATTAAACTTACTTGATTTAGCATCTTAAGTTGATTTATTCCATTTGCCATCGATGTCATTTGATCAAGCGTAGTAAACTGAGCTAATTGTGTAAGATAATCAGTTTTGCTTCCACTACTACTTGAATCTCCACTCATAGGATTTTGATTCTGGATTTCAGCTGCCATTATTTTCAAAAAATCTTGAACTGATAATGAACTATTATCCGTTTTTGTCGATTCTGTATTTTGAATTCCTGAATATCCGTTTATTTCCATATCTCTTCTCCTATCTAAGCTAGTATGCTTACTCCTTTATCAAAAGTAAAGCTTTCTATCCCATTGAATTTTTTGTATTCATTCTTAAATATATTACTCATTCTATTTTCTTGTTGTCTTTTCCCTTGCTGATTAAAATTCCCCTGATGATTCATATTCATTTCGAGATTTACACCCTGATTCTTAACTTCAATATTAATTTTATCAATTACTAAATTTTGTTTTGCCAAACTCTGATTGAGTTCAGATAGCTTATTTGTAAACAAATCCCTAACTTGGTTATTCTCAACTATAATACTTGCTGTTAATTTACCATTTTCCATTTTAAGTCCTATGTCTACTTTGCCTAAATTTTCAGGTTGAAGACTAATCTTCATCCTAGTTGTTTCTCCCTCAGTTGTTGTTTCAAAAAGTTTAATCATTGCATCTTGGACTTTTGAAATATTATCCTGCGAGCTTTTAACTATTGGAGCTTCTACTTCTACTTTTAATGGATTCTCCACTTTAACCTGACTGAAAAATGCTTTATTATCCTGTTTCTCTACCTCTGAGCTAGCTCTTAAACTAGGTTTTAATTCGGTTTCTAAAGATTTTCCTGTCGATTTCCCTAAAAGAATTATTCCTTCAGTTTTTTCAGCTTCAGTTTTTGGAATATAATCAATTCCTTTATACTCAAATGTAAATGTTTTAGTTGCTTTACTACTTTCTTTTACTTCTAGATTTTGACTTAATAGCTCCTTAGTTTTATCAGTAACTCCCGTTTCAGTAGCAATTTCATTGGTCATAGCTTTAGTAAATAAATCTTCCGAAGTTACCTCTTTAGCTATTCCTTCTAAGCTATTCGCATCTACTTGTACTTTGTTTTCTGAATTTTGAACCGAGCTTTCTACTGGAGCTTTTAAACTTGAAAAATCAGCTACACTCGTTTCTGAAATTGATTTATTTACTGGAATTGGAGTATTTTCTGTCATAAATGCCAAAATCGGTATTCCCAATGTTTCTGGTGCTTCAGTTTCCTTCTTCTGTTCAGAATTCTCCTCTTTTGGGATTATAGATTTTAAAATGCTTTCAAAGACTCCTGCTATAGCTTCCTTTTTCCCTGAACTATTCTCTGATGTGATAATTTTTTGTTGCGATGATACAGTCATCATTTCCATCTGTTTCACCTCCTTTCAAGTTTTAGTATCTATAGTTCTATTTCTATAAACCTCTCCTTGCGTACTTTAAAGTTGTTATCTCATCTAAATCTTTTTGCTCAATTGTTTTAAGATGAGATTGAAATTTACTAAAATCTTTTTCTTTAAGCTTTTCCATTATTTTTCTGTCTTTCTGGGCGTTTACAAGCTCATCCCTTGCAAGTTCAAGCTCTTTTGACAGTTCAGCCAGATGCTTTTCTTTATTTGATATATTATCTGCAAGATTTTGCCTATATAACTGTTCTCTAACCATTTCATCAATGCATTTACAAGAACCAGTCTTTTTCTTAACCAGATTGTACTCCTCTATTAAGCTCCTTAGCTCTTCTTGTTTTGATAATAATTGATTTTGTTTAGTAGAAAATTTTTCTATAAAGTTCTTTTCTACTCCTTCTCGATATTCAAGAACTTTGCCCATTGAAAAATTGTACGAACTCAATTATATTCCTCCTTTTGCTGTTCTCATTTAAGAGTATTCCTTAATAATCCTTTACTCTCTTCAAGTGAGAATTTTTCAAATGTCTGCTGCCTTAGGAACTCTGATATTGGTTTATTTAATGTAATCGATCTATCTATTCTTGTATTGCTTCCCTTAACATAAGCACCAATGTTTATCAAGTCTTCTGATTCTTCATAAATTGACATATTCTCTTTCAATTCACCAGATAGTTTGTAATGTTCTTCATCGACTATATCTTTCATAATTCTACTAACGCTGTTTTGTATATCAATTGCTGGGAAGTGATTTTTTGCTGCTATCTTTCTTGATAAAACTATATGACCGTCTAGTATTCCTCTAACTGAATCTGCTATTGGGTCATTCATATCATCGCCTTCTACTAGTACAGTATAAAAAGCTGTAATAGATCCATCTTTTGATGTACCGCTTCTTTCAAGTAATTTTGGCAATAATGCAAATACCGATGGAGTATAACCTTTTGTTGTTGGTGGTTCTCCTGTTGCAAGCCCGATTTCTCTTTGAGACATTGCAAATCTGGTTACTGAATCCATCATTAACATTACCTTTTTGCCTTGATCCCTATAGTATTCTGCTATAGCTGTCGCTACAAATGCTCCTTTAAGTCTTACAAGTGGAGGTTGATCGGAAGTTGCCGCTATAACTACTGACTTTTTATAACCTTCTTCCCCTAGGTCATTTTCGATAAATTCAAGAACCTCTCTGCCTCTCTCTCCAATCAGAGCAATTATATTAATATCCGCTTCACTGTACCTTGCAATCATTCCCATTAAAGTACTTTTTCCTACCCCACTACCTGAGAAAATACCAATTCTCTGACCTTCCCCACAAGTGAGGATTCCATCAATTGCCTTAATACCTGTGCTCATTATTCGGTCAATCTTTCTTCTCTCAAAGGGATTTGGTGGTGCTCTGTCAACTACTGTTAAAATCCCGCCTTCAATCTCGATTTTATCAATTGGTCTACCAAGACCATCTAAGGTTTTGCCTAGTAAATTTTCACCTATTTTAATTCTAAATGGTTTGCCAGTGGGTTTTACATATGCGCCAGGTCCAATTCCTCCAATTTCATCTAATGGCATTAATAAGACTGAATCTTCCTTGAAGCCTACTACTTCAGCAAGCACAACTTTTTTAGTTGATTTAATATATACTTCACAAACTTCCCCTATAAAAACCTCTATGCCATCTACCCATATAATAAGTCCTATTACTTGAGTAACTTTACCTAATCTAGTATAATAATCTTTTTTTTCTAAAATATGACTGCAATTTTCAAAATCTAAATCTATCAACTATTACACCTCCAGATTTTGAAGTTCTTCTACCATAGCCTTTATTTGATCACTTATATTAAAATCTATTATTTGATTTTGATATTCAAGAGTTACAGTATTTTCTTCTAAATTTGGATTTTTAAGTATTATAAATTCAAGCTCAGGATTAATAGCATTTAGCACTTTAATATTTTCTTTAAGAAGTTTCTGATGTGAATTCTTACAAGAAATGACTACCATACCACCTCTCTTGTAATCTTGAATTATTGGTTTGATCATATCTATAATCGTTTCACTATCAGTATCTATTTCATGATTAACTATTAGCTTAGCCATATCACCAGCTAATTTAATTATTTTATTTTCTTTTAGTTTGAAATATTTTTCTGCTTCTTCTTCACACTGCATAAGAACTGAGATAGCTTTTTTCTTAATATTTTCGCCTTCCCGAACGCTTTCCTCAATGCCTTTCCGATAGCCTCTGCTATGGCCTTCCATGTACCCTTCTTCTAGGGCTCTTTCTTTTATATCTCTTGCTTGCTCATTCGCCTCTGAGATTATATCTTGCATCATTTTTTCTTTGGTTTTTTCAAGACCATCTAAAAAATCCTGCATAGCTTCCTCTTTACTCTGTAATACAGGCTTTTTTCTTAAATCATCTTCATTTTTCTCAATATTAGTATTGCTTCTATCACTATCAAAATCTTTTACTTCCCTTTTATATACTATTTTATCGGAATTTATTTGAACTGCTTCTCCTGAAAAATTCAAGTTCCTTTTTTTGATGATTTTATACGATAATTCCATCGTTATCACCTCTACCTAATATAATTTCACCGGCTTCATCCAATTTTCTTATAACTCCTACTATTTTCCTCTGTGCCTCTTCAACTGTATTTAATCTAACAGGCCCCATAAATTCTATATCTTCTTTCAGAATTTCAGCTGCACGACTAGACATATTTGCGAATATAGTAGATGCAAGTCTTTCAGATGCTCCCTTTAATGCAAGTGCTAAATCTTCATTACTAATATCTCGAAGGAATCTTTGTATAGAGTTTTTATCTAATGTGACTACATCTTCGAATATAAATAAATTAGCTTTTATTATTTCAGCCAACTCTGGTTGCCTTTCTTCTAAAGTATTTATGATATTTCTCTCTGTACTTCTATCCACTGAATTCAATATTTCAACTAATGTTCTTACTCCACCTACTGATTCAGTATCGTTCTCAATAAGTCCTGAAAACTTTTCTTCCATTATTTTTTCTATTCTACTTATAACTGCAGGTGATGTCCTGTTTATATTCCCAAGCCTCTCTGCTATATCTGCTTGGAGTTCTATAGGAAACTGTGATAAAACAATAGCAGCTTTATCTGGTTGCATGTAACACATTATTAAAGCCGTAGTTTGTGGATGCTCATTTATTAATAAATTTGTCAATTGCTGAGGATCTGCTTTTCTTGCTATTGAAAAAGGTCTTTCCCTTTGTTTCGCCTGATTAAGAAAATCTATTACCTCTTTTGCTCTTTGGACACCAAGAGCTTTATTAAGCAAGTTTTTTGCATATTCAATACCACCATCTAAAACATACTGTCTAGCTTCTGCCATCTCAAAAAATTCATCTAATACTTTTTCCTTATCAGCAGGCTCTACATAACTGATATTAGATATTTCATATGTAATTTTCTGAATCATAGACTCCGGAAGTTTTTTCAATATCTGTGCTGATACATCGGGTCCCAAAACTATCAACAATATGGCTGTTTTTCTGATTCCTTCTTTATTTCCTTTTGAACTCATATCGTCTACTCCCTTACCCATGATTTAATTAAATCAGCAGCTAATTCAGGATGTTCCTGAGCGTACTTCTGCGCTTTTTTATTCTTATGATCTGGTTTGATTATGACATCTTCTAAAGCTCCAATCTCTCCTGTTGCTTCTTGAATTGTCATACCTCTTTCAATATCAACTTGGAATTGTCTATTCTCTTTCTTTCTTTTCTTACTTCCTAGTACCATCATTATTATAATTCCAATAAGAAGTAATGCTCCAAACGCGCCTCCGCCTATAATCAATTGCTTTTTATATAGCTCTAAAAAACCTTGTTGTCCAGATTCTGATTCTAAATCTGGAAATATTGGTTCTCCTTCTGCGGATTCATTAAATCTAACTCCTACAACACTTATTACATCTCCTCTATCGCCATCATAGCCAATTGCAGCTGCAACAATACTCTGAATGTTTCCTCTGTTTTCTTCGCTCAGACTTCCATCGTATAACACTGATGTAGTCAATTTTTCAACCATTCCTGGGGCTTTTATTATATTTTTTGTCTCCGTAGTTAACTCATTATTCAATACTTTTGAATATGAAGAAACTCCTTCTCCATCACCTTCTATAACGTTACTTATACTGTCATCTATGCTTCCGCCTGATACATCATCGTATTCCATACCTTCTCCAGATGCACTTACTTGTTCACTTCTTGTCACTGGATTTGAATATGATATTATGGTTGATTCTTCTGAATTAAAATCAAGCTCAGCAAGGACAGAAACTTTAACTTTATCATAACCAAATGCACTTCCAAGAAGAGAATTCAACTTTCCTTCTATCTCCTTTTCAAAAGCATTTCTGGCAATTCTATATTGGTCAAGAACATCTGTTACATTTTGCGTCCCGTCTTCTTGCATAAACCCACTTAAAAGATTTCCTGATGAATCTATCACCTGAATACTAGAAATAGGCATATTATTTACAGCCCCAGATACCAATGAAGCTATTCCTTTTACCATTGAATCTGTTACTTTGCTATTTGGCTTTAAATCCACAATTATAGAAGCAGACCCTTGTTTTTCCTCTGTATCAAAAATGCTTTTTTGTGGCATGACTAAATGGACCTTAGCGGTATTGATGGCATCCAGAGATACTATTGATCTCTGCAACTCACCTGTTAAGGCCCTTTGGTACATAATTTGTCTATCTTCGTCAGTTACCATTAGTCCAGTGTTATCAAATATTTCAAATCCAGTTGAACTATCTGGCAATAAATTTTGCATAGCTAAATCCATACGGTAATTATCTACAGAAGCACTGTCAATTAAGATTGTTTTGCCTCCATTTTCAAGTTTATACTTGATATTCTTAGTTTCTAAGTCGCTTACTATTCTTCCTGCATCATCTAATTCTAGATTATTAAATAGCATTGCATAATTAACTTTATTTGTTGCATATGTAATTCCTAATATAAGTATAATTCCAATAATTACAGTAAATAATAAAAAACGTCTTTTTTTAGAATCTATTTTCTCCCATCCATCTTTAACACCTCTGAAGGTGTTTTTTATAGTTTCTGCCATCTGTCTACTTCCTTTCAGTAATATAGTTTACTTTCTTAGGGTAATTACCCCTCTATAATTGTTCTCTTTTTATTATCTATAAACTATAACTGAATATTGTTAATTTCTTTGTATGCTTCTACTACTTTGTTCCTAACTTGAAGTGCTAAATCTAGGGAAAGTCTAGCTTCTTCAGTTGCTATCATAACTGCATGAAGATCATCAATATCACCTTTAATAAAAGCTTCTGTCATACTATCAGCATTTATCTGAGATTGATTTAATTTCTCAATCTGAGCATTTATAATATCACCAAAGCTTCCATCGGTTTTGTTAAGATCCTGTGGTTTTTGAAGTTTACCTATTTGTTCAATTCCTAAACCTGAAATATTCATATGCAAAAGCCTCCTTTTTTTAATTAACAATTCCACAATTATTATTGCAATCACTTGTCTGTCATTCCGAAGCGTAGCCTAGTAATCTTAAATAAAAGATCCTACGCTACGCTCAGGATAATAATTTAGTTTAATCTTTGCTAATTTCTAAAGCCTTCTTGAGTATACTTTTACTTGTATTTAAGGCTGTTACATTTGCCTCATAGGTCCTTTGAGTTTTGATAAGTTCTATCATTTCATCAACCATATTAATATTTGGCATTGCAACATATCCATTTTCATCAGCATCAGGATGCGAAGGATCATACTCCATTCTGAATTCGCTTACGTCTTCCCCAATCCCAGTAACCTTAACCCCTTCGCTACTCATACCGTTAGCACCACTAAGTCTATTTGTTTCATTTACAAGATTTTCTTTAAATAAGACAATTTTTCTTTTATATGGCCCGCCATCTTCTGTTCTAGTGGTATTAACATTCGCAATATTTGTTGATATTACATCTAATTTCAATCTTTCTAGATTTAACCCACTGGTATTTATTTGCATTGATTTAAAAACGCTCATCATCCATCACCGCCTTTTACCTATTTATTGTTGCATTTAACTTTGAATATTTACTGTTTAAAATTTGAATTAATGTTGAATAGTATATTTCATTAGCAGCAAGCTCAGCCATTTCAATATCAACATCTACATTGTTACCATTCTCATTTATAGAAGTAGTTTCTCTTTTTTGAATAGTTGCTTGTAGACCCTCATCTTCAACTCCATAATGTTGGTCGTCTGTTTTTTTCATTGTTACTTTATCGATTTCGTCCTTAAGATAATCTTCAAATTCAACCTTATTGACTTTAAAACCTGGAGTATTTATATTTGCAATATTGCTTGATATAATCCTCTGTCTTAATGAAGAGACATCCAAGGCTTTTTTTACTAATGCATAATTATTATCCGACATATTTTCACCTCACTAAAAAGTAAAAAGTGTATTCGACACTTGGTAACCTATCTTATAAAATAAAAAAACTCTTCTTGACAGAAACTGGCTGCCACACCATTATGGTAAGGCCCTTTAGCTTTGCGTCCTTATGTTTCCATAAGTTTGCCTTTTAAAAAGAAAAGTGGAATTTGCAATGCCCATTGTGTTAAAAATAGTCATAAATATTCTTAATATTCTCATCACTTAATTAACGTACCATATATATGGTTAACATTCAAGCAAAAAAGAACATTTTTTTCAAAATGTTCTCTCTATTTTTTATAAAATTAACTTACTTTAAGCATTTTTATCTATAAAAACTGCCTTGAAATCTGATGAAATGTAATTTTTAATGATTTCATTACTTTTACCAAGTATCTTTTTTTCTTCTAATAAAATTCTCTTTCTTTCATCCATCTTATCTAAAAAACATTTCATCTCTGTTGAAAGTTCTTCGATTCTTTGTATATAATCCTCTTCCGTCTCTAATATAACTGATTTCTTAGCACCGTCTCTGTTATATTCCTGTATTCTTTTTATATCATTTCCATTCTCTTCTATAATCTTTATACCCGTCTCAATATCCATATCCCAGGCTTTTATTCTATTTAAAATTCTGTCTAAAAGCTCTTGCTTACTGATTTCTAAGTTCTCAATTATCATATCTGTAACCAAGCTTCTCTAAGTTCCTCTAAATATCCTTTGACCTCTGCAACTGCTTTAGAGTCTTTATCTATATTAGCTCTTATAAGCTTATAATACATATACTCATAAAGTTGCTGTAAATTAAGGGCAATCTCTCCACCTTGTTCAAAATTAAGTGTAGACATAAATTCAGCTATTATATCCTGAGCTTTCTTTAAATGATTATTCACTTTTTCAATTTTTTTCTCCTGAATTGCCAATTCCGCAAGTTTTAAATTTTTTATAGCCCCATCATAAAGCATAACAACTAATTTTGTCCTAGATGCAGTCATTACTTCATTATTCTTATATGCATTATACGCGTTTGCTTGATTCATTTGCTACACCTCTTATAATTTATTTACTCAACTTTGTGCAGTCATTGCTGATATCTGACCAGTTAACCATTCCATTTGACTTTCAGCTTCCATCATAGCAACATCAAGTGCAGAAAATATTTTAGTATAATATGCGCTTTTTCTTTCTATTCTTTCATTAAAGCTCTCTATTTGAGAGTTCAAGTCTTTTAAGCTTCTTTCAAAGCTATCATTTTTACCTTTAATAACTCCATTGGTACTAGAAATTATAGAATCTACATAGTCTCCTAGTTTATAAGAAAAACCTACATCATTACCAAGAGAGTCGCTACTGCTAAAGAAATTCTGAACATTTTGGGGGTCGTTATTCAATTCTTCTTTTAACTTTGATACATCAAACGTAAGCTGCCCATATCTATCTACTGTAGATATTCCTAATCTAGATATATCTGTAATACTTGTATTATCTGAATTAGATATTGTTGAAGTAACAAGACTTCTAAGACTTGATTGCAGTCTTTGTAAAGTACTATCGCTAGCAAGTACCCCTCGACTTGTGGCATCCTCTGGAGTTCCAGCTGCGGACTTATCTTCAATAAAAGTCATAGTCGAATTATACTGATCAACAAAAGCTTTAACCGCTTGCTCTACTTTTGAAGTATCTAGACTAACAGTAAGTGTCTCCATTTCCCCTTCTGCATGCGTGTTTTTAAGATTAATTGTAATATTTTCAACTACATCTGTTAAAGTGTTTGAATCTTTTTCTACTTCAATGCCATTTATTGTAAACTTAGCTGTAGTTCCAATTGTTGTAGTAGGATCATCAGCATCATCAACAGCATCGATTAATTTCAAGTTTGATAATACGCTATTCTCTCCATCAACATCTTCTAATGTGATAGTTCTAGCTCCAGTCTTTGAATCGCTAAGCACTATTCTATTATCAATAATAGTTGCAGAAATTCCAGTATTATCACTTTCATCATTCACCTTTTCTACAATTGATTTTAGTGAATCTGTTGTTAATACCTCTATTTCAACATGATCTCCATCATTATTCTTTAAACTAAATTTTCCAGATACACTAAGTGCATCATCTATTGAAGAAGTTTCAACTTTTCCGCCTACAATGCTTGTACTACTTGCTAGCCTTGAAACATTAATTCTATAAGTGCCGGAAGCAGCACCATTATTAGCCGACATAGAAACTGTATTCTCATCTGTTGATGTAGTAGTCTTTGTAGTATAGGTATCCGCATTCTTCAATACCTTTAGTTTTTCAAACAATGAGTTTAATCTAGTCTTTATATCTTTCCAAGCATTTTGTTTATCTGCTATATCTGTTTTCTTAGTAGCCAATGCTGTTAACGGAAGTTTTTCTATCTCCATAAGCTGGTCTATTGTACTTTGGTCAATACCAGAGTAAGAACCTATTATATTAATTCCTGCCACCTAAATCATCCCCTTTCATCGACCAGAATTCCTACCATTTCCCATATGTTAGCAATTAAGTCTAATATCTTTTCTGAAGGTATTTCTCTAATTATTTCGTCTGTTTCTCTATTTACTAATTTAACCATTAATCTACCAGTGCCTTCATGAATTTTAAATTCAAATTTATCTTCACTTGGAAAAACTATCCGATTAGTTTCTTCCACTGCTTTCTCCAGTTTTTCCTTATCTATTACAAGATCACTACTAGTTTGCTTCTTCTTTTGTGTTGATATATTATATGATTTTGTATTATTGCTTCTATTTTCCTTGCCATTTAAGCTCTTATCAAGGGGCTTCTCCTTTACGGCCAGAACAGTTTTATGACTTTCAATTACTGGTCTTGTACTATTTATCATATAAATCTCTCCTTGATATTCTAATTTTTTATAGCAAGAATTTATTTACCTATAATTAATTGTACTAATACTACTTCTGTGAAAAAAGCTTTAAAATATCTGTATCATTTGTGATAGCATTTTTATTTTCTTCAATTACGCTATCATATACTTCTTTTCGTAATATACTAACCTCTTTAGGTGCATCTATCCCTATCTTTATTTTGCCATCTTGCACTTCTAGAATCCTAATTTCTACGTTGTCTCCTATTATTATGCTTTCGCCTTCTTTTCTATTTAGAATTAGCATATCAATCACCTACCCATTCTGAAATAAGAAGGTGTTTTGTAGTATAGTTTGAATTATCTACTATTAATTGTTTACCTAATTGCTCTGTATTATTTATAACCACTGGAGCTATAAGATTTGCTGAACTTTCTTTTAGCGTTTTTCCCATAGTCACTACTACATAAACTGAAATTTTATCACAATTAGATTGATTAATATTAATTTTTTCAAGTTCTGCATCAGCTAAGTCTACATCATAATCTGAAAAGAAATCCCAAGGATTTATAATAACAAAGGAAACATATGTATTGTTAATATCTTGCAGAAATTTAAAATGTGGATTATCCGGCATATTAATAATCACAAATTTCTTACTATCCATAAATCCTAGTAAGCCAGATTTAAATTCAATTATCTCATCTTCTATTACTTCCATTTCACCAAAATATTTTGTATTAATTTTCATTTTTTTCAACTCTCTTCATCTTAAATAATCTAGCAAGCTTGGTTGAAGTACCTTTGCTCCTGCTGCTAATGATGCCTGGTATACAGTTGACATAACACTATATTCCATATACTTTTCTGCTATATCTATATCTTCTTTTTGAGATAGAAGACTTGTAAGATTTAATTTTTCAGATTCATTTCTAGATTTAGATGCTTCTAATCTATTGTCTATGGCGCCAATCTTTGAGCGGGTACTTAGAATTTTATCAATTGCAATATCTACATCTTTTAACAAATCACCAGAAAGTGAATCCGTATCTCCAGCTTCAAGTGCAGTTATGACATTTTTTAAAAGCTTGCCAAGATCGTTTTCACCAGTAGCAATATCAAAACTACCCACTATTGCATCTCCATTGCTAATTAAATCTGTACTTACACCCTTTGCAATTTGTCTTGATATAGTATCACTGTTTCCATTATAAATAAGATTGTTATCTGCATCAACTTCAAATGGCGCATTTGTTGTTTCAGTTCCACCAAAAATATAACGACCATCAAAATTGGTATTTAAGGTATCCTTTAATCCTTGAATGTTTTGAACAATTTCATCTCTTATAGCGCCTCGATCAGTTACTGCTAAAGATCCATTAGCTCCATATATCATTAGTTCTCGTATTTTTTGTAAAGTTCCTGTAACTCCATCTAATGACCCATCTTGAGTTTGAACCCAACCTAAGGTATCCGAAATATTTGTATTATACTGTTCATTTAATCCTATGCTATTTCTTAAATCCATTATCTTTGAAACAAGAAGTGGATTTTCGGATGGTTTGCTTATTTCTTTACCGGAGGATAGTTGGTTTTGATATTTTTGCATCTGTGATAAATTCCTAGATAAATTTCTAAGATAATTTGTAGTTAAAGAACTATTTGTTATCCTCATTTACTATACCCCCATTCCATTTATTAGTACATCAAGCATGTCTGTTAATACTGATATAACTCGAGCATTTGCCTCAAAAGCTTTTTGGAACTGAATAACATTAGTAAATTCTTCATCAAGTGATACCCCTGAAGTTGATTCCCTTCTTATTTGCAATTGGTTTACCAGTACTTCTTGATTGGTTACCATATTGTCAGAATGTTGTTTTGATATTCCAACTTTTGTTACCATTGTATTGAATGCGCCTTCTATTGTATTCTTACCTGCCGAAAATCCTATATCTGATTTATCTCTTATTGCTGCAATTTTAACCGCTGTAGAACTATCTCCAGGTGCTGATCCATAATTTTCACCTGCTAAGACAAGACTATTATCATCAACTAAATCCTGGTTTACACTTATCTTTCCATCTGCATCAATATTAAAAAAATCATAACTTGTCTCTGTTGAATCTGCTGGTTTATGGGCTCCATTAAATTCGCTTGCTATCTTTTCTGCAAAATCTTTTATTTCTGCTATTTGAATATTAATTAAAGTTTGTGCATCTTTATATCCTTGTAGCGCGCCTGATGTAGATGTAGCACCGTCAAAGTTATTTATATTAGATGTATTGTCAACTTCTATTCCAATTAAAGTACTTGTTCCAACTGAAATTTCTACTCTACCATATTTATCAAAACTTGAAGTAAAATCGGTCATAGATGATAGATCCTTCATTAGCACATCTCTTTGATCAAGAAGGTCATTTGGTACAAGTCCCTTAATTGACACATTAAATATTTGTTGATTTAAAGTATCAATATTTTGTGCTACTGCTTTAATATCAGTAATTTGCTTTTCTATCTGTAAACCTGTTTCATCCACCAAAGATTCTAATTGATCCGAAATATGATTTAGTGTATCTGCAAAGGTTTTTGACTTCTCTACTACTATAGTCTTTGAAGTTAAACTTTCAGGATTCTTTGCTAGGCCTTGCCATGATTCAAACATCTCTCCTATATTAAAATTTAATCCTGTATCAGATGGTTCGTTATATATAATTTCCATTTGCTCAAGTGTTTCTGATTTTGTCATGTATTGGTTAAGAGAACTTCCTTCTTCACGGATTTGTCTGGTAACATAATCATCCACCATCCTGATTACGCCATTAACCTTAACTCCTGTCCCAAGCTGTCCTATACCACCGTATGTGTATGCTAAATCGGCCTTCAAGTCAACTCTTTGTCTTGAAAACCCTTCTGTATTTGCATTTGATATATTGTGACTTGCTGTGTTTAGTGCTATTTGTTGAGCATTTAGCCCTTTATTGGCTGTATTTAGTGTACTAAATATTCCTGACATTCTTACCTCCTAGACCGATTGGTCAACAAAGTTTATACTTTGTTCTTTATCATATGAACCTTTTTGCTGGTAGGTTCCAGATTTATTTGACAAGTTTTTGGCTATGCTTTCCATCATTACCTCTTGATAGCGTAAAGCCTGTTTGGTTAAAAGCAAGTTAGTCTCCTGAATTTCATTTATTTGTTCAATTAAACTGGTTACTCTGTTATCATCTAGTGCATTTTTAATCCCAAGTTGTTCTATCTCTTCTGTAATTTTAATCTTAATCTGGACTAATTCTGCGACTTTCAATCCATCATTATTAATAAGCGCAACTTTTTCATCTTCTAATATTCCTAAAAGTTTTTTAAGTATTGCAATAAGACTATTTAGAGTTTTCATTATTAAAAATCCCCTTCTCATCTGCGATAACTTTTAAGATACTATCAGCTATTTTTTCAGGTGATACCTTATAAGTCCCCTCTAAAACAGCAGATCTTATTTTTTCTACCTTTTCACTATATCCTTTATCTTCAGCTTGATTAATTCTATTCACTAATGCCTTAGCCGAATTTGAAATCTTTATATCCACACCTTTTGTAGCTTGTGTAGTTTTCGGATCAGCTTTTCTCTCATTTTCCTTAAAAGTATTATTAACCATTGGGTTATTATGCATCTTATTGATTTTCATATTCTTACCTCCAGTTTAAGCTCATTAGTCTTCTTGTATATTATATCGGTGGTTCTTGAAAATATTTAATACTTTAAATTAAAATTTTCAAAAAAACCTAAGGAATTTATCCTTAGGTCAATGAAATTTAAATTTATTTTAATCCTTTTACTCTTTGCTCTTTACTAAGAATATTTGTAATTCTAATTCCAAAGTTTTCATTTATTACTACTACCTCTCCTTGGGCAATTAATTTACCATTTACATAAATTTCTAAGGCTTCATCAGCTTGTTTATTTAACTCTATTACCGATCCATTCCCAAAGGACAATATTTCTTTTATAGTCTTTTTAGATTTCCCTAATACTACACTAAATTCTAGTGGCACATCCATAATCAGATCTAAATTTCTAGGTGTCCTAGATTCATCATCACTTCTAGCGAGTTCATTAAATATAGGTTTTTGAACAAGTACATTTTCTTCTACTTTAGTAACTTCTGGTTTTTTAGATTCGTAAGAAACTGATTCCCTTATCGGTTCTTTAGGAGCCTCTTTCTTTGGCTCTTCTTCGAGTTCACTTTGCATAATACCTACTATTTCCGTTATAGTCTGTCTTTCAAATAGCTGCATTATCTTGCTTTCAATCAATCCTTCTACGGTTATATCAAATTCAACCTTACAAACAAATGAACTTTTATCCATACCTGGTATCTCATATTCCTCATCTAATTCCCACACTTTTACAATTGGTGGATTTATATCAATTTCTTTGCCTACCATTGTTGCCATTGCTGTAGATGCGGACCCTATCATTTGATTCATGGCTTCTGCAACTGCACTTTGTTGAAGAACTGTCATCTCTGAACTTTCAACCTTGCCATTTCCACCCATCATTAAATCTGCGATAACAGCTGCATCCGGTGTATCCATCATAAAAAGATTATTTCCTGATAAACCTTTTTTGAATTCTACAGTAGCTACTACTTTCGGAGAAATAAAATCTTTAATAACATCCTCAAAACTCTCCCAATAAACTCTAGGTGTAGTTATCATTACTTTTTTATTCAATATTGAAGATAGAGTCGTAGCAGCGGTCGACATTGAGATATTACCAACCTCACCAATAATATCTTTTTCAAGCTCATTCAATCCTTCTGGATTCTTTTTTGAGTTTTTATTTAATAGTGCGTCTATTTCTTCCTGAGAAATTAAATTATCATTCATCAGACAACATCCTCTTCTATATATTGTATAACCTCTACTGCTATTTTACCTTCCACTTGTCCGGGTTTTACTAAATAGTATCCCTTACCCTCTACATACATCTTTAAAGGTTCTTTTATATTCATATCCAATTGAATCAAATCTCCCTGTTCCAATTGAAGTATATCCTCTACATTTATTATAGACTTCCCTAATGCTACTTCTAATTCAACTGGCACGTTCATTAAACTTCTTCCAATAATTTCTCTATAATCATTGTTTCCTGTGTCATTATATCTAAATCTATTTCTTATACTCAATTTATCTATTATATTATCAAAAGATAAATAAGGAATGCAAAGATTTACAAAGCTCTTAAATTCACCAATCTCAGATGAACATGTAACTAATACTACTGGTTCATTTGGAGAAATACTCTGCATCATCTGGGGATTTGATTCGACAGATATTATTTCAGTCTCAATGGTTAATATTTCTTCCCAAGATAATCTAAAAGCTTTTAGAAGACCTACTATTATCTCTTCTAGAATTGAAAGCTCAATATCTGTAAATTGTGCTCTTTTTATATCCTCTGGATTTTTTTTATTAGTTCCACCACACATCATCTCAATAACTTGAATTGAAAATTGCGGGCTTAGCGCTATTAATTGATTGCTTAGAAATTGTTCTGTCGAAAATGTTCCAACAACTGTCGATGAGGGAACACTTCTTAAAAATTCCTCAAAGCTTACTTGCTCAACGGCCACTAGTTTTATTTCAACATTAGATAAAAGTTGATTAGATAAAATCATTCCAGACATCTTTGAGAAATTCTCAAAAATCATATAGAGAGTATCAATATACTCTTTGGAAAGCTTAAAAGGGCGCTTAAAATCATAGGGCTTGATATTTGTCTTCTCATCCCCTTCACCTTCTACTAGATCAGGTACTTTACCAACATCTAGAGCTTTTAACAAAGAATCTATTTCTTCCTGTGATAGAACTTGTTTCAATTTAACCCCTCATTCTTAGCTAATAAATCATTAATGTCAATAATATTTACTATTATATCCTCTAACTGTAATATTCCCTTTATTCCTCTTTCTGTTTCAAAACCAAGCTGTTCTATTCCACTTTCTTCTATTTCGATAACTTTTAATATCTCATTTATTAGAATTCCTGTTTTGTAGTCGGTATTTTTTATAATAATAACATTATTATAGCACACATCTTCTTCAAGGTGCAAAAGTTTACTCAAAGATATAAGTGGAATAACATCGCCTCTGATGTTCGTAAGACCCTCTACACCATAAGGTGCATTAGGAACATTTGTTATGGAAGTCTTTCTAGTTATTTCTTCTATATTCTCAGTATTTAAACCAAAATATTTGCCATTAACATTGAAAATTATTATTTGCATACCTAAACCCCCATTTAACCGATAATTTTATTGACAGACTGCAAAACTCTTTCAGATTCAAAAGGTTTTACTATAAAATCTGATGCCCCAGCCTGGATTGCATCCATAACCATCGATTGTTGTCCCATAGCACTGCACATTATAACCTTTGCAGCAGGATCTATTATCTTTATCTCTTTAAGTGCTGTAATACCATCCATCTCTGGCATTGTAATATCTAAAGTAACTATATCTGGCATCTCAGTTTTGTATTTATCAACCGCTTCCAGACCATTTTGGCCTTCAGCAACAACTTCAAATCCACCTTTTTCAAGTATATCTCTAAGCTTCATTCTCATAAATATCGCATCATCTACAATTAAAACTCTTTTCCCCATAGTATTGTTCCTCCATCTAATCTATCTATATTAAACTCCACCACAAATATTTCCTACATCTAATATAAGAGTTATATTCCCATTGCCAAGTATCGTCGCTCCAAGATACTCTTTCATTTTTCCTAGAACTCCACTTAATTTCTTTATTACAATCTCTTGTTGACCTAATAACTCATCAACTAAAAGCCCATAATAGTCATCTCCAAGATGAACAAGTATCAAATGTTTATTTGTATCCAAGGGTGCCAATCCTAGTTTTTCATCAACTCTAACAACTGAAATTGATTTCCCCTGGTAAATATAAACTTCCTTGTTATAAGTCTCAAGTATTTCTTCTTTTGTTACTCTTACTACCTTTTCTACTAATCCTAGAGGTATAGCAAATACTTCACCAGAAACTTTTACCATGAGAGATTGGATAATAGATAGAGTTAAAGGTAGTTTTATAATAAAATTCGTTCCTTTACCAATTTCACTCGATACCTCAATTGTGCCTCCAAGTGAATTAATCTTTTGTTTCACTACATCCATTCCAACTCCACGTCCCGAAACACTTGTAACTTCTTTATTTGTCGAGAATCCTGGATTGAATATAAGCTGCATCAACTGTGTATCATTTAGACTTTCGGCTTCAATCCCTTTTCTTATGGCTGCTTCTCTAATAATATTTGGATCAATTCCATTCCCATCATCACTTAAATTTATTATAACTCTATTCCCCTCTTGATATGCTATAAGCCTGATAAGTCCTTGTTCAGGTTTGCCAACGTCGACTCTTTTTTCACTGGTTTCTATTCCATGGTCAGCTGCATTTCTAATTAAGTGAAGAAATGGTTCATTTAACTCAGAGACAACTATTCTGTCGAGTTCTGTATGATCTCCTTCAATTTGGAAATCAATATGCTTATTTAGCTCCTTTGACAGGTCCCTTACGATCCTTGGGAATCTATCAAATACAATACTTAGTGGTTGCATTCTTATTTTAAGAACTAACTCTTGTAAATCTGAAGAAATTCTCGCCACATTAGCTAAAGGTTCATTAATCTCAGCTATTCTTAATTTATCACTAATATCCTCCAATTGATTTCTATATATAACTAGCTCTGATACAAGATTCATAAAGTGATCTAATTTTACAAGATCTACCCTAATTGAATGGTTTAGATTACTCGATTGCGGGCTTTTAGGAACGCTTACTTTCTGATTAGTTGATTCATTTTTATCATATATAGCATGACTATACTCTTCATCTAATTCATTGTGATTTATTTCTTCAATACTTACTTCTTCAATTTCAGATATTTTATCAATTCCAGCCATTATATCTTCTTTTACCAATTTTGTTAAGTATAATAAACTAAATTCATTATCAAAATTACCTGCTTCAAGCTCCTCTACTGTAGGAGTAATTTGAATTATATCCCCATCCTGCTCAAGCCTATTTACAACAAGGTATGCTCTTGCCGCTTTTAACATTGTCTCTTTTTCTAATATAATTTTAATTTTAAATGCATTAAAACCCTTTCTCTTTGCTTCCCTAATAATCATATTATTTGTATCATCATCACTACAATCATTTGTCTCTACTTTCCCAATCGAATCACCAGGAGAATCATCAGTGGTATTAGAAAGCGCCTTAACTAATTCTTCAATATCTACATCACTATAATCTCCATTTCTAATCATCTCTACATTTTCTGATAATTTATCAATAGTTTTAAAAATGATTGATATTATTTCCTGATTAATCTTATTCTTCCCACCTCTAAAAAGTTCAAATGCAGTTTCCATATTATGAGTAAGGGTTGCAATTGAATTATAACCCATGGTTGCTGCCATTCCTTTTAATGTATGGGCTGCCCTAAATATATCATTCAATGCATCGCTATCTGTTGGGTTATCTTCTAACAAAAGCATCCCATCGTTTAAGACCTGGAGGTATTCATCTGATTCTTCTAAAAATATTTCTCTATATTTACTATTATCCTCCACTAATCTTCCTCCTTACATAAATCTAAATTTTTTCATAAATTGAGCTCGATAGTTTTTTAAAGCCAAACTCAGCCGGATTATACATTCCTTCTGTTGCTCCTATAAAAAATATTCCTCCCGGTACCAAAGCCTGATGAAACTTTCTATAGATATCATTCTTTACTTCATTCTTAAAATAAATAGTCACATTTCTGCATATAATTGCGTGAAAATCTTTTTCATACTTATCCATTATTAAATCATGCTTTTTAAATGAAACCATTTTTTTCACATTATCTTTTATCTCATAGTCTTCATTTACTATATCAAAATATTTTTTCACATCATCATTTTCAATGTTTTTAATATCTCTATTTTTATATAAACCCTTCTTTGCTCTAGCTAATATATCTCTATCTAGATCAGAAGCTATTATTTTAGCCTTATCAACAAATCTATTTTTATGTAGCATAATACCTATTGAGTATGGTTCTGCACCGTTTGAACAAGCTGCACTCCATATTTTAATATCTTTGTATTTAGGTATTACCTGAGAAAACAAAACTGATTGAAACTCTTCAAACTTCTCTTTATTTCTAAAAAACTCAGTTACATTAATTGTAATCTGGTTTAGAAATTCTTTTCTTATCGCTTCATCTTGTTTTATTTTCAATGTATAATCTTTAAAATTATCTACTCCTGCTTTTCTCATTATAGCAGCTAGCCTTCTTTGCATTTGAGCATCCTTATAAGCATTTAACTCAATGCCAAACTCCTTTAACACCCACTCATATAAGAATTTATAATCTAGCTCCATAGAATCACATTACCAGTTTATTTATTGTATCAGATATTTCATCAATCGAAAGTACTTTATCTACTAGACCTTTTGAAATCGCATTACCTGGCATTCCAAATACTATGCAGCTTTCCTTATCTTGTCCAATATTTATACCACCTTGCAATTTTATATCCTGCATTCCAGAAGCACCGTCCTTACCCATTCCAGTGAGTATAACTCCTAAGAGATTAGCCTTATATATCTCAGCAGCCGAACTAAATAAATAATCAACCGCTGGTCTAACACCATGTATCTTTCCCTCTGCATTTAGCTTTATAACATCTCGGTTTAATACCATATGGTAACCGCCAGGTGCAAGATAAACCGTATTGGGCTTTATAGGCATTTCATCTTGTGCTTCAAGTACATCTATATTAGATTCTTTATTCATTCTTTCAGCTAGTGATTTAGTAAATCCTTCCGGCATATGTTGAACTATAAAAATTGGCACTTTCATTTTTTTAGGTAATCTGCCAATTATATTAACTAATACCTTGGGTCCTCCTGTTGATGCACCAATTACTACAGCATCAATTTTTCTATTTATAATTTGTGAATTTTCATTTACACTAATCCTATTGTTATTATTATATGTGTCTAATTTATTGCTAAATACAGCTTTGATTTTATTTTCAAGATCATTTTTTAGCTCTACTAAATTCATTTTTATTTCTATTGGTTTCTCTATAAAATCAAAAGCTCCTAATTCAAGCGCTTCTATAGCAACCTCTGGATTAGTATTTGAACTAAACATAATTACAGGAATATTATATTCACTCTTTATTAACTTTAGAGTTTCTAGCCCATTCATAATGGGCATTTCCACATCAAGCGTAATAATATCCGGTTTGATCTTTGGTATTATATCAATTGCATCTTTACCGTTTCTGGCTACTCCTACTACTTCAACTCCTCTAATTTCAGAAAGCATATCTGAAATTATCCTTCTCATAAATGCGGAGTCATCTACGATCATAGCCCTGATAGGCATATTTTTCCTCCTAACTATAAGTTTACAATTTTTTTATCTACAGATTTTATCATTACCTCAAAACTTTCTAAATTAACCATCATTGTTCTTCCAACGGTCCCTCCAGTTTCTTCACCTATAACTGGTATGCCCAACATTTGAAGTGTCTTTAAAACTGCTTCAACATTTTTTTGACCAATTCCTCCAAATTCATTGTCTTCACTCTGAAAAAACATACTTGCTCCACCTGCTATTTTTGCAACAAGTCTATTGTATTTACTCCCATTTTTTATTTTTTCAACCATAAGTGGAATCGCAAGATTTGCAAATTTTTCAGGCTTTTCGACATTACTAAAACATGTGCTATCTGGTAGTAATATATGGCTGAGCCCTCCAATTTTGCTTATAGTATCATAGACTGCTATTCCTACACAAGAACCTAACCCTATGGTGATAAATTGTTCTGGTGCTTGGCTAACCCTATATTCTGCTATTCCTACTCTTATAAAGTTCTCCATGTAAATCCTCGTTTCTTCTTTAGTTACATTTTCATATCCAATAACATTTCCGCATGTTTCCCTGTAAATAGTTTGTCATTATCTAAAATAATAATCACATCTTTTTCATTTTTAATATATCCGTAAATATAATCTCTTGTGATTTCTAGATCTCTATTTGCTATCTCTACTTGGTTTAAATCAAAGTTTTTAATTCCAATTATATCCTCAACAACATATCCTATCTGTTTACCAGACCAATTTAATACAATTACTCGATTTATATTAGATTTCATATTCTCTTTACCAAACAATCTCTGAGATAAACTAATTACCGGAAGAATTTTTTCGTTTAATTCAATTACCCCAAGCATATATTCAGCCGTCTCTGGAACTTTAACAGGTTCTACATAATCGATAATCTTATTAATATTTGCGATTTCTATAGCAAATTGTTGATTGTTAACTAAAAATAATAAATATTGATTCACTATATCACTCCCTACTCAAAATAATTCTCAAATTACACTTTTTCTGGATTTACAGCATTATTTACGTTAACTTCTTCTTCGTCAAGATTCTCCAAAATAGTAACTTGTCTAATAATAAACTTTGATATCAGATTTTTTAATTTCTCGGAAAGTTCCGTCTGTACTTGAGCTGTTTCAGCCATTCCTTCCATTGCAACAGTAGATTCATTTGAACTATAACTAATTTCCTGAGTAGATGCAGTTGCCTGTTGTACCGCAGCTGACACACCTTCAATTGCCATATTAACTTCTTTTATTGAATCAAGAATTTCTGATGTTGAACCCGCAAATTCTCCCGTAAGCTCTTTTAAAAAATTTGCATCCTTAAAGTACTGCTCACCTGTTTTTTCAAGCATATCATAATCAGGTACAACCTTTGTATCTATAAAATCAAGTATCTCTCCACTCGATGTAGAAAGTTTTTCAACCGATTCATTTACTTTTTCTATAACTTCTTTGATCTTTTTTGTAGTATCCGATGCTTTTTCTGCTAATTTTCTTACTTCATCAGCTACAACAGCAAAGCCTCTACCATGCTCACCAGCTCTTGCCGCTTCTATAGCTGCATTTAAAGCTAATAGATTTGTTTGATCAGCAATTTCAGATATTATTTGAGTCATTTTGGTTATTTCTTGTACTATTTTTACTTCCTGGATTGCACTCTTTATTTCAATTTGTTTTTCATTGTATATATTATTTGCAGATATTTTAGAAGCACTTGCCGCTGCTCTCATTTTCAAAGCTCTTTCTTCTATATCTTGACCTTCTATTTTCCCTTCATTAGCTCTTTTTTCAAGATTGAAAGCACCATTCCCAATTTGTGACCCTGAAGCCGCTACTTGTTGAATGGATGCACTTGTTTCTTGCATTCCTGCTGAAATTTCCTGAACAGCAACATTTATATTTTCTCCTTGTGCAATTATCTCCTCCATTACAGATGACAATGCATGAGATGATAAATTCGTTTGATCTGCTGCGTCTGTCACTTCTAGTAATAATGATGATACGTTTATATTCATCTCATTAAAACTCTTAGTCAAATCTCCTACTTCATCTTTACGATTTATGTATTCCTCTGGCGCTTGCCATGTCCAATCTCCATTTGCCATTTTCTTAGTGCCTTCTACTAATGTTTTAAGTGGCTTAGTAATTGACCCTGCGGTAACTACTGCAGCGATTATTGAGATAAGTAACATTGCTCCAAATAAAGCTAATGTGTAAAAAATACTTTGATCAGACACTTCAGCATTTTTCTCAAAATTGAATCTTGCATCCCCTATTTTATATCCTACAAGAGTATCTATTGTTTCATTTATACTTGTATTTAACTCTTGTCCTTGGGTATCCAAAATTTGGGTCGCAGCACTAAAACCATTATATCTAGCCAAATCAATTATTTTTCTAGAAGCTTGATCATATTGATTTTTATATGAATCGAGTTGTGCTATAATTGTTTGCTCATCAGGTGAGGTAACAGATAGCTTATACAAACTTAAATGTTTTTCAAACATTTGGTTCTTTTCATATATGCTATCTTCTAATTTAGAAATTTCCCCTACATCACCACCATAGACAAAATCTCTTAAATCTCCTCTCATTCCTTGAAATGAATCTACCATTCCTACTAAAGAACCCAAAGGCACGGTTGAATAATTATAGAGTTTTTCATCTAACCTAGCCATATTCTGCATACTTATAATAGAATATGCACCTAAAGCACCCGCAATAACCATAACTGCAATAATCCCAGTAAATACTTTAAATCTTATTTTTGCATTTTTAAAAAATTTCATTCCTATCCCTCCTATATTATCTGTAGTTATTATATAATAAGGACTTAGTTATCAGCAGCTGGCTACCATATATTATTACTGAAGGCCCATAGCTTTGCGTCACAATCTTTCGAAAGTTTTGCCTTTGATCACATTTTGCCGATTAAAGTCATACTACTAAATTATATCGGCCAATAATTAAGAAATTTAAGGAGTTTATCAATAAAATGCAACAAAAATGGCAGTTATTTTTGATTTAATCAAAAATAGCTGCCATTAGTCCCCTATTACTTTTTTCTATTTAATTTTTATGCTTCCATCTTCCTGATAAATAACTTGTGCTTGTAGTACTTGTTCTGCAAAACTTGCTGGTACATAAGTCCTTGCTTCTACAATAATAGGAGCTGACTCTAGTCTTATAAGCATCCTGGCAAAGTTATAATTATTTCTTCCAATTGTTAGTGTTGACCAGTTAATTCCTTTTACAAGTTCTACTGATTTTGTTTCATTATTCCAAGTAACTTCAAATCCTAAAGCTTCTGCAACTTCCCTTAAAGGTATCATTTTAGTGCCATCTTCTAATTGAAAAAGCTCATTACTTAAAACGATCTCATTTATTTGTTCCATTTCTTCTCGTGCAGGAAGAACTATAATCTTAGTTGGATTTGTTTGTGCTGGTAGAGATGGCATTATAATACTATAAAAAACTACTAAATCTCTATTATAAATATTTTCTTTAGATACCATATTGCCATCAACATCCATAATAGATGTTTCATCAGAAACAAGTAGCTTTAATTCATTATCAGCGCTTAACAAATCTTTGTCAAAATTTTCTACAAATACGGTCCCTGGATTCTCCATATTAGAAGACTTTATAACTAACACATCTGGTGTTAAAATTCCAGGATAGCTAAGTCCCATAGGTGTATTTTTATGATACTCTGCTGAAACTTTCAAATCTAGCTTAATATCTTCTTTTGATAATATTTTTTGTTCTTCTTCTCCTACTATCAAAACAGTTTCTCCAATACTAAGTATCAGAGACTCATCATTATCTTCTTTTGTAAGCAAAACTCTAAGATTTTCTCCATCTTCACTAACTTCCTTAACAATACCTTCAAAGCTAATAAATTCAAACTCCTCCTCTGCTTTAATTGGTGCAGATATAAGCACGGCTTCCTCATTTTCTGCAAATGCTGTTGCTGAACCTCCTAAAATCATAATCGCACATAAGCCTAAAGCAATCTTCCCTTTTAAATTAATCATATTTTTATATCCTCCTCTTTTTTTCTTCGTTCTACTTAAAAGTATAACCAGAAAAGCATTGGAATAGGTAACAGAGTAATTACAATTAGGTTAAATAAAAGTTAAATTCTGAGTATAATTAGGCAAATACATATACAAGAAGTCTTTGAAAAATAAGGTTACAAATTTGGACTTGATATATTGATTGAAATCTAAGCCATGTTCATAGGAAAAAAAAATGCCTATCTAGGATTAATCCCAGATAGGCATTTGATACATTTATTTTGATTCATTCCAATATGCTTTAAAGAAAGCTGTAAATACTCCTATCATCAATCCAAGTACTAATGATATTGCAAGAATAAGCATCTTCCTAGGAGCAACAGGATTTATAGGTAAGCTAGGCGTTTGATTCAACAATATAGTTGTAGAAAGAACATCTTGTAAACCCAAAGTCAATGGATTATCATTATTACCTTGCTTTACTGCTATTAGGTTTGCACTTTCATTTTTTAACTCTTCATAATACAATTTACTTCTTGCGTTACCTAGTTCTAAATCTTTTAATTCTTGTTTTAATTTTACAACTTCATTTTCCAGCTCTGTGTAATTAGGATTTATCTCTTCTACTAGCATAGTTTCATCTTTTAAATCTTCAAGAGATACATTTTTATCCTTTGCTAAAACACTTGCATATAATGGATCTGTTAGAACATATTTTCTTAATAGGATTGTTGGCTCTAATTCCGCAAGCAACTCTTCAGTTTTTGTTATATTTCCGGTAATGTATAATTCTTGCTCTTTAAAATTATCTAGTTCTGCGGAAAACAGATTTATAAAGTAATTTAATGCCTTCCCTTCATTCATGTAATTAACTTCTATTAAAAAATATTCTCTGAGAGTACTTATTAAATCAGATGCTTTTTGTGGAGAATCTGCCGTTACGGTAAAAACAAATACATTTGATTCTTCATCATTATTTATACTAATCCTATCCGCTAAACTTTGGATAGTAGTTTCTAATCCTAAATCAGTAATTGTACTAGCTAGTACTCTGTCTGATTTTATTAATGAAAGGTAATCCATATGATTAGTTGTTGTAAAGGTATATGTACCGTATTTAGTTTCTATTGTTTCTGGAATATCAATTATCCCACGAAGCTTCGATTCAAATGATGGGCTAGCTATAAACCAAGCATAAACTCCACCTAATAAAACTAAAACTAGAGTTATAGCAACTATTGTTTTCCATCCATTCAATAATATTGTTATTAATTCTTTTAACGATATCTCATCTTCAAATTGTTTGTCTTCCATAATTTCCCCTTTATTGTTCCCTTTTATATGTAGGAACCAGTTTTTTTAACTTATCCTTAATTTCATCTGCATTTATTATACCCAATCTAGACTCAACATCTTCAATTTCTGATTTTAATAATGTGTAATCAATTTCAAACGGTTTAGCTATATGAATTTTATTATGAACAGTCTCACTTATGCCTTCTTCATTTAGGAGCAATTCTTCATATAATTTTTCGCCAGGTCTAAGTCCAGTAAAAACTATATCTATATCTTTATATGGTTCATACCCTGACAATCTAATAATATCTTCTGCAAGATTTAAAATCTTTACAGGCTGACCCATGTCTAAAATGAAAATTTCTCCACCTCTAGCCATCGAACCTGCTTCTAGCACTAGCTGGCTTGCTTCAGGTATTGTCATAAAATACCTGGTTATTTCTGGATGCGTTACTGTTAATGGGCCGCCTTCTTTAACTTGTCTTTTAAATGTAGGGACAACACTCCCACTACTTTCTAAAACATTCCCAAATCTAACAGCAACAAATTCAGTCTTACTTGTTTTATCAAAGCTTTGAACAATCATTTCACAAAGTCTTTTAGTTGCCCCCATAACATTGGTTGGATTTACAGCCTTATCAGTAGAAATCATTACAAATCTCTTTACACCGACTTTTGAAGCCGCTTCCACTAAATTTATTGCCCCCAGAACATTATTCTTAAATGCAGCTTTTGGATTAGATTCCATTAGGGGAACGTGTTTATGAGCTGCTGCATGAAATACTATATCTGGCTTAATTTCTTCCATAATCTCTAATATTTCCTGTTTGTCTCTAACTGATGCTATTTTTACCTCGATTTCAATATAAGGAAACTTATCAATAATTTCATTTTGTATTTCAAAAACTCCATTTTCATAAATATCTAAAAGAATCAGTTTTTTAGGATTAAATTTAACTATTTGCCTAGCTAGCTCAGAACCTATTGAACCACCACCACCAGTAACTAAAACAATCTTATTCTCAATATATTGAGAAATCAAATCCATATTTAGTTTTACCTCATCTCTCCCAAGTACATCTTTTATATCTATATCTCTTATACTTTTTATAGTAACAGTTCCATCTATAAGTTCATATATCCCTGGAACAATCCTAATCTTAGCCTTGGTATTTTTGCACTCATCAACTATCTCTTTAATATCCCTTTTACTTGCCGATGGAATTGCAATTACTATTTCATCAATATTACATCTCTTAACCGTTTGGATTATATCTTTTCGTTGTCCTACAATTGGAACCCTATTTATACTTGTACCTTTTTTTGATATATCATCATCTATAATCGCAACTGGTTTACTCCCTAAATCCACATGATTTTTATACTCTCTTATAACCATTGCACCAGCATCTCCAGCACCTATGATAAGGATTCTTTTTATATCTCTACTAAAGAATATGTGTCCTAGCTGTTTTTTTAATGCTACCCTTGCTGCAAGTCTCGAGCCACCAATAAAAAATATATCAAGCATTACTACAATTATATATACACTTCTTGGTAGAGGACTCTGCATAAATGTTAAAAAGGTAATTGATAAAGCATTTGCTACTAATACTGTAAAACTTATATTTATAACTTCTGAAACACTTGCATATTTATATAAATTTTTATATATCTTAAAATATGTAAAAACAACTAGCTTAATTAAAGTGAGCTGCAAAAAAAACTTCCCATAAGCTTCAAAATACTGTGGATCAATATCTCCATCAAACCTTAACCACAATGCTATATAATAGGCTAAGTTAATCATAATTATATCAGCTAAGTAAATAAATACTACTCTCATTTTATTTATTATGTTTCGCATATTAATGACTCCCTTTTGAAAATCTTCAAATACTCTTTTTGCATGCCAGATATTTCCCATAATGTTTACCTATGTCTATTTATTCTAGCATTAGAAGTGACTAATTGCAATATAACTATTTCTTGAGTTTTAGTATTTTGCAGTTTAGGGCACGTTTTTTTTTACTCTTTATTATAATTTTAGGCTGCTTATCTACTAATATAAGAGCAAAAGGATTGTTGTCTTTTCCTTTTGCTCTATAAACATGTTCTATAGCCTCATTAGTATAATATTTATCATCTCTTAAATATATCTATAAGCCACACTTTTATATTTTAAAACCTAGGGTTCAAAGACAATCCGGCCCTCTATTTCTCTTGTTACATTTGGATGGTTTCTAAGCCATTCTTCTAGGATTCCATATGCTGAGGTACTGACAACTTTTGGGACATCCATAGTTACAAATTCTTCATTTATAATACCAAGATTGGCCTCTGAGTTTATAAAATGGTAACCTTGCAAAGTAATTGTATATTTTTGGTCATCATTAACTGGAAGATCATCAACAGTAATAGATAGAAGTTTTGATTTTGACTCAGAGTATAGGACTTTAACTCTACTGTTTATTTGGAAGCATTCTCCTTCTCCATTTCTATTCTCCCTTCTCATGATATGAGAGAATATAGTTTTTAACTGTAGCCCGTTTATAGAATACCTTGTTAGACTATCATCATATGGAAAGCAGGCTTTCAAGCTACCTAAGGTTACTACTGGTCCAAGTTCTTTTACACGAATTGAACCCGATCCTAAAAGGATAATATCCGTTTCGGACATATCCGCTAATGCATCGGCAAATATATTGCCAAGTGTTGTCTCCTCTTCTCTTTCAGGGTGCACTAGCTTCTCAGAAAAACGCGTTACAATCGCATTGTATTTTTCATCAACCTTAGTCTTATAATTGTTAATAAATTCTTCCAAGTATGCATCTGGTTTTACGAGTTCACTATCTATTGGAACTAGTTGCCATTTCCAATCAACGATTGAATTAGTTTCATCATCAACTACAATATCATATCTACCAATTTGATCTGTTCCAACTCCTGCCTGAGCAATCAATATATTATTTACTTTTGCTGGCTGCTCTAGGATTGTATGAGAATGCCCTCCTATAATCATATCAACTCCCCATTCGGGCTTTAGCATCTTAGCCAACTCAATATCAGATTCAAAACCAATATGAGTAAGTGCAATTGTTAAATCTATATCGTTGTGCTTATAGGCATTGCAAATTTTTCCTATTTCATCAGCAGCATCTTCAGTTGAAACAAATGTTCCAATTAATCGATCCTGAGCAAGTGAATCCATTACCTTTTCAGTAATAACTCCTATAAATAAAATCTTAAATCCTGCCATTGTCATAATAAAATACGGATCCATTAATCTTTTTCCATATTGTTTTATATAAAGATTTGCATTAACAATCGGGAAATTCGCCATTTTTTCTAAGAATAAAAGGTGAGGTAATCCATAATCCAGTTCATGATTACCTAGAGTAACAACATCAGGAGAAAGAAAATTCATTATTTCTATTGTAGATACTCCTTTATATTCGGAATCAATGAGAGATCCTTGAACCATATCTCCAGCAATTACAAAAATAACATTCTCCTCTTCTTCCCTCACTTTGTTAAGATATCCTGAAAGAAGAGCAAGTCCACCTATAAGATTGCCTTCTCCACCTCTCACCTCTGATAGAAAATCTCCATGCATATCATTAGAATGTAAAATGGTAAATTTTCGAGTCTTGTTTAACATAAGTTTTCCCTCCTTTATCTCGAATTAGTAATTTTTGTTTATTTTAAGTTTATACCCTATTATAATTAGCTTTAATACAAAGATACCAACCACTCAAATTAATTAAGTAGTTGGTATCTTTATATTTGCTGATAATATTATAGTTTGTTATTCTACTTTTACTTAATATTTTATAATAATACTATCCAAACTATTGCTTTATATAATAGATGCTACCTGCTTCCACATTCCAAGTTACAGTAATTGTGTTCCCGTTAGCATTGTAGGCTGAATAAGAAATATATTCAACCATTTCTGTCTCAACTTTATCTGAATCAAATCCTGCTGATTTTACTTTTTCAATATAAGAATAAATATCCTCTTTACTAATATTTTCAAAGCTTATAGATACGGCCTCATTGCTTAGGGAAACATTTGTTATTTGAGCATTTATAGGTGGAATATTATCCATTGAATCCTTGGGCCATTCTAAGCTTTGTTCCATATCTATTTCCACAGGTTCTTCATTAACCTCATCACTAGTTTCTGATTCTAAAATTTCTTTTACCGTTTCATCATTTCTAATGATTGTAATAGATCCATACTCTTCATTTGGTTGATAACTAAGCATTACAACAGTATTATCCTCCTTGTACCCAGTAAACATTACAAAATCTTCGCTTTTGTTTATTGATCGTTGAATATATCCTGTATCAAGTAAATCCTGCAAATAAGCATCCCCTCCATTTTCATTATCAAAATTTAGTATAACTGAAGTTGTCTCCTGTTCTTTGATTTCTGATATGGAAAGTATATTCCCTTTAGGCTTTGGTAATGACATCATACTGTCTTTTGGCCAATCAAGGTTATCCCCTGTTTTCATGGATCCACCTTCAACTTCTATTGAAACACCATCATTTGTATCTATATCAACCTCTCCACCAGTGGCTTTCTCAATAACTTTTTCAACAATTTTACCACCGATTTTTTCCTCTATTTTCTTTGCACATCCCGTCGAAAAAAGAGCAATACCTAAAACTATAGCTATTAACATTACAACTTTTCTACTCTTCATAGTATTTGCCTCCTTGCTATAACAGGTGAATTCATACATGTAAATCTATGCATGTATATTTTACCCAATTATCGTGCTAAATAACATTCAAATACCTATAATTTGTAAGTATATTACTCTTAATAAAAACCCATCAAATTTAATTTGATGGGTTCTTTATGGGTATCTTCTATTTGTTTTTCAAACACGATTAAATTACTACGATTTATAAAACAGTCTTCTTTTATCCTATTAGTGTAAAATATAATAGTACCACAACACCAAGTATGATTCTATACCAGCCAAAAGGTTTAAAGTCATTATTTTTAATATATTGTAGTAACATTTTAATAGCGAAGATTGATACTAAAAACGCTACAACCATACCTATAAGTAATATAGTTAACTCAATTCCTGTAAAATTGAAACCAAACTTAATTAGCTTTAAGGCACTCGCTCCAAACATTATTGGTATACTCATAAAAAAGGAATATTCTGCTGCTATATAGCGAGATGAACCCAGTATCATAGCACCGATTATTGTCGCACCAGACCGTGAAGTCCCCGGTATTAGAGATAACACTTGAAATAAACCTATACCTAGTGCAGTTTTATAAGACAAAGCTTTAAAATCATTTATAGTAGGGGTTTTGTCTTTATTTCTATTTTCAATAACTATGAATATTATTCCATATAGAATCAGCATAAGTGCTACTGTAAAATAATTATAAAAGTTTGCCTCAAACCAATCATCTAACAATACTCCCAATACACCTGCTGGTATTATACCAATGATAACTTTGTACCATATAATCATAGTTTCTCTTTTTTCTTTAAGAGATTTTTTAGGGGAAAAAGGATTTAGTTTGTGAAAATAGATTACAACTACAGCCAGTATTGCTCCCAACTGTATAACCACCAAAAACATTTCTTTAAATGCTGGTGTAGAATTTAGCTTTATAAACTCATCAACTAAAATCATATGTCCTGTGCTACTTATTGGCAACCATTCAGTAATCCCTTCTACTACCCCTAATACTATAGCCTTTACTATTTCCCAAAATACCATTTAAGTAAACCTCCATATATTAATTGATTTATTTTACACCGTATAATCAAATTTTATTATACCACAATATCAACAGCATATATTAAATTACCCCAAGATTAAATCCTAGGTTAATTTGATTATTCTTAAGTATTCATTAAATATTTTCCTCCATTATTAATATATTAAAGTTAATCCTAGGATAAGCTTGTTCTAACAAACCTCTCTATTATCTTTAACCCAATTGTAATATCTTTAAACTCCTATTTATTGTATAATCAGTATGAGAGTAATAAACAAAAGGAGGATTGATTTTATGAGACGAATTTTGTCTTTTACCCTAGCGCTAATAATGGTGATGGGTATTGTAGTTCCAGTATCAGCAGCCAGTCCCTATGAAACTCAAGGTAGTTTTCTAAAAGACTTAGGTGTCTTAAAAGGAGACTTAAGTGGAAATCTTATGTTAGAAAGCAACCTTACAAGAGAACAAATGGTTGTTTTAGTTTCTCGTCTATATGGCAAGGAAAAAGATGCAGAAGGATTTGTTGCTAACAATGTGTTTCAAGATTTAAAACCAACACATAGTTATTACATTCCATTTATACTTTGGGCAAAAAACGAAGGACTTATACAAGGAATTACAACTACAACATTTGGTGTAGAACAAGGTGTTACAGTGCAACAATTCCAAACTGTTCTACTTAGAGCACTAGGTTATACAGAAGAAGCTAAAGATTGGTATAATGTTCCAGAGTTTGCAAAACAAATTGGTATGATGAAAGGCTTAAGCTTTTCTCCTGATGCAAAACTCAACAGAGGACAAGTTTCAGCAATGTTAGTTAATGCATTAAGCTTACCGCTAAAGGGTACTAATACTCCCTTAGCGGTTATGCTTGGTTTAAACCCTCTTGATATGACTGAATCAGTTAAAATAATTGGTGATGAAGTTGTTTTTAGCGGAATATTAAATGATAAAGAAGAACTAAACCTACTTATAAAATCTAAAACCACAGGAAATAATACTTCTTTGGATCTTAATATACCTGTAGCATCAGATGGAAGCTTTGAATTTACTGTTAGAGATTTAGAACTAGGTACCTATGAATACAGATATTATACCGAGAAAAAAGCTAGTATATATACAGATTTTATTATCTCCAATCAGAGATTTCAGTTATCTGATGCATATGCAGACAATTTAAAAGAAATTAAACTACTGTTTAACAAGTCAATTGATACTACAATTGCGGCTTCAAGTTACAATTATTCAACAGACGCAGGCACAATAAATAGAGTTAGGTTTGAAAATAATGATAAAGAAGTAATTCTAGTTCTTAATGGAACTATGATAGAAGGCGAAGATTATAATATTAAAGCCGAAAATATTTACTCCACTAGTGGTGAAGACCTATCTGTAAATGAAACATTTGGCGTCTCCGATGAAGATATCCCTAGTGTAGACTCTATAGAAGTACTTGGAAATAAGGGAATACGAATTTATTTTACAGAACCAATAAAAACAATTCCTAGTATGAATAACTTTAAACTTGATCAAACAAACACTTTAGAAAAACCAGTGTTAGTAGATAATCATATTACTCTAAGCTATAAAGCAGGCACTTCTGCTCTTTCGACTGGTTCATATTCTTTGGAGATTTCAGGACTTCTAGATTATGCAAATAAGACAATGAACTCCGAATTAAAAACTTTTTCAGTTAAAAAAGATTCTATTCCTCCTGCAATCACCGATATAGATGTGACAACTGAAAGAGTTACTCTTCAGTTTTCAGAAACACTTGACCCATCGTTTATTCAAGGTAGCAATATTTTTCAACGCGAGGGAGTTCAAATTAACTATGCAGATGAAATTATAATTAGAGACAATAGAGTAACTGGAATATTTGAATCCACACCTCTTCTCTCAAAAGAAATCACACTTTATATTAATAGTTTTAGTGATTATTGGGGAAATATGATGGTAACTAAGGAATACAAGATTACACCAAAAGAAGATACTAGAAAGCCAGAGTTAATGAGCGCAACTCTTTCTGAAGATGGAAAGTCAATAAAACTTGGATTTAACAAAAATGTAAAAGCAGATAGTACATCATATTACACAATAAAAGATTCAGAAGATAGGGTAATCTTTATTCGAGATATCAATGGTGATGGTAGAGAGTGGACTCTAAATCTTTATACCACACCAATTCCAGGAAATATCACTTTAAATGTTTCAGGAATAAAGGATCTCTCTGGTACAGAAATTAAAAGTTATAAGGCCACTTTAAATGTAAAAGATTTAGAAAGACCGACTCTTTTAGGATACACTGGCTATGGAAGCACAATAGTTATGGAATTTGATAAAGAAATGGATAAATCAAGTACTGGGTTTTCTACAAATTATTTAATCACATTTAATGGTAGTCAAATACCACTTCCTACTGGAACAAATGTTTCTCTAGATAGAGAAGAAACAACATTGACCATCACTCTTCCTGAAGAAATTAATGGAACAAGTACAATGATAGGTACTAAAAACAACCTTAGTTCACTTGATGTAGTGGGTTTGAAAAGCAAAACAGGAAACCTTACCAATCCATTAATACTTGCTTTAAATTTTGATGAAGCCTCTACTGGAGATGCAGTTATGGTAGATTACTCAACTCTAAATCCTGGAAAGCAAGCAGAACTAGTTGAGCCAGATACAATTAAGTTGAAATTCAATATGCCAATAATTAAAGCTTCTGCAGATGACTTTGAAATTGATGGTATTGATATCGACAAAGTTATCACTAATGGAACAAATATTGTTACTATTATCTTAAAAGAAAATGTGACAACAATTGAAGATGATTCCGCATATCTTATCAAAAAAAATAATATTGAAACCTCTATTGGTACAGGTGCTGAATATGGAGATTTTTATGTTCAAGATAAGCTAGCCCCTATATTAATAAGTAGAGAAGCAGATGTCCGAAAAGAATTAATTGAAATCGAATTTAGCGAAGAATTAGAGAAAGCTGGAGAATCACTTTATAGAAGAGATCTTGAAATCATAAGATTATCTGATAATACAATTTTAAGTAGTGATGATTACTCAACTAAGTTAGATTCTGGGGATCCTGAAATTATTATAATCACACTAGATGATGATAAAATAGATTCTAAATATACTATAAGAGTAATTGATTCACCATCTTATATTCGAGATTATTCAGGGAATCTAGTATTAAAGTCCTCACCAATAGAAACAGACGACAGTTTATAAAATAAAGTAAAAAAAGCAGAACCTAAATTTCAGGTTCTGCTTTTATTTTGAAATAGCTTGTGCTAAATCTGTTATACTCTCAGAAAGCTCGTCGAGCTTACCTTCTATTCGAACAAGAAGATAAACAGATATAACAATCGGAAAACCCAGATTAGCTATACTAGAATATATCACTTCCATAGTGGTAACCCCCTTTACAATTATTAAATCACAGTTCACAAATCACAATTGAAAAGATTAAGGCTAGCTTTGCTCGCCCAATATTTTATAATTCTTTAATTGTGATTTGTGATTTGTTCATTGTGAATTGTTTTTACACTTCCATCTCTTCAACATCTGTGGTTACAACTCTTGCAGCAACTTTTGCAATCAAGTCTCCATTGTTTGACTTGAATACATTTGCTGTTAAAAGTTGATCCATAACTGCAAATACTTCAGTATCAGTTACATCAGACCTTGGATCATTTATACTAATTCTATAGTTCTTATTAAGAGCATCTAAAAAATCCATTTCAAGTTTTACATTTGCCATTATCTCACCTCCTTGCTAAAATTTCGCCTTCTTTATATCTCTCTGATTATTGATTCTTCAATCTTTTTCATCTGAATAAGAGGAAAATCTTGAAGACTTGTCAATGCTTGACCTGAAATGTGAATATTCTCATCAGTCGCATCAAGCTTAACATTGCTTAGTGTCTTGTAAGACACTTTTTGCTTGCCATCTACAATCCCTGCATCAAGAGCAAGCTTTAGTGATTTCTTTTCTGCTAAAGTTTCTATAGCCATTATCTCACCTCCCTTCATACTTCTTATATAGTAAAAAGAAGGAAAATGTACCATGAAAAAAGACAATTAAAAAAATCACAATTCACAAATCACAATTGAGAGACAATGCACAGATTACAATTCACAAATCACAGTTGAAAGAAAATTAGAGACCTTTGGTCTCCTTAAGGCGAGCAAAGCTACGCCCTTACTAAAAAATCTCCCAGAGGCTTTGTAGATGTTTATAACATCTTAAAGCTCTGGGAGAATCTTAATCTTCTAATCTTCTAATCTCTTCAATTGTGATTTGTGAATTGTGCATTGTAATTTGTTTTTTTCTATTGTGGTATTTTAATTATTTGATTAGGAAATATTAGATTTGGATTTTTAAGTGAGTTATACTCAGCTAATACTCTCCATTCTACATTGTACATACTACCTATCTTTGATAACCAATCTCCAGATTTAACTACATACTCTTTGTATTCAGGTGATGGTACTGGAGTAGGCTCTGGTGTTGGAACAGGTGTTGGCTCTGGTACTATCACTGGTACATTAGTTGCTACAATTCTTCCCTCTACCATTGGATTAACTGTACCTGCTTCTTCTACATACTCTATTAAAATATCTGATAACAATCCACCTTCTCCTACAAATGGTTTACCTTCAAACATGGTATATCCATCTCCACCAGCTGCCATAAAATCATTTGTAACTAATTTATAGGTCATGTTAAGATCTACGGGTTCTTCACCAATCATTAGAGAAGTTACTCTTTCACCAACTGGCATAGAAGCATCAAATACATATTTCATTCCACTAACATGTGGAAACTGCCCAGCAGCTGCAGGAAAATCTTTTACTCCATGCTCTACAGCTTCCATCAATTCTGCACCTGTTACTTCAATAACAGCAAGTGTATTTGTAAATGGGAATGCTGTTAATATATCATTTACCTTTATATCCCCCGCTGCTATAGATGCTCTAATTCCGCCACCATTTGTAAATGCAACATCAGCACCTGTAGATTCTCTCATCGCATCAGTTATAAGATTACCAAGGTTAGTTTCGCCTGTTCTTACATTTTCTCTAAGACCATCTAACTCGACAGGCGTATTTCCTACAACAACACTTACTATTGGTTCATTAATTAATTCTATTTCTTCTATAATGTCCAATATTTCCTGGTCTGCAGCTAAATCTTTTGCTTCTTCATATGGGATAAGTTTAGCTTCATAGTTGGTCCACGCTTTATCTTCAAATTCAAGATTAACTATACCAATATTTTTAGTATATGAACCTGCTTGAACTACTAGAACATCGTTTATCATTAGTCCCTCAGTTAGTTCGTCATGGCTATGTCCATCAACTATCATATCTATACCTTCAACCTCGTTTGCAATTAATGTTGCTGTGTTTACGGATGATGCATCAATACCTAAATGACTAAGAGCGATTATAAAATCAACATCCATATCTTGAAGCTCTTTTACAATTTCCTTACTAACTTCTACTACATCTGTAAACTCAATACCTATTGTATTATCTGGATGAGATTTATATTTTGTCTCATCAGTAGCTAGACCAAATATCCCTACTTTAAGGCCATTGTCCATAGTATATATTACATATGGATCAAAATCAGTAGATTGATCTACTTCTTTTACCACATTTGCAGCTATTATAGGAAATTCTGCCATTTCTTTCAATTCTATTAGTCTGTCATATCCATAATTGAAATCATGGTTACCTGGTACCATTGCATCAAATCCCATAAGGTTCATTGCTTCAACCATTGTTTCACCACGGGTAACATTTATTAATGTTGTACCATGGAATACATCCCCAGCATTAAGGAATAGTAAATTAGGATCTTCAGCCTTTAACTCATCTACTTTGGTTTTCAACTTAGCATAACCTAAAGCACCCTCATAATCATCCTCAGCAAGTCTTCCATGAACATCATTAACGTGAACAATAGTTAAAGTCTGATTTTCAGCTGCAAAAGCAACTCCACTTGGCATTACCATTAAACCTAAAACAAGGACTAAAGATAATACCCAACTAACAATTCTTTTGTTTCTTAACATTCCCTCTCCTCCTTTAATTTATACAAATTAAATTTACTCAATTTCTTTATACCCCATAAGAAACATAAAACCACTATATTTTATCAACTTATGTATATAATTTGTCAGTCATACCCCTACTAAATCTTGTCTCGAAGTTTTACTATAATTTGTATCAAAAGGTTTCCATACCTTATACACTTATTAAATCTTTTCAATTGGAAATTATAGTATAATTTGTGATATAATTTGCATATATTATATTTAAATGGAGGTTAGTAAATGAGTAAAAAATCAACAAAAAATAAGAAGTATACATATACGCTTTTACCAGTTTTACCCTTAGTTCTGATACTTGCAATAGTACCTTTAATTGTATTTTTAAAAGTAGTTCCAGCAAATGATGCTTCCCTACTATTTACAGATGGCAAGGAGAATTTTGATTTCTTTTCATATTATAAAATGGTTTGGCTTGTTGGACTTAGTGTAATAGGAGTCTTAATATATTTATACAAATCATTTTTAATGCAAGATATTCCCCTAAGAAAATCTAAACTATACTATCCACTGGGAACTTATGCAGTGCTTGTAATACTATCGACATTTTTTGCAAGTTATAAGTCTGTGGCAATGATAGGCTTTGTAGATAGATATGAAGGTATGTTAGCACTTTTAAGTTATATAGCGATAATGTTCCTTGCATACAATACTGTCGATAACGAAAAACATGTCAAATGGATTCTAACAGGTTTTAGTATATCTGGTATTATTATGATTTTAATTGGAATAACTCAATTTTTCGGAACCGATATATTTACAACTGACTTTGGTAAAAAGTTAATTCTTCCAGCACAGTATGAAAATCTGGCTGATAGTTTAAACTTTATCTTTGCAGGATCAAAATCAGTTTATGCAACACTTTATAATATAAACTATGTTGGGGTTTATATGAGTATGCTATTTTCACTAATGACTACACTGTTTATTTTAACTAAAGATTTAAAGTGGAAAATCTTCTTTGGAATTATGACTACATCTTCATTTCTAATGTTGCTTGGTTCTAAGTCTAGAGCAGGTCTAATTGCAATATTTGTTTTTGCTTTTCTATCACTAATATTCTTTAGGAAGCAAGTACTACCAAATTGGAAAACTTTTACAGCAATTGTTATTTTAATTGGTGTTTCATTTGTAGGAGTCAACACCTTGTATGAAGGTTCTGTAATAACTCGATTAAAAGGTGGAATTGAATCTCTTAAGGTTAAAACAGAACCTAACTTCCAAAATATACTTTTAGAAGATGAAACTGCAACTGTTGAATTCACAGATTACTCTATGACTATTGTAATGGCTGAAAGTGGTTTGATGCTATTTGATACAAATGAAGAACCACTTGATTTAGCAGTTGATGCAGAGAATAATAATATTATAAGAGCCGTTGAACCACCCTATAATGAGCATTCTTTTATAACAAAATCATATAAAGGTGATGTTGTACTAGAAACTACTCTAAAAACAAATTTAGGTAACCGTACAATTCGCTTTATAAGAAAAGATGATATTATGATGGTACTTGGCTATGATGGAGAATTGGTAACTGATATAAAAGCACCTAGCTTTGGATTTAAAGGAAGAGAAAGCATGGCCTCAAACAGAGGTTATATCTGGTCAAGATCAATACCTATGTTAAAAGACAATGTTATTCTAGGACATGGCCCTGATACCTACGCTCTATACTTCCCTAATAATGACTTTGTTGGTAAGTTTGTAGGCTTTAATAGTATAAATACTGTAGTCGATAAACCACATAATCTATACTTGCAGATAGGCATAAATACAGGAGTTCTTTCACTATTAGCATTTTTAACCTTGATAGGTATGTATATGATTTCAAGTTTTAAGGCATATTTTAAAAAAGAAAGCTACAAGGGTATTATGGAAGCTACGGGGCTTGGAATATTTATGGCCGTTTGTATGTATCTTTTCACAGGCCTATCGAATGACAGTATAGTATCAGTAGCACCAATATTTTGGATATTGTTAGGAACAGGATTTGTGCTGAATGAGAAGGTAAATCAAGAGTAATCATCATCCTGAGCGTAGCATGAGGATCTTATCTTTAAGATTCCTCGACAGGCTCGGATTGACAGAGAAAAGACAGTTCAAAATGATTGAATAATTTGTAATGAGGTGATATCTTGTATTACGTATATATACTATCAAACTGGAATAACAAAGTTTTATATACCGGAGTCACCAATGATATACAAAGAAGAATATACGAGCATAAAAGTGGTTTACATGAAGGATTTTCTAAAAAGTATAATGTAAATAAACTTGTTTATTATGATTATACCGAAGATGTAACTTCAGCAATAGAAAGAGAAAAACAAATAAAAAACTGGAAAAGAGATAAAAAAAATAAATTAATAAATGAATTTAACTATAATTGGAACGATTTATCCGAAGAAATATATAAATAGATTGTTAAAGTGAAAGATTCCTCGACAAGCTAGGAATGACTGAAGCATTTGTCATCCTGAGCGTAGCGTAAGGATCTTATCTTTAAGATTCCTCGACAAGCTCGGAATGACAGAAGCATTTGTCATCCTGAGCGTAGCGTTAGGATCTTATCTTTAAGATTCCTCGACAAGCTCGGAATGACAGAAGCATTTGTCATCCTGAGCGTAGCGTTAGGATCTTATCTTAAAGATTCCTCGACAGGCTCGGAATGACTGAACCTTTTTGTCATCCTGAGCGTAGCGTAAGGATCTTATCTTTAAGATTCCTCAACAGGCTCGGAATTACAGAGAAAAGACAGTTCGCGATTTCTAATCTTGAACTGTCTTCCTTATTGCTTTAAAGCCTGATATTACATCGTTTATTTCTTCTGTAATACTGTTTTGTCTTTCTCTTCTATATTCTTGATTGAGTTCTACTAGTCTCTCTTCTATATTCTTTTCAGCTGACTGCATTGATGATAATCTACTAGCATTTTCTGAGGCTAATGAATAACAAAATGTTCTGTATAGCGTAATAAAAATATACTGCCTAATTAAATCAGCAAGTAAATCTTGCTTATCTGAAAAATAAGTCGGGATGCTTTTTGATTCCCAGTTTATATCAGCTTTAATCAATTTTGAAAGATCAATCGGAAATAGAGTTTCTGTTTCTTCTTCAAATGCATAGTTATCTTTAGGCTTATTGTAATATAGGATAATTTTTGAAACATGGGATTCGTCCCGCAGCTCATCTATTCTAACAAGAAGATTCGTTACCATAGATGATATGCTATCGGTAGTTTGAGGTACATTAAATGAATCGATTATATCCAAATCGAATCTCAGCCTTTGAAGTGCTTGTTGTCCTATAGTTATAACCTTATGGTCTTTGGATTTTGGAATATTTTGGAGCGCATACTCTACAATCCTCTCATTAAATCTTCCAGCTAGGCCATGGTCTGATCCAAATACGAAATGGATTATATCTCCTTTTTCAAGCTCTTCCATTGGCATTATCTTTTCTTCTCCGGATAAAACTACATACAAAGACATATCCAAGACTCTTCTATATTCTCTGGAAGCTTTAGCTGCATTTTGGAATTGATTTATATTGCTGGAAGCATGTGCTTTCATAGTTCCTACAATAGATTTAAGATCCCCAGCAGAATCAATGCTCTTCTTCAAGCCCTGTAAACCTTGCATTATATATCCATCTCCTTTTGAAGCAAAGACTGGATTCTATCAATAAATCCTTGTTTCACACTCTCTTCTAGTTGATTGTCTCCCAATAGATTTTCTCTAAACTCATCATCTTCTCTAACATATCTTCGGATTAATTCTTGAGCTTCATCTATATCATCGAGTTCCACTGCATCTAAAGAACCTGATGTTACCGCAAGTAGCACTCCTATTTGTTCTGTTACCTCTATTGGTTCATGTTGATTCTGATTTAGAACTGCCCTAATTCTACGACCACGGTCTAGTGTTCGTCTTGTTGAATCGTCAATCCTTGTACCAAAGCTTGCAAAAGCCTCCAATTCTTCAAACTGCGAATAAGTAAGCTTTAATTGACTAGTAATACTTCTATACGATGGAATCTGAGTTTTCCCACCTATTCTAGAAACGCTTACACCTATTTGAACTGCTGGCAGATTCCCTCGTTGATATAGCTTTGGAGAAAGGTAAATCTGACCGTCTGTAATAGAAATAAGATTTGTTGGAATATATGCAGACAGGTTCTCCGCTTGCGTCTCTATTATTGGAAGAGAAGTAATACTTCCCCCTCCAAATTCATCCTTTAAATGGGTTGACCGCTCCAATAATCTTGAATGGATATAAAATATATCTCCTGGATATGCCTCTCTTCCAGGGGGTCTTTCAAGTAGTAGTGATAATTCTCTATACGCTCTAGCATGTCTTGTTAAATCATCATAGACTATTAGCACGTCTCTACCTTTTTCCATAAAATACTCTGCTAGTGAAGTCGCTGCATATGGCGCAATATATGCAACTCCTGGTGGGTCTTCTGAACCTGCAATCATAAAGATAGTATTTTCCATTGCACCCTTTGAACGAAGAATATCTATGGTTTTAGAGACAGATGTAATCTGCTGTCCAATCGCGCAATAAATAGAAATAACCCCAGAATCCTTTTGGTTTATTATAGTATCAACAGCAATCGTAGTCTTTCCAGTTTGTCTATCGCCTAGTATAAGCTCTCTTTGCCCTCGTCCTATTGGCACGATAGAATCTATTACTTTAATCCCAGTTTGTAGTGGCTGAAATACTGGAGCTCTTTTAATAATAGAAGGCGCCTCCCTTTCAACTGGAAGTGATTCTGTTGTATATACTTCTCCCTTATCATCGATTAGTTTCCCAAGTGGGCTGATAACCCTACCTAGAAATTCCTCTGACACTGGAATTTCAGAAACCTTGTAAGTCCTCTTAACCTTATCTCCTGCTTTTATTCCATAATAATCCCCCAATAGAATTACACCAATAGATTCAGGATCTAAGTTAAATGCCATCCCCATAATATCACCTGGAAATGCTATCAGCTCTAGGTTTTTAACAGCTCTTAGTCCTTTGACATGTGCAATTCCACTATCTACAGAGATAACTGTTCCACTTTCTACAACGTTCTGTTTAGTTAAGTCTGTTTTAATTGAATTTTCAACTGCCTTATCCAAAAAAGCAATCTGTTTGTTTAACATAAAAGCACCCCTAGTCATCCTTTTCCAGCATCTTTAAGATGTCAGCTTCCACTCCGTCTAAATAATTCTTTATACTTGTATGCACTGTGTAAGTTTCCAAATTTAGCTCATATCCAAGAATTAAATCAGGATCTACATTAAATTCTATAGTCTCCAAGTTTTTTAAACTTGTTTTTAGAGCCTTCTTTATAGTTTCTTTTTCACTATCCGATAATTCTCTAGCACTATATAATTCAGTTTGTCTTTCATCTTCTAACGTTCTCTTATCTTCAATATTATCTTCTAAATTATTCAGTACTTCTATAAAAGATTTAAATACCTCTTCCTCTAACTCTTTTGAAGAAATCATCTCCAATATATGAGAAGCAATTTTTACTGCACTCTCTCCCATTGTTTTACGAAGATTATCAATAAAATTTGATTTTTCATCTTGGATCTCTTTTAAGTAGCTGCTCCGTTTCCTATCTGCTTCTATTTTATAGTCTTCTAGTAGACTATCTTTTTTCTCTTTTGCTTCAATCCTTGCCTGATTTATAATACTCGACTTCTCATTTTCTGCCTCTGCCATTTTATTTTTATACTCACTAATCAACTCTTTAGCATTATCCATCTTTTCATCAGCTTCTTTTTGGGATTTTTGAATACTCACTTGTCTTTCAGCCATAGCTTTTATAACTGGCTTATACAGAAGCTTTTGAAGAATAAATAGGATTATAAAAAAGTTAATTATCTGAGCTACTATTTCAAACCAACTTATCTGCATCGTATTACCTTATTACCATATTCCAAAATGGATTGGCAAAAAGCAAAATCATTGATATTACGAAACAGTATATGGCAGTTGACTCTATCATGGCAAGTCCTACAAAGAGAGTTCTAGAAATAGTATTTGCCTCATCAGGTTGTTGAGCTATTGATTTTAAAGCTTGCGAAACTGCATTACCTTCTCCAAATGCTGGTGCTATAGAACCTACCGCTATAGTCAAACCAGCCATAATTATTGATGTCATTCCTATCAGACCTACATTATCCATGGTTATCCTCCTTATTTTTCAATTCACAGTTCACAAATCACAATTCACAATTAAAAGATTAAAAACTCATGCGACCAAAGGTCGCTTTATTTCATTGTGATTTCTTCATTGTTTTTTCATTGTGATTTATGCATTGTGATTTCTTCATTGTCTTTTCTTCTCTCCTTGTGTTGCAGATGCAATATATACTATTGCAAGTATTGCAAAAATATACGCTTGGATTACTCCTGTTAACAATCCCAAAGTTTGTATTATAACTGGGAAGAATAGTGGAATAACACCTAATAATATTGCGACTATAATACTTGAACTCATTACATTCCCATATAAACGAATTGCAAGTGATAAAGTTCTTGATATTTCACTTATAATATTAAATGGAAGCATAATAACTGTTGGCTTAATATACTCTTTCAAGTAATTTGAAACTCCTCCCTCTGCTATCCCATAAACTGGTACAGATAAAAATACACAAAGTGCTAATGCAATACTAGTATTTAATGAACCAGTCGGAGAAATAAACCCAGGAATTATTGAAAATATATTAGCTGCCAGGATAAATATAAAAAGCGTTCCAATAAACGGTAAGTACTTTCCTGGCTCTTGTTGACTAATCTGCCTAATTTGACTATTAATAGTTTCTACAAGCGCTTCTAATATATTCTGACCCTTGGATATTTCACCGTCAACTTTTATATTTCTTGTAATAAGGAAAGAACCTATTCCTAAAATCGCCATAGTAATCCACGTAAATACCAATGTAGCTGTAATTCTTACAAATCCCCATTGAAAATAAATTATCTCGCTAGGATCAATAGTCATCTAATCACCTCTTTTCAGTCTTTCTTTTTTTTCGCCTCTCATCCTAAAAGTCATCACAAATCTAGTTAGAATTACACCTGCAAGTGCAAATAAAACTTCTTTGTATCCACTTTTAGATATAAAGTAAAATGAAATTACTAAAACTACCATCCTAAGTATAAAACTTAAAATCATAATTAATGCTGGATTTTTAGCTGTTTCTAATTTTTGAATCGTTATATAAAGTCCTCCAAAGAACAATAAACCTAAAATTATTCCAGCACCAAATGCAAGTACATAACCCATCATTAATCATCTCCTGTCTTTTCTTTTATCCAGTGCCAAGCATTTAAAGAACCTACCACAACTCCTGTAAATAAGAGTGTAAGTGTCCAAGAAAAACTTTGTGTGAACTTATTATCTAAAAATATCCCCAGAAATATCCCCAGAACTGTTGGTACAGCAATGGACCATCCAATAATTCCAAATAATCCAAGGCCAAACATTATCTCTGAGCCTTCTTCTTCCGATTTGATTTTTTTTTGAGAATCACGTTCTATCTGTTCAAGTAATTCTTCTTCTGGTGATTTTTTCTTTTTCAAAAGACCACATCCTCTAAAAATCTATTTCAGTAAATTTCTTTATTGTTTCCACTTCTAATTTAACAAGTACTTCTCTTGCTTTTCTTTCCCTCTCACTTAAATCAGTTAAGCTTTTTTTAACAGTCTCTGCAAGGCTTCTTAGAGAATCTCCTGGAATTGCTTGAAAAACAGATATATAAACAATATCCCCCTGTTTTACAACCACACCAGTATTAATAGCAAAATACATTTTTTTATCAGTATTGATGGTCAATATTCCTGGCTTTAAACTCCAAGTTGCATCAATATGCTTTGGCAAAATTTGAAATTCACCTTCTATACCAGGAGCTGTAATTTTTTCCGCCTCTTTATCTAAAATTGTCATATATGGAAGAATCAATTTAACTCGCATTTTTCTCTCTCCGTTTTTTCTTTTCTATAGCTTCTTCAATCTCTCCTATCATATATAGATCATTTTCTTCATAGTCTTTAAATTCATCATTCAAAATTCTTTCACAACCATCAAGTGCTTTTTCTAATTCTACTAATCTACCACTAGATCCTGTAATATCTTGTGTTGAAAAAAACGGCTGAGTTAGGAATCTCTCTAGCTTTCTAGCCCTGTTTACTGAATCTCTATCCTCTGTGGAAAGTTCTTCTATACCAAGCATTGCTATAATATCCTTTAAGTCCTCATATTGTGACAGCGTCCTTTTAATCTCACGGGCAATATTATAGTGTCTTTCCCCTACTATCGATTTATTAAGCATCTTTGATGCTGAATTTAGAGGGTCTATTGCAGGGTAAAGTCCTTCACTTGCTCTTTTCCTAGATAGCACAACAGATGCCGATAAATGTGAAAATGTATGAGTCGCACTTGGGTCAGTAAAGTCGTCTGCCGGTACATATACAGCTTGAATTGATGTAATTGCTCCTGAATCTGTACTTGAAATACGCTCTTCTAATTCAGACAACTCACTAGCAAGTGTAGGCTGATATCCAACCCTTGAAGGCATCTTTCCCATAAGGCCAGATACTTCTGAACCTGCTTGGATAAATCTAAATATATTATCAATTAAGAGTAATACATCTTTTTTTTCAACATCTCTAAAATATTCAGCCATAGTAAGCGCAGCATGTCCAACCCTAAACCTAGCTCCAGGTGGTTCATTCATCTGAGCAAAAATAAGGGCTGCGTTTTCCAAAACATTAGCTTCCTTAACCTCCCTATAAAGCTCTTCAGCTTCTCTAGACCTTTCTCCAATTCCACAAAATATACTATATCCTTTTGTAGTTTCAGCGGTATTATTTATAAGTTCAGTTATTAAAACTGTTTTACCAACACCAGCTCCCCCGAATAATCCAGCCTTTTCACCTCTAGCAAGTGGTGTCAATACATCTATAGCTTTAATCCCCGTAGCAAAAATCTCATTAGTTGTACTCCTTTCAGAAAATGAAAGAGGTTTCTGATGAATTGATCGCCTCTCCACATGACCTAAGTCCTCTCCATCTAGAGTATTACCAAATACATCAAACATCTTCCCAAGTATCTTAGTACCCACAGGTACCATAATAGGATTGCCAGTGTCTAGAACAATGTCACCTCTAGATAATCCACCGGTAAATGTAAGTGCAATCGCTATAACTGTTTCATCATCTTGATAAGAGGCTACTTCTAAAATTATTTCATTGTTTTCACCTGTTATTAATTTGTTGTTCATACTAGGTAGCTCTTCTTTAAAAGTTATTTCAAGAACACTACCACGTATAGCTTTTATCCTGCCTTGATTTTTATTTAAATCCATAATTTTCACCCCAGTTGTTTTCCTAATTTACTAGTTTGTCATTCCGAGCTTGTCGAGGAATCTTTAGGATAAGATCCTCACACTACGCTCAGATTAACAAGACTAAAACAAACTCCGCATCTTTTTTAACATAAATGCGGAGTCTTTCAATTTAATCTAAAACTACTACTGTTTCTAATTCTCCATCAGAGTTAAGTGCAAAGTTTATATTATCATTAGCTCGAATTGTTGTATCTCCAAATATTACTAAATCTGGTGATAGAAAATGATTGGTCTGCACATTATCTAGTTCAACCGTTATAGTTTCTTCATTCATATTCACTTTTATTACCTTATAAGATTTACTCAAATCATTTATCAATTGTTTTGAATCTATTACTTTATCATCTTCTAAAGATAACTCTACTATATCTCTTGCATTAGATGCTGAAAGTTTAGCAAAATCAGCTACCTCATATTGATATCTCTTACCTTCAGTATCCATTCCTAATATAGTATCATCTTTTAAAGGATTATAGTCATAGGTTAATCTCAACGTCGCTTTTTCTATAAACTTATCCGCTAACTGAAAGTCTGTAAATACTATAGTATGGATAGCATTATCATCAAACCCAACTTTTATCTCATTTCCCAGACTGAGCATACTAAAATCTCTATCAGTTATAATATAAGCCTTTAAATCTATTCCTGGTTTAGCTCGATTTAAAAATTCTGCCATTGATAAGCCTTCAACCCTTGTAACCTCATTTGATACACTGTTTACAATAAAAACATTAGTCATAGCATCAAAGCTGTAACTCTTATCATCCACCCTAATATCATTAGAATCTAAATCAATATAAAACTCGCCTTTACTGTTTTTCCCAACCATTTTAGCTCCAGCTATAATATCCTGTGCATGAGCTATTCTAACTATTTTTTCTACAAGATTTCTATCGTAAGTTATATATGCAATACTCCCTTTATAAAAGTCACTTAATACTCCATTTGTAGCATTGTTCTTCATAACTACGGAGAAGTTATCTATTCTAAAAGTTTCATCTTCTACACTAGTATCACTCGTATAAATTTCTCTGGTGCTTGTATCCTTAACTACAATAGTTTTTTCATTATATTTGATTTCACCTTCTAATAATTGTAGATGATCATTTAAATCAAGTATAGCCATTACATCTAAATCATCCAAATCTTTTAAAAGTTCCTCGGCATTTATATCATATAGTGTGAAATAGTTTGTTCCATCAAGAGAATATACAGGTCTTTTAGAATTCGTGCTTCTAATTTGAAAGGTCTCTCCTTCTATTTTCGCATAGTATACATCATCTTTTTCCCTAACACCTTCAAATTCTCCAGCAAAACTTGTATTAAATTTTACAATCGCATTGTTATTATAGATATGAACTATAGTATCTTCTAATATATCCTTTAAATCTAGCGATATAAAAGCTCCATCTTTATATCCAAATGCTGAATCCAAATAATAGCTCTTTTCAGAGGCAGACGGATAATCCACTCTTACTTGCAATTCCTCTCCGGAATCGCTAACTTCGGTAATTGGTGCAATATCATCAAAAGTAAATGCATCTATAAAATACACCTCGTCACCTTTAACTGTAACTTTAGCAAACTCAGCTACAAATGCTCCATCAGTATTTTCATCAATACTATCATTTTCGATTACATAGTCCATATAGTCCATAGATTCGTCGTTATAATAAACCCCATAGAGTTTTTCAGTTGCCCTTGGATACCTAGTCTTATCAACTACATCATATTTTTCGCCGTCATTTAGCATTATCTCTGTGTCGTATGCTACAAACGGACCTGTATAGTATTGGAAGCTTTCATCCACTGTTAAAGCTTTTATATTATCATCTTTATCTATACTAATATCTAAAACCATCCCAAGAATTGTTTCTGTATCAACTGTTGCAGGAAGCTTAAGATCTATCTCTTCATTTTTCTTATATCTGATTGTAGCTTCAGGTGAGTTCGTTCCAAGTTCCATTAAGACAACTCGAACTTCATCTTGATCTAAATTTCCTGTTCTAGCATTTTCAAGTACAATCACTTTATATGATTCTTGGTCCTTCATGACCATATTGGAAATTGTATTGTAAATCATCTCGAATACTTTTTCTCTAGTCGCTAAATTATTATAATTACTATTATCAATTTTAACATCCTTTAATATCCCCAGCTCTATTGATTCAATAATATAAGGGGTAGCCCAAAATCCACCAGGAACATTTAACGGTTTAAAGTCTGGATTTAATATCATTACAAGAGTCTTAATTATCTCAGCATAGGTAATATTATTATCTGGTTTAAAAGTATTATCTGGATAACCATTTACGAATTGAGAACTGGCCACATAGTTAATATATCCATTTGCCCAATGTGCTAACTTTACATCAGAGAACTTACTCTGAATTGGTTTTAATAAATTAGCTGTAGACTCAGCATCTAATGTCCTAGTAATCATAGCGGCTACTTCAGATCTTTTAATTGGATCGTTTAATCTATATCCACCTGAATCCCCTGTTACTAAACCTCTTTCAATAAGCCAATCAACTTTTTCATTATCAGTTTGAGCTAAAACAAAACTAGACTGACCTATCATAAGTACAAATATTAGTAATACTGATAATAATTTTTTATTCATTAAATTCACTCCTTTCACATATACTATGTATACCCAATACAATTCACAATTCACAGTTGAAAGATTAAAAGAAAGATCCTCACGCTTACGCTCAGGATGACAAAGATTTTTTTGTCCTTCCAAGCGAAGCTCTGTCATTCCGAACCTGTCGAGGAATCTTTGTGTTTTAGAAGTTTAAAGCTAAAATCCTCACGCTTCGCTCAAGATGACAAAGATTCTTTTGTCCTTCCAAACGAAACTCTGTCATTCCGAGCCTGTCGAGGAATCTTTGTGTTTTAGAAGTTTAAAGCTAAAATCCTCACGCTTCGCTCAGGATGACAAAGATTTTTTTGTCCTTCCAAGCGAAGCTCTGTCATTCCTAGTCTGTCGAGGAATCTTTGTGTTTTGAAGGCAGTATAAGAAAGATCCCTACGTTACGATCAGGATAACAAAGATTTTTTTGTACTTCCAAGCGAAGCTCTGTCATTCCGAGCTTGTCGAGGAATCTTTGTGTTTTGAAGGCAGTATAAGAAAGATCCCTACGTTACACTCAGGATGACAAGATTTAGGACCTAACTTTGTTAGCCCGATTAAAAAAGCTTAACCCGAAGGTTAAGCTTTTCACTTAATACTAGTCAATAAAATCCCAATCTAAAGCTCCATCATAGTCAAAATCTATTTCTTCATCTCCAGTATCATCATCATCTAGTGTACCATAAATATAATCATCATAGTCATCGTATTCATCTTCAATAAATTCACAAACATCTTTTAAATAATTTTTTATCTCTGTATCAGTCAAATCTGCTAATTCACCATCTGTTACTTTAATATTTACTTCAATATCTCCATTGCTATCATCATCAACATCAAAGCTAAATTTTAAACCTTCATATTTATCAAACTCATCTTCTAGCTCATCTTCTAAATCATTAATATCCTCTATGTCACTACTAGAGCTAGATCCAAGCTTAACATCATCACTACTGTTTATATAAAATTCTTCAACTTTATCATCATCGAATTCATCTTCAATAAAACCTGTGATATCAGCATCTTTAAATACATCAAGAATATCGTCAACTATATCTTGTAGAAAATCTTCGATATCATCATCATCTAAGTCATTCCAATCTGCAAATACATCATCATCAGTCGTATCAATATAGATTTCTACTTCTATGTCATCTTCGTCTCCATCAAGCTTTATCTTTTCTATATCTACTTTACCAATCTCATCATAATCATCATTTAATTCATCTTCAAGATCATCCAAGTCCATATCGCTGCTTGAATCTTCTTTTTCAGCTAACTTTTTCTCTAACTCAGCAATTCTAGCATCCTTAATGTAAATTTCATACTGCATACCAGCATCACCAGTATCCGTAATATCTATACGATACGTAGTCGGATTAAAGCTAACTGTATTACCAAGTACCTCTGACATATCCCTAAGTGGAACATAAGTTGTACCATCAACTATAAATGGTTCATGAGTGAAATTCTTTTGAGCACCATTTACAAATACTGTAATGTTTCTATAGCTTGCCTGTAGAGTTTGTGTAAAATATGCTGCAAATCCTGTTGTTGAAAATACCATTAATAGCATTACTGCTGCAACTAACAATGCTAACTTTTTTGTCTTTTTCGTTTTCATTTTTTATTCCCCTCCTCTTATAATATATCTATATCTTAACCCTTTGAGATGAAATTGTCAAAGCCCAAATGCCTATATTCAGCTAATTGTAACAGTATTGTAACCAAAAGGCAATTCACAAATCACAATTGAGATGCAATGCACAGATCACAATTCACAAATCACAATTAAGTGATTAAAAGATTGTGATTTTTTAGAGACGTAGCTTTGCTCCTCAAAAAGAGACTAAAGGTCTCTAAATTTCTTTCAATTTTGATTTGTGCTCTGTGAATTGTGAATTGTATTCCTCATTCCCTTATACAACATCTCAATAATCTTCTCAGGATTTACTCCATCTGCATCTAGGCCTTTTACATATATCTGCATTGCAAAGCTGTGGTTTATTGAACCTATTACAGCACATGCTGCTAGTTGAGTATCTAGTCCTTCTAAAAGTTCTCCTGATTCTACTCCTTCAATCAGAATATCTTCTAATAGTTTAAAAACTTCTTCTTTTTTTGCAAGAATTTGCTTTCCTACCTCTTCAGAAATAAAAGACGTATCTATAATCGCACTTTCGACAAGTTCCAAGTGGTCTTTCATAAACTTCCCATGATAAGTTGTAAATGTCACCAACTTATCTTTAGAATTGTTATATTTACCAACCTCTGTTTTCATAAATTTATAGTATCCTGTAGCAATATACATCAGCATCTCTTCAAACAAATCTTTTTTGCTGTCAAAGTACTCATAAATTGTACTTTTGCCTATTTGGAGTTCTTTCGCTATATCAACCATCTTGGCCTTGTGAAAATTCCTTTTCCCGAAGACGGTAATAGCTGCTTTAATAATCTGTTCTCTACGTTCTTCTCTAACTGAGGTCATTACTCCACCTCGCTAGCTTGTTTATCCTTTTTATGGAATCGCTTTTTCATTTTAATAGACAAGTCATCTAATAAAGTATACATAACAGGAACCACAACTAGGGTTAATATGGTTGCTAAACTTAATCCACCAATTACTACACTTCCTATTGGTGCAATTAATTCTGCCCCTTCTCCAATTCCAAGTGAAAGTGGAATCAATCCTAGAATTGTAGTCAAGGTTGTCATTAAAATCGGTCTAAGCCTAACGGGACCAGCTGTAACTATAGCATCATATCTATCTTTTCCAGATTTTCTTAAGGTGTTTATATAGTCAATTAATACTATACCATTGTTTACAACTATACCAGATAGGATAATTACTCCAATAAGCGAAGTAACCCCCAAAGCTCTTCTTGTCAAGAATAATCCCAAAGCCCCTCCTCCAAATGCAAGAGGAATTGTAAACATTATTATAAATGGATACAGAAGTGATTCAAACTGTGCAGCCATAACCATATATATTAATATTATAGCAAGTAATAATGCCAAGCCTAATTGCTTAAATGCATCTATTATCTGTTCATTTTCTCCACCGATGATATAGGAATATCCCCCAGGAATTTCATAGTTTTCTAGTTTTAACTCTACATCTGCTAATATATCGTTTAGCTCTCTGTCCATTATATCGCTAGTAACAGTAACTTGTCTTTCTTGATTATCTCTATTTATGGCTCTCGGCCCTGTAACAAGTTCAATATCTGCAAGCTGCGATAGTGGAATATTAGTCCCCATTGGAGTAGAAATATCCATATATCTAAAATTATTTAAACTTTCTGTAATATCAGAGCTATCTCTAATAACAACATCAATTTCATCTCCACCTGATTTAAGCCTTGTGACAGTAGTACCAGCGCCACTATTCCTTACATTATTAGCAACAGCAGCAGGAGTTAATCCATATGAAGCCGCAATATCTTTTTTAACTCTTACCTCTATCTCTGGTACTGAGTCACTTAAACTAGTGGTAACTTCTCTTGTTCCCTCTACAGATTCCAAAATCGCTTTAATATCTTCAGATATCTGTTCTAATACAGGAAGCTCTGCTCCCTTTATGCTTATAGAGATTGGATCTGCAGATCCAATTGCAGCAGTATTTGATGGTTGAGTAACTGAAATATCAACACCAGGAATATCCTTAACTAGAGTCCTAACTTCTTCAGCAATCTCAGAGGTTGTCCTATCTCTATCTGCAAGCGGAGCTAATACAACAGATATACTACCATCATTTCCACCTGCCATACCTGTTCTACTAGACATCATCGAATTTCCACCATTTATACTAGAAGAAATGGTATCAACTTCCTCAATCCCAGCTAACAAAGTTTCTACATTCATTACTGCTTTATCAATTTTTTCAAGGCTAGTTGTTGGTGGAACCCCCACGGTAATATTTAGAGTTCCTTCATCTGTAGCTGGTAAAAACTCAACTCCCACCGTTGTAAGGCTAAGAATACTGATTAAGAATATACTAATAGCAACAATTATTGTTCTTCTTCGTTTAGCTAAACTCCTAATTAATACCTTTCTATAATATCCCTCTAGCTTTAGATAGGCGTTGTCAAAGAAAATATACACTTTAGAAAGTTTCCTATTGCTTATATCAGCATCCCTTGCATCAACCTTCATTATTTTTGAAGCTAACATTGGTATTAAGGTTAAAGAAACCACCAATGATGCTAACAATGAAAGTGTTACTGTAACAGCAAAGTCTTTGAATATAGTCCCAACTACACCTTCTACAAACACTATTGGAATAAATACAGCAACTGTTGTTAGCGTCGATGCAGTTATTGCCATTCCTACTTCAGAAGCTCCACGAATAGCTGCCTCTTCTTTTGAATATCCTTCAGAATTAAAGCGGAATATATTTTCAAGTACAACTATCGCACTATCTACAAGCATCCCGACCGCCAGGGCCAGACCTCCTAGTGTTAAGATATTTAAAGTTATCCCATTAAAATATAAAAGTATAAATGATGCTATAAGTGATATTGGAATAGATATTCCAATAATAAGTGTCGTTCTAATATTTTTTAGGAATATATAAAGAATTAATATTGCTAAAAGCGAACCAAATAATGTGTTTTTTACTACAGTATTAATAGATTTAGTAATAAATGTAGCGCTATCTAATACCACATCTATCTCTAAATCAGGATAGTCTTCTCTTAGTTTTTCTACTTCCTCATTTATTAAATTAGCTACCTGAACTGTGTTTCTGCCTGATTGCTTTTGCATGGATAAATTTATACTATTCTCTCCATTTGTTCTAGAAATCGAGCTTATATCCTTTCTAACTAGATTTACTTTAGCAATATCAGAAAGTTTTAAAACTTCACCTGAATTTAAAGGTATTGCCATATCCCTTATTTCCTCTACATCTTGGAATTCTCCGCTTATTCTAACAGAGTATTTTTGTTCACCATTATTAACGCTACCACCAGGTAGGTTTAAGTTAGATGAGCTTATTATCTGTGATAGCTGATTTATATTTAAACCTAAATTTGAAAGTTCATTTGGATTTACGGCTATTTCAATTTCCTTTGCAAATCCTCCTAAAATATCAACTGATGCAACTCCATCAAGTCTCTCAAATCTTTGACTTATTGTATCTTCAGTCAATGTCTGAAGTCCTGCCAAGTCACCTTTTGTAGAAAGTGAAAGCTGATAAACTGGAAGTGCATTAGGGTCAATCTTTATAACCAAAGGTTCTCCAGATTCCTCAGGTAAAAACCCCTTAATTAAATCAACTTTTTCCCTCATCTCAAGTGAAGCCAAATCCATATCGACGCCAAATCCAAATCTAGCAATAACTATAGAGCTTCCTTCTGATGAAATTGAACTTATATTTTCTATGTTCCCAACTGTTGCAATTGCTCCCTCTAAAGGTTTAGTCACCAAATTTTCCATTTCTTGAGGTCCCGTTCCAGAATAATTAGTCACTACAACAGCAACTGGAACTTCAATTTCAGGAAATAAATCTATCGGTAACTCTGTAAGTGAAATAATACCTATTAAGATTACAATTAAAACAAGCATTGTGATAGTAACAGGTCTTTTAACTGAAAACTTCGATAGATTCAAGACTACTCACCCCTTACTACAACTTTAACTTTTGAACCATCTGACACATAGAATTGACCTTCAATAATAATCTTCTCATCAAAGTTTAATCCTGAAAGAATTTCTACAAATTCACCTGTATCAATTCCAGTTGTAACTTCTTTTTCAATTGCTATATCATCTTCTACAACAAATACGAACTTTTTATCCCCTTCATTAATAATAGAATTTGAAGGAATAACAATAGCATCTTCTGCCTTTTCAAGACTAATTATAGCTTTAGCACTCATACCAGGCCTAATCTTTGAATCTGGATTGTTAATATAGCTTTTTACGGTGTATAGCTTGTTCATTGGATCAGCTGATGGGCTAACATAGCTTACAGTGCTTGTGATTTCTCCTGTAGCTGCTGCTGGAATCTCAAGTCGTATTTCATCCCCTTCTAAAATGTCATTAACAACAGATTCGACAACACTTAATTGTATATACACTTCACTTACATCTACAATAGTTGCAGCTTGCTGACCACTTCCAGCAATTTGTCCAGTTTTAACATTAAGTGTAGATAATATTCCAGTCATTGGTGCTTCTACCTGTGTATTATCTATCCCATTTGCTGCTTGTTCATATGATATTTGAGCTTGTGTAAGCTGGTTTAAAGACTGCTGATATGATATCTCAGCTTGTGTAACGCCAGCTTTTATTGCATCAAGGTTCATTGTATTAGCCGCTATTTCGGCTTGCTCTAATTGGCTCTTAGATACCGCACCTTGTTCATAAAGTTCTTTAGTTCTTTCATAGTTAAGAATTGCGTTTTCAATCTTTTCTTTATTCAATTCATAATTAATCTTTGCAGATGCAAGACCATTCTCAGCTTGAGAAACGCCTTTTTGAGCAAGACTTATACCATTTGAAGCCTGTGCTACTGAATTTGATATATCATCTTTTTCAATTGTAAATAATATATCTCCCTTATTTACTTTATCCCCAAGTTCAAAGTTTACAGCAGTTACAATCCCTGATGCTTTTGGAATAACAAAAATCTCCTCATTGGCTAAAATCTTCCCGCTAAAGCTAACTTCATTATCAATATCCTTACTCTGAGTAGTACAAATCTCCACTGGAGTATAATTTTCCTCTTCTACTTCATCTGTTTGATTGCTACTACAACCTGATATAGCAAACGCTATAACAAGTGTAGTTATTAATATAATATACTTCTTTTTATTCATCATCTTTTCCCCCTGATATAATATAAATAACTTAAGACCGAATGGTCGGTCGGTATATTTTATTATACAACAGATTTATTAAATTGCATACCCTATCAATAAAATATCCAAAATCTTTGATTTTGGATATTTCTATTATTCTATAATCTTTACTTTATCTCCATCTTCTAGTTCTGATTCGGGGGATAGTATTACGGTGTCCCCTTCTTCTAGACCTGATATTACTTCAATGCTTTTTTCACTCTCTATTCCTACTTCAATTGCTGTTAGAACTGCAAGGCTATCTATTATTCTAAATATATACTCTTTGTCATTCATACTGAAAACTGCATTTTCAGGAATGATTAAAGTATTCTCTTTACTCTCCTGAATTATTTTAATATCTAACTCATAGCCTGGCCTAATATTTTCAGGCATCTTTTTAAACTCTATATCAGCCTTGACTCTTTTTTGCTCTATCCCCAAATCCGAAACCTTGCTAAAAGCATTTGGGTAAATCTTTGTTAAAGTTCCTTCTAAATCAACTAAATCCAAATCTTCATCTGAAACTTTAACCAATGCACCTTCCTTGATTTTAACAATATCAGAAACCAGTAGCTCACTCTCAATATATAACTTTTCTAAATCTCCTATACTTAGAATACTCATCCCTGCTTGTAGAAAGCTTCCTTTTTCAATATTTTTAGATAAAACTGTCCCTGCGATATCCGCCTTTAGTATAAAGTCTTCTCCCATATTCAATAGCTCTTTCTTTTGCAAATCTATCTGATTTATCTGAGCTTGAAATTGATCGACAATATATTGTGAGCTTGGGCTCCTAAGATCTAAAAGTTGTAATTCTAGTTTTTCCAATGAGATTTTCTTAGAATCAAGAAGGCTTTTAGCATTGTTATATTCCCCATCAGAAATAGCTCCAGCTTCAAATAGAGCTCTTAAATCTTCTAAATCCTGTTCATCTTCAGAAATACTTTTATTTAAATCCGTAATATCTAATTCTACACTTTTAATTTGATTTGCATTCCCAGATCTTTTTGCATCATTAAGCTGTGCTAGAACTGCAGAGCTTTGGGCATCAAGTTGAGCAATTTGTAGAGCTAGCTGATCTTTGTCAAATTCAACTAACATATCTCCTAGATTTACAATATCTCCCTCTTCTACAAATACATTTTGAACCTTTGCAGCTACCGGAGCATAGACTGTTATGCCACCTCTTACAGTAACAGTTCCAATCTCTTCAATATAGTCCTCAATATTTCCTCTCTCTACTACCCCAACATTAACTTCAAGCCCAGGCTGGTTGTTTAGGTAAAATATTCCTGCTGCTATTACTAAAATAATAGCACCAATAATAATCCATTTCTTTTTCATAACATTTCACTTCCTTAGCATAGATTAGATTTAAGATATTCTTGTTTTAAGTGCATCTATAAAATTAAGATTTGTAATTTTCCTGTAGGTTGCCAACTGAGCTATAACAACAAATAATATAGTAGCAACACCTGAGAAAATATATATAGAAGGAGTTATTATTGCTGGTATTACAAACATCTCAGTTGAAACAGCTGTAACTATAGCAAGGGTCATTATATATCCTAATGGGATACCTAAAATAATTCCAAAGATAGTCATTAAGGCATTTTCTCTCCAGATTAATCTAAATATCTGCTTCTTCTCAAAACCTAATATTCTTAAAGATGAAAACTCCATTATTCTCTCACTAATACTTACTATAGTAATATTATATACTATTGCAAACCCCAATACCCCTCCAAAAATCATCATTATTCCCATAGAAGCAATAATTGTATTCATATATTCAAGTAATGTATCCTGCATATCTTGAGCTGACTGAACAGAGCCAATATTTTTAACATCTTTTAAATCCTCTACTATTTGAGCGTCCGATTTAATAAGAGCTCCAGTTACGACTCCCTTGTCTTCTATTATCTTATACATGAGTTCTATATCCATGTAGGCATTAGCGCCAAGGTATTGTTTTACAATTGCTTTTACTTCTATTTGTTTTTCGTCTATTTGTGGTAAAAAGCTCCTTATTGAAATTGTATCTCCAATATCTACATCTAAGATATCAGCAGTGATTTGAGATAATACTATTCCTCTCTTAGGTAAAAATACCTCTTGCCCATTTAAATCAGTAAAATCATACATTGAAGTATCACTATTTACTGCAATAACACTTAGTGATTTTTTCTTCCACCCATTTGAAAGCTCAAATGGTAATTCAACCTTAGGTTCAATTAAATCAATATCAGCAAGTTTTTTTACTTCAAAAAGAGAATCTATATCCATAGGTTTTGAAAAATCTATGGCATAGTCCATTTTTTGAAACTCCCCGTATTGAAAATCAAAAAGATGCGTCCATATAGTAGACATATACATTGGCATCATAGATACTGCATAGGTAAGCGCAATACCTAATACTAAAAAGAAAGCTCTTCTTTTAGTTCTAGAAATATTTCTAAGTACCATTTTCCAACTAAAAGAAAGCTTTTTCCAAAATTCACTGAATCTTTCTAAAAATATTCGTTTACCGGCCTTTGGCGTTTCTGGTCTCATTGCGTCAGCTGGAGATATTTTAAGTACACTTTTTGCACCTAATAAACCAGCGACTAAACAAAATATAACAGAAAGAATAATTCCATACAAAAAGTAAGCTGGATCAATTGATGTATTAAATAATGGTACGTTTAAATATTGAATATACAAATTTGTCAAGGAAATTGATACTGGTATACTTAGAACTATTCCAATAAGAGAGCCTACAAGGCCAATTGCTATTGAATACTTTGCATAATGCGAAAGGATTTGTAAATTTGTGTATCCAAGACCTTTCAAAACTCCAATTCCAATTCTATCCTTTTTAACTATTCTGGATAACATGATAGAAATTATAATCCCAGCAACCATTAAAAATAAAACTGTTATTGCTGTAGAACTCACTTCAAGTGATCGAACTTCATCCATCATAAGAGTGTGACTTAGTTGGTCATCCCTAATTACAACGCTTTGCACTCCATATCGTCTAAGACTATCCTCAATATCGTCTGCTACAAGTGATAACTTGTTTTCATATTCTTTATCAACATCAATAACTATACTATTGTAGCTTCCCCTATATCCAGAAGCAGCTTCTGCAAAGTCCTCAGGTACATATATTACCCCAAAACCTTTAGCATCAGGTATAAGTGTCTGCTCATTTTCCATAAGGTAAATATATTCAGGACTCCCTACCTCGCTAATAACTTCAAGTTCGTATTCTACTCCCCCAATATAGGGTCTAATAATATCCTCTTGTTTCATATCTCGACCGATATAGAACTGTTGAAGTACAGCTGCTTGTTTTTTGCCTTTTTCTAGTTCTTGACCTGCTATCGTGTATAATCCATTTATCATTTCATCTTCATCAGAAACAGAAATCACTCTGACATTTACCTTTTCTTTTGGATCTTCCACCCTTAATGGTACATCAAATATTATTCTCCCTTGAGCAGCTTTTACACCCTCTATTGATAACAAATCATCAACAGCAGACTTTGGAAGTCTAGATGAATCCACAAAAATATCAGCAAAATTCGTTATTTCATAATAATGGTAAATCGAGTTATACAATTTATCACTAACCATACTAAAGGAAACATAAATAGTTAAAGCAACTACCACCATTATAGTTATTGATATAAACTGTCCTTTTGAATTCTCAATAGATCTTAAAAGCCTTTTATCTAGCTTTTTCATTACCATTCAATCCTTTCAGGATTAATAGGTTCTTCATTTATTTTAATATCAATTATTTCTCCACTTCTCATTTTTATAACACGATCAGCCATAGCTCCAATTGGGACATTATGAGTTATGATTACAACGGTTTTATTGTATTTTTGATTAATCTCCTTAAGAAGTGCAAGTATCTTGATACCAGTAGTAAAATCAAGCGCTCCAGTCGGTTCATCACAAAGAAGTAAATCAGCATTTTTAGCAACTGCTCTTGCAATAGCTACCCTTTGCTGCTCTCCACCGCTTAATTGAGAAGGAAAGTGATCTTTTCTATCTTCTAAACCCACAGTATCTAGTACCTCATCTACATTAAGAGGGTCTTTGCATATTTCAGTTGCCAACTCTACATTTTCCCTTGCAGTAAGAGTACCCATCAGGTTATAGAATTGAAACACAAATCCTATTTTATCCCTTCTATAGCCAGTAAGCTTTTTATCATTAAATGAAACGATATTTTCACCATCCATATAAACATTGCCCTCAGTTGGTGAATCCATTCCACCAAGAATATTTAGCAGAGTACTCTTCCCAGAACCACTAGGCCCTAGGATAACAACAAATTCACCATTATATATTTCAATATCTACTTTTTTAATAGCCGCAACCTCAACTTCACCCATCTGGTAAAGCTTACTCAAGTTTTCAACCTTCATTATAGTATTATCTTTCATTATAACAACTCCCCCGAGTGGAAAATGCTCTACATATGTCTTAATATACTTATTATATCTTATATTAGTGTGATATAGGTAATTGATACCCTCATTTGCCTAAAATAAAAAATCCTTCATACCTTAGAACGACAACACTTAATTGTCATCCTGAGGTAGGAAGGATTTAATCTTTTATTTTTTTCTTCTAATCTTTAATTCTTTTAATTGTAATCTGTGATCTGTGAATTGTGCATTGAATTAGATTCCTTTGCCAAGGCCCATACTGTATCTGTAATCCAATAATGCTGTGTTAAAAGCGTGAATTTGTTGTGCCAGATTCTTTTTAGCACTCATTAGGTTTATATTTGCTTCTAATACATCTGCTGGAGTGTTTTGTCCTAATTCAAAGCTCAACTCTGCAATTTTAACTGTTTCAGTTGCCATTGTCACTGCTTTTTGGAATGTTGCTATTTGTTCTTCCGATGTTTTAAGATTTAAAATAGAAGTTCTTACTCCCATTTCAACTCCAACCATGGCTTGTTGTAAGCTTTCTTCTGCTTTTGCTACTTCTACTTCTTGCTGTCTGTATCTAAAAGTTATAGGAGGAAATCTTCCGGAAGTAGCTTCTAGTATTAAAGGTTGTATTTCAGCATTTTCTTTTGCCATAATTATACCTGCATTATTTTCTAATGCTAATTTTATAGACTCTTCTAAGTCTATTGGTTCATACTCTTTTATTTCAATCTCGCCAGTTAAATCAATCTCTTTTTCTAATGCTAATCCCAAAGTAGTTTTAAAACTGAGTAACTGGATTTCATTAACCATCTTAGCTGCATCATACCCACTTTGAGCCTGAGAAAGTCCTAGCTCGAGTCCTAGTAATTGTTGTTTTGAAATCATTCCTAAATCATATCTTAACTTACCATTGTCGTATTGCTTTTGAGTAAGGGCTAAATTTTCTCCAGAGATAAGGAGCTCTTTTTCTTTTTGTAAAAGATCAAAATATGCTTTTTCTACATTGTATTTGATTTGATTTTCTTTCATTTCTACATTCATCTGAGCTGATAAAAGTGCAAGTTCAACTTGTTTCATTGATACGCCTTTTTCAATTAATGCATTATTTACTATTTGGTCTGGAGTAACCTCATAACTTCTAGGTATCCCGAGCTTTTCAAGCATCTCTGCTCCATCTTCAGCCTTTTCTATAGCTCTTTTGTTTTCTTTATAACTTATTTCTGCTTTAGCTAACTCTAAATTTTGTATTTGCATCTCTTTGTTGTTTAAAAGAGCGAAACCAATAGCCTCTTGCAATGTAAGAGTCAATATCTCCTCTTCAGTTGGCTCTGTTATAACCACAGGTATTTCTTTAATTTCTTGTGTTTCAGTAGTTTCTGGTGTTTCTGTAGTTTCTGTTCTATCTAAAATTAAAGTACCTACCTCTGCATACGCAACTATTCCTGATAATGGTGTGAAAAATAATGAAGCTGCTAATAGTAACATTATTATTTTTTTCATATTTGCCTCCTAATTTTTATAATCCCTGTTTTCTTGTATATAAAGGATTATATCAAAGTTAATCAACTAATACTAGTTACAGGTGTAACTCTTCCACAATATTAAATCATTTTATAATAACAAAACCTCTTTATGTATGAAAAAACGAGAGTAATTGAAGTAAGTCTATTGTAAATACTAACAGCATATGCCTCTCATTAATCTAAAACTAAAATTATTCATCTTATGCTACATAAACTAATATAAGATATCTATAATTTTAGAAAGTAAAAAGACCGAGTAAACTCGGTCTTTTTAAATTATTTATTCAGTTTTGATATTAGTAATTAACTACTATATAACTGATAAATCTTATAGAATTATTATCTTTGTAAACTTTTACTGAAACAGGTTGCATATCATATAAATCACGAAGTACAAGTATATCATCTTCACCAACATCATAGATAACTGCATTGTTAGTAAGTTCATATTCAGTACTGTTTATTACTAATGTTTCAGCTCTTACTTGAATTGCACTAGCTGTTCCTGTTACAAGCTCAGGAGTAGTAGCCAATACAAGGTTTTCTATTGCATCCATATCATCATTGATATCAAACTCAACAATGTTCCCTACAACTATTCCAGCATCAAATTCATCTGAATCAACATCAATTGAATATTCTATTCCTTCAATATTAATTGTAAATTCAGCATCTCCGCCTGAAAGATTTCTCCTATTTACTACAACTCCAGCTTCAGCGTTAAAATCTCCACCTGCATCTGAATCGAATACTACAAGATAAGTTACTTCGCCTTCTTCAGCGTAAACATCATATTTTGTCATTTCTCCGAAGAAATCTTCTGCATCTTCCCAAAGGAATACTTCATCAATATCTCCATCTGAGTCAAGTAAGAATACCACTGAATCCGCTTGTAGTCTAAATCCTTCTGCATATCTGTCATCTATCTCAACAGCACTATTTGTTGTCGAAGCAAGAACTGCTGCAGTTAATACAACAACATCCTCATCTAAATCTCCATCTTCATCAAGAACATATTCAACTACATCATGCTCATTTGCTACATTGTCAAGATTGTCTTTTACTAATACATCATCTCTATCAGCATTAACTTCATTAAATGAAACTTCTTCTCCTAATTCATTTACCATATCCCAAGCTATAGTCTCTCCACTTCTTCCTGAGTATACATTAGCATCTTCAGTAAGCATAGCACCATAGGTTGAAGTGACATTAGCCATTTCACCCATCATAATAACTACTTCACCATAAAAATCAGTATATACAGTTATTGTTTCTTCTGCATCTACATAACCTTCTAATGCATCTGTATCAACAGCTTTAAGTGAGCTATCATCAACATACATTGCGCCAAGTTGTGAAAGGTCATAAGTTGTTCCATCTAATTTAAATGCATCTGTAGCTGTATTGTCATTACCTATGTCGTAAGCCTTAGTTACAACGCCTTCTTCCATCATATTAGCAACAACTGCAAATCCATCATAGTTTCTATAATCATCATTGAATAGTAATACTAAATCGCCTTTCTCAACATCTGAAGCCTCAATAGTTTTTCCATCTTTAACAATTAGGTAATCTTCAACATCTGTTTCTTCATCGTCCATATCTACAAGAACCATGTCATCTACTTCTTCTACGAACATAAATTCATCAAATACAAAACCTTCTGCCCAGATAACATCTCCGCCATCTAAAACAACTTTTGCATAATCAACATTAAAATCATCATCTTCAGAATAGAAAACATTTCCGTCTGCTATTATAAATTGTGTAAGATAATCATCAGCAACATCATTATCCTGGTCTTCTACTAAATCATAATCTTTATCTGCCATTACTAGTGTTAATTCTGAACCATCTTCAGTAAACTCTACAGCATCAAACATTACATTATCTACTAACTTAGTTAAAACTACCTTGTCACCATCTAACCACGCTTTTACAGTAAGGCCATGAACTTTATAGAAGTCAAAACCTTCCATTACATCATAAGTTTCTGTGTATTCATCACCGTCGCCTAATAAATCAACTCCGTTTTCCTCAACTACATCCATTTCAATTTCCATGTCATCATTATCATAATCTGTTACTCTACCTTCAACTGATGTAAATCCCATTTGGTCAATTAGATATTCTTCATCTGTTCCATCTGTTCCTGAAACAACAAATCTTGTCTCTGTACCATAACCGTTTTGGATCATCATTGGAATTTCAAGAGCATTAAAAGTAATTTGTGCTACAAATCCTCTAGTTGCCCAAGTTCCTTGAGTTCCCATTGCGCCATCAAGTAAATCAATTTCATTAGCAACGATTAGGTATCCAAAAGGATATCCACCTTTTGCTTGTGCTGCTGGCTCATAGCCAAGAGCTCTAACTATCATTGTGATAGCTTCTTCATACTTAACTGGAGTTTCTGGTGCGAACATCATGTTACCTACACCGTTAACAATTCCTAATTTTGCTGCTGTTCCAACATATCCTGATGCCCAATGCATAGCTGGTACATCATTAAATCCTGTTGGTAGTCCTTTTGCTGCCATAGCAGCTGTTTCTAAACCTGAAACCCTAACTGCAACAGCAGCAAATTCTGCTCTTGTAATAGTGTTTGCTGGTTTAAAAGTTCCATCTGGATAACCGTTTAGAACATTTAGTAGTTCTAAGCTCATTACTGCTTCTTCATATGGTGTATCCATAACATCTGAGAAATCAGGTGCTGCTGATACAAAACTGAAGGTACCAAGAACCATTACTAATGCCATAACTAATGCTAAATGTTTCTTCATCAATAAAACCCTCCTTATAATAATAAATTATTTTGTTGAAGGAATAGAACTTTAGTGCCAGAAGATTATTCCTTCAAATGTCTTCTGACCCTTCTTGTAGAAAATGGTATAATACTATAATTACCATCATTCTAAAGATGATTATAGCATTTCAGCCTTTTTAAATCAAGCTAAAGATGCTAGTGTAATGAATTTGTAATAATGAAATATCTTTATTACAGTTGCTTATGTGACTATTATAACCCATATAATGGGAATATAACATTACAGTTGTGTTTCAAATTGATTACAAGTAAATGATTAAAAGAAAGATTCTCACGCTAGGCTCAGGATAACAATACTTGAATAGTGCTTGTAATGACATCATTGAGCGGGAACCCTGCCCCTACGGTTGGCTTTATCGCAACGTTTATTCTATCGATTCTTTTATTATTTCTATTGCTTTTTCTAGTTGTAGGTCTTTATCTTCTGTGTTTTCTACTATTATATCTGGTTCAATTCCTATCCCATGGATACTTATATAGTTTGGAGTTAGGTATTCTGCTGTTGTTATCTTTATTAGACTTCCATTTAATAGTGGTATCATATTTTGAATTATCCCTTTGCCGAATGTTTTCTTTCCTACTATAGTACCTGCTTTTCTGTCTTTAATTGCTCCTGCTAGAATTTCTGAAGCTGAAGCACTTTTTTCATTCGTCAATAAAACTAACTCTTTATCTGGATATATTATAGTAGAAAAATATGAAACTGGTGCACTATTCTTTTCTTTTACATGTACAACGGGCCCTCTTTGCACAAACAGACTGGATATTTCTACCGCTTGGTCAAATAATCCTCCTGGATTGTTTCTTACATCTAAAATTATCTTAGTTATTTTTTCTGTTTGAAAATAATATAATGCTTTTTTCACTTCATATGATGAAGTTTTACTAAACTCACTTAATTTTATATAGCCAATGTTATCTGCTAGTTTTTCATATTTAACTGGATTTATAGTTATTTCTTTTCTTGTGATTTCAAAATTTAGCTTCTTACCTTTTCTCTGTATTACTAACTTTACCTTTGTTCCAATTGTTCCTTTTATTAATTTTGATGCTTCATCCAATGTCATATCTTTTGTATCTTTACCATCTATACTCATTATAATATCACCTGCTAAGAGTCCTGCTTTTTCAGCTTCTGTACCTTCAATAGGGTTTATTATATCTATATACTCTTCTGATTTTTGAATATAGATTCCTATTCCTGTAAAGTAGCCAAAAATATTCATGTACACATCTGCTGCTTCTTCTTTTGTATAGTAGTCACTATACGGATCAAGTGAATTTAACATAGCTTTTAAAGCTGTTTCTGAAAGGTCTTTATCTGATATTTCAAATGGGTATGTTTCTTTTATGAAATTATAAGTATCTATTACTAATTCTAAATCTGCTTCTTCTCTATGTATTTTTATATCATATAAGGGTGATGCAGTTGCTATTCCTGGTAGCATTGATAGTGTTATTGCTATTGAAATTAATATTGATAGTAATTTTTTTTTCATATTAGCCTCCGTTTATAATTAAAATATTAAAAGAAAGATTCTTACGCTATGCTCAGAATGACAAGCTCTAAAAGAAAGATCCTTACGCTATGCTCAGAATGACAAGCTCTAAAAGAAAGATCCTCACGCTATGCTCAGAATGACAAGCTCTAAAAGAAAGATCCTACGCTATGCTCAGAATGACAAGCTCTAAAAGAAAGATTCTCACGCTATGCTCAGAATGTCAAACTCTAAAAGATAGATCCTACGCTATGCTCAGAATGACAAACTCTAAAAGATAGATCCTACGCTATGCTCAGGATGACAAGGATTTTCATACAAAAATCCTATGTTTATTCTAACATAGGATTTTTAAAATCCATCTTATTATACTGTCTGTTTTAATAATTCCTCTTCTTCTTCATCATTATGATTTATTGCATTTTTAATATTTGATATATCTGTATATACCATTAGCAGATAATCTTTTTCATCGCTAAACATACTTACTGCGTATTGTCTATTCTCTTCTTTTATATAGTGATCAAATTTTCTCCTAGTTTTTGGTAGCATATGGTAGTGAAACTCTTTAAGTGCTAGAATTGGTTCGTCTATTTCTAAAACTATATCTGTTAGCTTCATACCTAGAAGTTTGTCTGGACTTACCCTTGTTGCAGTTTTAAAGTTTTTACTTGTTTCTACTAATACATAATCCATAAATCTCTCTTTTTCGCTAAAAAGTGCTTTGAATTTAATGAAAAAGTCATTTTTTGAAGGGTATTCCATGATCTCGCCTCCTTTATTTAAATATATCTGAGTCATCTCTATCTTCTATTGGCATGAATTTTATGTCTATTTTTACCGGATATTTATTTATCATGTCAAATCTTCTCTGAATTCTCTCTTGTATGGTTGCTTCTCCACTTGGTTTAACTCCCTCAATAAGAACTAAAACCTGGGTGTCATTCCAAAATGTATATATATCTCCTCTTCTTAGGCTTGAAACTATTGTTTTTCCTATAAGGTTATTAAAGTTCTTTATATAAGTTTCTTCATTATAATCATCCTCATAGTCTTTCAAGCTTACTATACCTAGAAAATCTTTTTTTTCTTTATCTGCTCTTTTCCTTTTATAAGAATTGTAAATTATTCTAAAATACTCGCTGTCAAATTTAACCGGCCCTGGTCTCTTTTGTTCACCTAACTTGGATTCTACTATGTGAGTATCTACCTCACTTTTTTCTGTAAGATAACTTTCTATTTTCATTTGTATTTCTCTTAGAGAAGCTGAATTGGATATTCCTAATCTTTTTTCAAAATCACTTTTCAGGTCCATAAATTCGTCTTGTGCTTCTTGTAAATCTCCTTGTTTCAACAAACTATCTATAAAGATTGACCTAAGCAATTCTTCATTAGGCTCTACTTTTATGGCTGATTGTATCAGTTCTATTATACTATCTTGATTGTTCTTTGTCTTATATATTTCTACTAATTTTTGTATTGTTTTTAAATATTTTTTTCTGTAATAACTTCTAATTGGAACTAGCCACATTTCGTAGTCGTATTTTGATAAATAGGTTCCCTTATATATCTCTATTGCACTATTATACAGAAGAATCGATTTTTCAACATCCTCTTCTAGCTGTGCGTCCCCGGCTCTTATAAAGTCTTCCATTTCATCTGTATCTATTATAACATCTTCAGATACCTCTAGTATATAGTAGACATCTTCAAAATTAATTTTAAGAGTTTCTTCATCTGGTAGCATTTCTTTTAAAAGCTGTCTTAATCTAAAGATTTGACCTCTTATCATATTCATTGGGTCTTGTGATCCACTATCCATCCAAAGATTCTCAATTATAGTCTCTGGAATCAGTTCTTTGTTTTTAAAGGTCAAGAAATACTCCAACAGTCTTATTAGCTTTGAAGATTTCTTTGATTGTGGAATTATGGATTTATTATTCATCTTTATGTCAAAATCACCCAGCAGTGTTATATACAGTTTCACATCATTCACCTACCTTATAACCTAAGTATACCCAAATAATAATATAATTGACATATTTAACACTAATTTTTTAAAAATATTTTTTCTTCTAGAACTAGCATGGCTCCTTTTATATATCCGATTACATAAAGGTTATTACATCCTCCTAATACAAAAGATAAAACTAGCAATTTATCTGCCATTCTAAGTCTACCTATAAATCTTACTTAAAAATTCTTCACTACGTCCAGAATGACAAACCTTTAGTGTCTAATTGGCAAAAAAATAGAGCCGGCAAATTTACACCGACTCAGTAGTTAAAGCTATACTAATTTTCTTTTTACCATTTCTGTTACTACAAATGTTGCTACATCTTCTGCGTAACTTCCTGTTCCAAAGCCTGCATCGTATCCTAGCTCTTTTGCTAGTTCGTGGCTTAGTCTTGGTCCTCCACACACTAGAACTATCTTATCTCTAAGTCCTTCTGCTTCTAGAAGTTCAACTAGTTCTGTTAGGTTTGGAATATGAACATCTTTTTGTGTTACTACCTGTGATACAAGTATTGCATCTGCTTTTAGCTCTATTGCTTTTGCAACTAGTTCTTCATTTAAAACTTGGCTACCTAAGTTATGTGATTCGACTCCCTCATATCTTTCTAGACCATAATGTCCTGCATAGCCTTTCATATTAAATATCGCATCTATGCCAACTGTATGTGCATCTGTTCCTGTACAAGCTCCTAAGATTACAACATCTCGTTTTATATTATCCTTGATATAATCTTCAATTTCATGCTTTTCTAATACATCTACTTCTACTTTTGGAACTTCTATTGAAGTATAATCTACTGTATGAATTGTCTTACCATACATTATAAAATAGGTGTAGTTAATTCCTAGGTCATGTGAATACACTACTGCTGGTTCTTCGAATCCCATTTTTTTTATAAGTTGTCTTGCAGCTTCGTTTGCTTCATCTCCATAAGGAACTGGCAATGTAAAACTCAATTGGATTGCACCATCGTTCATTGTATCGCCATATGGTTTTACTCTGGTTAGGTCAACTTTTTGGATTTCAAACATTATCGTTCACCTCCAAGCATCAATTCAATAAATGGATTAAAGTATCCTTTGTCTTTTAATGATACCCCTGCTAATCCTTTCCCGCCTGTTCTACTTCTTCTTACTCCACCAAATTTCCCACCTTCAATAGTTTGAAATAATCCATCTTTTTCAATTTGGTTTAATAATTCAGTTGCATCGCCCAATACTTTTTTCGCTCTATTTTGAATTACTCCATCTTTTTTAAACTCTATTTCATCACTTAAGTGTCTTGCATTATTAAATACATACTTAGCATTTTCAATTGCTAGGTATCTGTCATGAATATGTGGTGTGTGAATTGCTTCTGTCAGCATTCCTAAAAGTTGTATGCCTTGGTCTGTCATTATGGATACCATATTAAACATTGTATTTTGGATATGCCCTTTAAATATATTTCCTGTCATAAACTTTGTTGGTGGCATATATTTAAGCGGTGCTTTAGGGAATATTTCTCTTGCCATTTGAGCCTGTGCAAGTTCTAGAAGGAATCCATCTTCAAGTGTTGGCTCTATTTCAAATGCATGCCCTAGTCCCATTTGTTCTTCTGGCAATCCTGCTTTAAGTGCAAACTGCTCGTTTATAAATTGTGATGCTAAAACTGTATGCGCTGCATCTACTGCATCATCTGTTGTTAGGTAATTGTCTTCACCTGTATTTATTATAATACCAGCGTAGCCGTTTATTACCCTTGAGAAATACTGGTCTACTAGGGTTCTTTGCATGTTTATATCTCTAAAAAGTATCCCATATAATGCGTCATTAAGCATCATATCAACTCTTTCAACTGCTCCCATTGCTGCAATTTCTGGCATGCAAAGTCCTGAACAATAGTTAGTTAATTTTATATATCTTTTTTCTTCTTCTCCTACTTCATCAAGTACTTCTCTCATAAGTCTAAAATTTTCTTGGGTTGCATAGGTTCCCCCAAAGCCTTCCGTAGTTGCTCCGTATGGAACATAATCAAGTAGGGACTGACCTGTAGTTCTGATTACAGCTACTATATCTGCGCCTTGTTTTGCTGCTGCCCTTGCTTGTACAAGATCTTCAAATATATTTCCAGTTGCTACTATTACATATAGATTTGGAGTTTTAGATGGTCCAAAAGCTTTTATATAGTCTTCTCTGATTTTCTTTTCTGCATCTATTCTTTTCATTGTTGCTTTTGCTACTTCGACTATAACATCTTTAATGTCTTGTTCGTTTTTAGCTGGTAGTCTTGTTATATCTACTTCTCCAGTTGCTATTTTTTCTGCAATTTCTTGAGGGGTTAAATCTAGGTTTAGCATTGCATTTCCTATCCAATAGGCTGCGCCTCTTTCTAATCCGCCTCCTTCTACAATATTGTCAACAACAACATTCGGTAGTGGTTTTTCTATTTCATCCACTCCATCTACTCCCAAAAGTCTGACGACAGTTCTTTCTGTAGATACTGTAGTATGCTTATCTATAAAGCTTTGTATATCTTCAGCGATGTTTTTTGCTGATGTTCTTGATGCTTTAATTTTTTCTAAATCAAGATTAAGCTTTGACAAAATTTTCACTCCTTTCTTCAATTCATAATTCACGATTCACGATTCACAATTTAAAAAATTAAGTAACAGCTGGTTAAAATATATTTCTTTTTGCGACCAAAGGTTGCATTATCTTATCATTGTGATTTGTAAATTATGCATTGTGAATTGTCTTTTAATATTCTTGCATTATTTCTTCTACTGTTCCATATAGATTTTCTTTGGATGTTTTCACAATTGAATTAAGAATTCTACATATTTCAGAAGAATTATTTAAGTACATTTGATGCTTTTCTGGATCTAAATAATTAGAATCTATTAGTAGTTTAATCCAATATTCAGTTTCATTTGCTTCCTTTAAAGCAATATTCATTTTTGATATAAAATCTTTTCTACTTTGAGCTCTCAGACCTTCCATAACATTCGCTCCTATACTTGTCCCAGATCTCAGTAATTGCTTAGATAATACTTTCTCATTATCATTAACTAAACCTTTATATACTCTTATCGTCTCTAAAGCAAATGCATATGACTTTTTCTCAATTATATTATCACTCATTTGTCACCTCAATGTCTTTATTCATTTGTTTTTAATTGTGAATTGTGATCTGTGCATTGTGAATTGGTAAGTATTTCTTCCGCTAATGTTAAAATCTCTTTTTTAAGGCCCATTATTTTTGCTATATTTATTGCATCCCTTGGGATTGCTGTTGTTTTATCTACTTTTCGCAGTCTATAATCCATGTGTTTATTGATTATTTCCATCCCGTCTCCACCTATTATTTCATCTTCTAATTCCTCTATTTTCAATTCTGAAAGTCCGACTACTTGTAGATGTTGTATTCCTTTGAGGTCTGCTACATTGTCATAATGTGTGGTTAAAAGGGTTATTGCTGGCTTGTCTATTAGGTACTTTGCTATTGCTTTTGAAATCGCATATCCCTCTTCTGGATTTGTTCCTCTGGCAAGTTCATCTATTAATATTATACCTTGCTCATCCGCTCTTTCTATAGCATCACTAACTACTCTCACTTCTCCTCCGAATGTTGAAAGTCCACTGTCTGTTGACTGCATATCTCCTATGGATGACTTTATATAGTGGCTTAATCCTAGTTTCATCTCTGAAGCAGGAACATACATCCCATAATGTGCCATAACACTTAAAAGTCCTACTAACTTTAAACTTATTGTCTTTCCACCCATATTCGCACCTGTAATACAAGCTACTCCTTCTTTTAAATGTAAGGTTATTGGGGTGAAATTCATTTCTCGTTTTTTTAATAGATTTTCTATTTTAGGATGTCTTCCATCTTTGATCCAAATGGAATGTTCATTCCCTATCTCTGGCTTTACACCATCTAAATCTATTGCAAGTTTTGTCTTTGCTAGTAAAAGGTCTAACTTTCCTATACTCAACATATTTCTATAAAGTTCTCGTCTTCTTTTACCTACTTCCTTAGATAAAAATTCTCTAATTCTCATTTCTTCTTGTTCTTCTTTATCTCTTAATAAATCCCATTCTCTTTCCGCTGCTGAAATTTCATCAGTAGGAATTATGGTGAACTTTATATTTAAATAGGTTTCTGATAGGTAAGTTAAATATGGATAAATCTTTATTGTCTTTAATAGTGATTTATTTTCTCTGGAAACTACCACTGAGTTATCCGGTCTTAAATCTAGGTTGAGGTCTTCTTTAACTTGGTCTTTTATTCGTTTTTTTTGGGTTCTAATAAAATTATCGCGCTCTTTTTTCCTCTTCCTTATTTCTCTTATTTCTTCAGAATATGCATCATATATATAAAATGTAGCTATTTTGGTATCTTCTGGGTCTAGCATCTTTTCCAATTTAGGAATTAACTCAATCCTTGTCTCTTTAAATGATGGAATATTTTCTTTTTCCATTTGAGTTTTAAGGTTTCTTAACAAAAAAAGAAAGTTCTTTATTTCAAATAACTCTACATCTTGGAGAATAAATCCTTCCATTGCCCTCTTAGTAGATTGTCTTAGGTCTTTTAAATGACTCAATAGATTATTAAACTCTCGTCTTATATTGTTATTTTTAATAAAGGGCAGATAACTTTCTATCATATGCAATTGATCTTTAAGGTCTTCTTCTGATCCCCTTAAATATGGCTTCATACGTTTTTTTAAGAGACTCCCATAGGGTGTTAAAACCTCTATTTGGTTTAAGATGTATTGAAAATCAAGTGCGTTCTTAGTCGCTTCATCCATAAACATCCTAATCACCTCCTAGCATTATGTCCATTACTGGAATATCTTTTATATATGACTTCATTTTTTCTAAAAAGGTTTTAGGTTCAAAAAAATATCCTGATGGCGAATAAGGATTTACGGTAACCCCTATTAGATTTATTGGAAATACTACCTTTATACTTATACCTATTCGCTTAAATAATAGATAGTCCTTGGGAGTAATAAATATCTTTGTACCATCGGCAACTACTATATCTATATTTTTATAGGATCTTGTTGATCTTGTTATATCATCAAGGGTTCCCTTTACTAGTGATCCTGGAAGAATCAAAGCTCTTGAATCTTCATCTAGAAATTCACCTATTTTATAACCTTTTCCAAGGGCAGTATCTAGTGGAATTTCATCAATTTCACCGTTTAAATCTATTACTGCTATCTTATTTTGAAAAATCAATTCTCTAGCTTTTTCAAGATATTTTTTATCTACTTGCTGTAGTGATAATAATCCTACTGTATGAATTGTCTCTTCTAAAACTCTATTCATATCTCTGGATAGAATTGCGCCTGTAGATAGTATTGTAGCTTCTGATATAGCTGGTGCAGCTGAAGACTTCCTATCTATTGCTCCATCTATTATTACAAATCTAGCACCAAGACTTAACATTGTGTCGCACACATCTCGTATATCTCTTAGTGTTTGGGGTCCTGCTATCTCAATATATCCAGGTGATTTAACCCTACCAATCACAACATCCCCTAGGGGGGTTGTAAACGGAGTCACCTTTAAGATTTCTATGCTAGCATCTCCCATTTCTAAGAGGGCTGTTGTTGTTGCGATAATAGTATTTTCCTCTACAAAAATTCTTGGTTTTTCGGTTTCACTAACCTTATCTACAGATTCACCATCACGACCTATGGAGGTCATACCAACTGGTATGCCCTCTTCCATGGCCTCTTGTATAAGTCTGTTTAAGGTTACTGTTTTACCTGAGTTTTTGCTCATCCCTATTATTGATACTATTCTATATTTATCCTTTATTAGCTGGAGTAAAGACATCGCTTATCTCCTTACTTGTTGTAGTTTTTGCTTCTCTCGTGTCTTTCTAAATAACTTGGCTCAAGATTCTTTATCTCTGGGCCTTGCATCAATTCTGCAACTCCTGATAAATCTGATTTTTTCTTACCTTGGCAAACATCACATTGGCACTCTTCTTCTAAGTGATCTGGCTCTGCATAGGTAGTTATTATCCCTTCATAGTTTCTTAAAACTACTTTTGTAGGTGATTGTGATATAAGATATTGTGGCATTACTGGAATTTTACCTCCTCCACCAGGTGCATCTACTACAAATGTTGGTACAGCAAATCCTGATGTATGCCCTCTAAGTGCTTCGATTATTTCAATTCCCTTAGATACTTTTGTTCTAAAGTGCTCAATACCCATTGAAAGGTCACACTGATAAATATAGTATGGTCTTACTCTTATTTTAACTAATTTGTGTACTAAATCTTTCATAATATGTGGACAGTCGTTAATTCCACGAAGTAATACTGATTGATTTCCTAGTGGTATACCTGCATCTGCTAATTTCCTACAAGCTTCTGTTGATTCTGGTGTTATTTCATTTGGATGATTAAAATGTGTGTTTAACCAAATTGGGTGGTATTTCTTAAGCATATTTACAAGGTCATCCGTAATTCTTTGTGGCATTACTACTGGTGTCCTTGTTCCTATTCTGATTATCTCAACATGTGGGATTTCTCTTAGTTTCTTGATTACATACTCTAATCTATCATCTCCAACTAAAAGTGCATCTCCTCCTGAAAGTAGTACATCTCTTACTTGTGGTGTATTTCTTATATATTCAATTGCTGCATCTATTCTAGCTATTGGTGCTCCTGAGTCATTTTGTCCAGCAAATCTTCTTCTTGTACAGTGCCTACAATACATTGAACATTGGTCTGTGATTAAGAAAAGAACTCTATCTGGATATCTATGTGTTAAACCTTCAACTGGTGAGTCAACATCTTCATGTAGTGGGTCATCCATATCTGATGAGCTTTCATGAGTTTCCATTATAGTTGGTACTGCTTGCATTCTTACTGGATCTTTTGGATTTTCAGGATCCATCAATGATGCATAGTATGGTGTGATTCCAACTCTAAACTTTTTAAGTACTTCGTTTATGTCATCTTCTTCTTGGTCAGTAAGTTTAATTATTTTTCTTAGAGTTTCAACGTCTGTTATTCTGTTTCTTACTTGCCATTTCCAATCATCCCACTGTTCTTGGATTACATCTTTGTAGATTTCTATATCCTTAAAGTTTCTCATTAGTATTTTAACCTCCCATTTTTTCAATTCACAGTTCACAATTCACAATTGATTCAATTCATAAATCACAGTTCACAATTCACAATTGATTCAATTCACAAATCACAGTTCACAAATCACAATTAAAGGATTAAAAGATTATTGTTGTCATCCTGAGCATAGCGTAAGGATCTTTATTTTTGGTCTTAGTAACGTAAAGATTCCTCGACAGGCTCGGAATGACAGGGTACCTTTGTTATCCTTAAAAAGAACTTGTCTTTTCATTGTGATTTGTGATTTCTTATTGTGACTTATCTTTTAAATTGTGATTTGTGATCTGTGAATTGTTAATTGTTTTCTACTACGCGTATAAATCCGTGAAAATCTTTCTTAACTCTTCTGATTCTCTTAGTAGATTTAGTGCTATTGCCGCATGTCCTTTAGTATATCCATTTCCAACTATCATATTAACATCTTTCCCAACGCCTTCTGCTCCTAGTGCTGCTTTTGTAAAGCTTGTTGCCATTGAAAAGAAGTAAACGACTCCATCATCTTTTGTTATAAGGATTGATGACATTTCAGTGTTTGGAATATTAACTGTGTTTATTACTACATCTGCCATTTGACCATCAGTTAATTCTGATATAGTTTCCATAACTTGAACTGCATTTGTTGCATCTACTACTGCATACTCATCAGCTAGATTAGCTGATTTCGCTCTTGCAATAGTTTTTTCTCTACTTCCTAAGCAAATTACCTTCCCAGTAACTCCTGCTCTTTTCTTTGCTTCATATAGACAAAGCATTCCTGATTTTCCTGTCCCACCTAGTACAACTACAGTATCCCCAGGACGAACAAGTTTTGCAGTTTGAGCTGGTGCTCCTGCTACATCTAGAACTGATAGTGCAAGATTTTCTGCCATATCTTCTGGAATTTTAGCATAAATCCCTGATTCAAACAGGATTGCTTTTCCTTTGATATCAACTTGATCAATATCTTTTCTGATTTCTCCAAAGCTATCAATTCTAAGTGGAGTAAGTGATAATGATACAAGCGTTGCTATCTTATCTCCAACTTTTAAATCAGTTGTCTCTTTAATTGCATCTCCAATTTGTTCAACAACTCCAATAAGCATTCCGCCTGATCCTGTAACTGGGTTTTGATGCTTTCCTCTTTCAGCTACGATACCTGCCATTATGTTTTTTATTTCTTCTATGTCACCGTTTGCCTGCTCTTTAATTTGTGTAAAGCTAGCAGAATCTACATTTAGTGTTTTAACATCAATAAGTATTTCATTGTCATAAATTTCCATGTCATTGTCTATTTTAAATGCTGGTTGTGGTAGAACACCCTTTGGTTCAATAACTCTGTGTGTACCATATGGATTTCCTTTTTTCATGTAATCCCTCCTAAAATATTTATACTATATATTAATGCAACTTCTATGCCAAGGGTGACGGAGGCTACGAGGCGCTGATTTAGTCATTGTTGATTTTTTGAATGATATTTATTTAACAAAATACGCCAGTTTTTCGGCAGTTACTTTCCCAATTCACATATCACAATGAGAAGACAAATGATTTCAGGACAACAAAGTTATCCTGTCATTCCGAGCCTGTCGAGGAATCTTTAAACAAAGATCCTCACGCTCCACTCAGGATGACAAGAGTATTTTATAATAGAAAATTATCTTTTAATCCTTTAATTGTGATTTGTAATCTGTGAATTATACATTGTCTTTACAACTCGTACTTCCCAATTTTATATTGTAATGTCTGTCTTGGAATTTGTAAAATCTCTGCTGAATGAGTTACATTACCACTTGTTCTTCGTAGCGCTTCTTTTATTAGGTCTTTTTCTGTCTCTTCTAAAATCTTGTTTAAGGACATATCTATATCTTTTTCTCTATTATTCATCAAGTTTTTTTTAATTTTAGGTGGAATCTCGCTAATATCTATCATTTCAATATCATATATACTCATAATTCCTTCTATTAGATGTTCTAACTCTCTTACATTCCCCTCCCAGGGATAATCCATAAAAACTTGAAGAGCTTCTTGTGATATTCCTTTGACTTCCTTGCCCATCTTTTGATTATATTTTTCTATGAAAAAATGGGTTAAAGTCTCTATGTCATCTTTTCTATCTCTTAAGAGTGGGATAGTAAAGCTTATTACATTTAACCTATAATATAAATCTCTTCTTAACTGCTTCTTTTCAACTGCTTCTTCTGGCGCTACATTAGTAGCAGCAATTATTCTAACATCTACATTTTTAATCTTTGTTCCACCAACGCGCCTTATATTGCCATCTTGCAAGACTCTCAATAACTTTGCTTGAAGTTCTAAGGGCATTGAATTTATCTCATCTAAGAATATAGTCCCCTTATCAGCAAGCTCAAATAGTCCAGCTCGATCTTCTGCTCCAGTAAATCCTCCTTTGGTGGTTCCAAATAGGATTCCTTCCAATAAATTTGCGGGCATTGCTGCACAGTTTTGTGTAATAAATGCATTGTGTCTTCTCTTTCCTCCGTTATGAATTGAGTGGACAAAGAGCTCTTTACCAGTACCAGTATCTCCTGATATCAAAACAGGAGCATCACTTTCAGCCGCTTTTTTTGCAAGAGATTTTAATTCCAAAATTTCTTTATTGTTTCCTACTATATCGTAAAAGGTATACTTTGCTGATTCTTTATCCTTATTTGATTTTGCTGAATCACTATAAATTTGGGTTTGAAGGTCAACTATTTTTTCAGATAGTTCCCTAACCTGAGTGATATCTTTTGATATCTCAATTGCTCCCATAATTTTATTTTTACTTTTTATTGGTATAGATGAATTTATCGTTGTTATCTTTTCACCCTTGTAATTTACAAAGGTTTGTTCTTTTCTTAAAATGGATTCACCTGTCCGAATAACTGTAAGCAGTGTTGATGTTTCCTCGTTAAGTGAAGGGTATATCTCAATTAAATGTCGTCCTATTGCATTTTGTTCATCAACTCCATCAATCTTTTGTGCAAATGAATTATAATATATAATTTTTCCTGTATTATCAATGATATGGAGTCCTTCTTCTAGATAATCTAGTATCTCTATTACATTTTCTTGAAAAAATAATTCTTTCATTTTTATCCCCCCATCTCCAACGCTCATTTTTCGGCACCAATGCCGAAAAACAAGCAGGGATTTCCCTGCTTGTTTTCATTCTACCTTATATTCTGTTCTTTTTCTAGCTTCTTTTTGAAATTTTCCTAATTTTTAATAGTAAACCTGCTGTTAAAATCGTAACTCCTAGCATTAATAGAATTACCATAGAATCTGAACCTGTTTTTGGTAATATTGGTTGTGGTCCTTCTAATTCAATTCCACCTGCTGGATTGTTACCATCAAAATCTTCAAATTCATCTGAGTTACCAGGTTTATTTGGTTCTGTTGGTTCGGTTGGATCTTCTGGTTCAACTGGCTCCTCTGGATCTATCGGTTCCTCAGGATCTACTGGTTCTTTTTCGTTGTATATTTCAAATACTTCATCTTGGTTACTTCTGTTAATTCTAGTTTCAAATGTTGAACTATCTAAAATATAACCCTCAGGTGCTTTTGTTTCTTCTAAAGTATATTCTCCATAGTCTAAATCTTCTGCTTCTGCTTTTCCATCTTTATCAGTTATTAAAACTTGAACAAGTTTTCCAGCCTCATCTCTTAATTCAAATTCTGCTCCTTCTAACTTAATCTTATTATCATCTTTATCCATTTTCTTAATAGAGATGCTTCCAGTGTAATCTGGTGTTGATGGTGGACTGTATGTGTTTGCAATAGTCAATCCATCTTCTGATACTTCTTTTATATAATTATTTGGTACTTCTACTTCATCTACAGTGTATACATGAATTCTACCATCAAGGTCAGTCTTATCTAAATCTGTCCAAGTATACTCTGTCACTCCATTTTCTAAAACCACTGGTTCTCCAAGAGCCACACCATCTTTGTATAGTTGTAATTCAATAGTCGGTCTAGTAGATGGTCCATTTATCCATTCCTTGCTTGCTGTTATATCTGTCTTTGGAATTACATATGTGTTAGTTACTACCATTCCTTCTTCAACTTTAGTATAATTTTCAGGAACACCAATTTCTTCCACTGAATATGTGTATTTTCTGCCGTCTGTATCTGTCCTGTCTTGGTCTTTCCAATTGTATTCATATGTGCCTTTTGGCAATTCAACTGGTTGCCCAACCATTTCTTTTTCTGCATCACCAATTTGTCTATATAATTGGAATGTAATGACTTCTGGTCTATTTAATTCTCCATTAACCCAATTTTTCCTTCCAACTATATCATTTTTAGGAGATTCGTAGGTGTTAGTTATCTCTAAACCATTATCTGATATTGATTTACCATAATTTTCTGGAGTGTTTACTTCATCTACCGTGTATTTATAGTCTTCGCCGATTTTATCTGTCTTATCTAAATTTTCCCATGTATAACTTGTTGTACCATTCACTAGAGTAACTGGTTCTTCAAACGCTACTCCATTACGGTAAAGTTGTAACTCTATTGTTGGTTTTGTTGATGGTCCACCAACCCATTCTTTTGTTCCCGTCACGCTTGTGGTTGAAATAATATACTTATTTGTAATTGTTAAGCCATCATCAGATATTGATTTTTCATAGTTTTCTGGTTCATATGAATTTCCATCCTCATCTACTTCATCAATCGTATATTCATAATTTTCACCAGAATTATCTGTTAAGTCTAAGTTTTCCCAAATATGCGATTCAGAACCATTTGCTAATACTACTGGTTCAAGATGCTTATCACCATTTCTATAAAGTTGTAAATATATAGTTGGCTTTGGAGTTGGCCCATCTTTCCATACTTTAGTTCCGGTTATATCTGTTTTAATTTTTGAGTTTGCTACTCTTATTTCACTTGAGTCTCCGTTTGTTATTTCAATACGTTCAGGATCCATAACATATCCTGCAGGTGCTTTAACTTCTTCAATATAGTATGTGTTAAAAGTATTTTCCTCAAGTGTTATAGTTATTTCTCCGTTGGTGTCTGTGACAAGTTCCTCTTCGGAAACATATGTGCTTTCTCCTATCTTTGTTTCTGTTATAAGCTTAAATGTCACTTCTTTATTTATTCTATCTCCTGAATCTGCGTCTACTTTAATTATCTTAACATTGTATTCGTTGTCAGTATATCCAGAACCACCTGCTTGACTCCTACCTATTAAATTGAATACAGATTCATTTTCATAGCTTTTTTCCAGTGAATATCCAGATATATATACATCGTTCGATATTTCAGAAACAGTCTTCTCTGGATCTACAAATACCAATGTTTCGTATTCTATGGTATATTTCTTATCCACAAAGTCTTTGGTAAGTTTATAACCTTCTTTACCACTATTATCTCCATCTAATATTCCACGTACAAATGAATCCTCTCCATCAACACTTGGTTTAATAACTAAACTATCATCAATGAATACCAGACCTTCACTCATAACATCTTCCAGCTTGAAATTATGAATCTCTGACAAACTTGAATTGATAGTCAACTTCCACTTTAGGATATCTCCTTTTACCACGTTTCCATTTCTATCATTTAGTAGGTCTTTAGTTATATACTGATTATGCTCATCATATTTGATTTTAGCTGGGTATTCCATATCATTGTACGCTATATTATTCATATAACTTTCTTCGGATATTCCCACTGCTTCTGTTTGGTACTCAAGTATTATTGGGGTTGTAATATCGTTTAAAAATGTTATTTTCATACCACTATGATAATTATATTTTACAATGTTATCACCATCTAATTCAGTAGCATCCGTGTAATCAATAGTATAATCAGTAGCCAAGGTCAACTTGCCGTCACTAACTTTTGATAACTTTCCATCTGCTTTAAGCTCTGCTTGATAAATTTTAATGCTAGCTTCTAAATATTTTTGCATCCCAGTCAGTGTGTCTACTATAGTTTGGTCTTTAGTTATAGTTTTTCCTTTGGGATTTAATTGGACTTCCCAATTAAATATTCTATTTTCACCTGACTCTTTTGATACAGATTTTTGACCATTTTTAGATATCCATTTTTCAATGTATATTGGGCTATCATCCCCACTTACATTCTCATCGTTTGTAATCTTAACATTATTGTTGAGTATTATTTCTAAATTCTGATCATCCATATTCGTTAAATCAAATTTTGTCTGATATGTCAGTATAATATTGTTATAAGTTTTTGAACTATTTAGATTACTTGGTAAAGTTATTTTGAAGGATTTCTCCTCTAGAACAAATCCTATTGCGCTTGGTGTAGAAAGAGCTAATGGTTGATCATTTAGTGTTAAACTAAATGAATCTTCTTTATATACCTGTTCACCCGTTAGTGTGTCTTCAATCAGTAGTCCATCTACATCATTATTATAGGTTTTATAATCAACTTCCCAATCTATTGTTTGATTTTCGTAATTTAAATTACTGGATTCTTTGCTAATTACATTTTCAAATCCTGTTTTCTTAAAATTACCTTCTACTACCTCCGTATATGGTCCTTCTAATATTCCACCACCTATTATTCCCCAACCGTAATCATAATCATAGCTAATAGTTGCTTTATTCATTACATTTTCAATAAAATCAAGCTTTGATTTCTCTATAAGCTTTGTTGTTACAACTATAGTTTTTGGTTCAGCTATTTTACCCACTACTATTGTTGTTATATTGCCTGTTGATTCGGAAGTAAGAGTCTCTACCCCCATCATTGCCTTTACAAATTCAAATCCATCCGGAATATTCTCTTCAATCTCTACATTTTTCCAACTTTCATCGTTATTATTTACTTCTATCTTCCATTCTATATAGGTATCTCCTGAGGCATCTCCATATATTCTTCCATTGTCTTTAGATACGTATTCTCCCCTAGTTCCTTTTACACTCGCACCGTCGGAATCATCATTATAGGTTGCCTTATTTTCAATAGTAATCTCTTCATTATCGTACTCATTCTCAAATATAACTTTGGTAGTATAACTTAGTGTTTGTGTATCTGTACTATTTGGAATATCCTTGAAGATTACTATATTAGGGTCCTCAGTTGAAAATTCAATATTATCTTTAATGAATTCATTTCCATTAAGTTTAACACTGTCTTCATCCAAAACAAGTTTTGTTTTATTTGGCACAGTGAATATATCTACTAAATCTGAAAAACCTTCGTCGCTAGTTCCTCTAAACTCTATTTTCCACTCAATTTCATTGTCATTTTTCCACTGACCTGATTTTGTTATGCCAGTGACTCTATTGAAAGACAAAGTGTCACTATCAGACCCTATAATAACTCCCTCTACTTTTAGGCTTGCTGTGTTTACAAATGTTACATCTCCAGATTCCGCTATACTAGTTCTTATTTTAATTCTTTTAGCTTCTCTATTTAAGTCCCCTAATTTTAGTGTTAATTCATTGTCTTCAAAACTAATTATATTGCTATCCGAAAGGTTTATTTCTTCCCAGGCACCCTCTTCTACTATGTTTTTAGTAGTTACCTCAAGGTCAATTATCTCAACCATATCTACATTTAATCCTGAAGGGATTAGATCTACAAGTACAGCATTCTTTAAATCGGCTAATTCCGTATTTACATCTATTACCCATTCTATATAATCTTTAGCTTCTTTGTATTCACCATTCTTACTTATGGCATTAGCATTAGCATTGCTCCGTTTTATAATAAAGGTTTTTGTTACTGTATCTTCTAGCTCTATTACTTCAACTAATTCTAATTCTGAACTACTTTCTTCTACATTAAAAAGAAGACTTACTTGCCCTTTCCTACCCAATTTACCATTTAGAGCCATACCATTGTCAAAAGTTATTGTTAGCATACCATCTTCAACGGAATATCCTGCTGCGTCTATTTCTGAACCCTCTACCTCGAAAATAATTCGACCAAATTTTTCATCTTCTGGTAATTTTAATTCACCCAATTTAGTCAAGGACGATATATCTAATTCTAAATATTCATTATTTTCAAAAGTGAATCCATCTTCAATCGTAAAATCAACACTATATTCTAAGGTAGTTAAGTCTTCTATATTTATGGCACTACCCGTTACTAATAAATTTTCTCCATCATATAAATTTACTTCCTAGTTGAATCCTGCTGCATCTGATAAATCCTTTTCCCCCTCAGCAAAACTTACACCTCCAAATCCACCTACAAAAACTTGTAGAACCATAATCATTGCTAACATAAATGTTATACTTTTGTGCTTTTTTAAATTTCTCTTACCTAACAACATAAAACCTCCTTATAAGTATTTCTGTCTTTTAATACCTTTTTTAACAAAAAAGCCAAACTACATGCTTTATAACTTTGCAGCTTGACAATCTGAGCTTAAGTGCTCTTCCTATAAGACATCTTTTAGATGTCACACTAGCCTTAGATTTATAGCTTTTCATACTTAACTTTCAATAAGTTTGCCAATGATTTCATTTACCCATAAAATCACACTTCAAACAAACTGCGATTATATTATCTAAGCTTCACTGTTATTTAAAATACTGAAATGATTACAATTATACACTATATGATATATATTTACAGTATAAATATATATGCTTTTTTTAAGCTTAAGAGTGACGTTTTTTGCTATCCTTATGATTTTATAACAATTTATCGATTACCATCATTTCTACTCCATGAATAGGGACGCTTACTTTAAATTCAAATATATCTCTTATTTTAACTTCTTCAATTGTTAAACTAGGTCTAGATACTCCTTTTAAATACTCGATTTCTTCCTTTTTCATATTCTCTGGCATTCCAATTTTGACCCATTGGTCAAAAGCTGATCCCGTTTCCCTATTTAAAGCATATCTTGATAACTTATAGTCTCCATCTAGTCCTTTTAGTTCAATTTTTACTTCTAAGGTAGAATTTTCTAAAAATACATTGTATCTATTTTTAAAATCTAATGCTGAGGTGTCTCCCGTTCTATAAATATCGTCAAAATAACTAAAATTATAAACAAGTATCTGAATTCCTTTTGAACTCTTTGTGATTATATAATTATCACCTTGTTCGATTATTTCGTCTCCAAGTTTGTTTAATAAATAGTATCCATAATATCCTGATTTTTTTATTCCTTCTTTATTTATCAAACCAAAACCACCGTGAAAATGTGATATTCCAGCCTTAAATTCTTCCATAATATCCGTAAATGTCCAGTATCCTAGCGACTCTACTTTATCAATAGTTCCTAATATGCTTTTTATTATAAATGTACCCATAAAAGCAGTATCATTTGTTAATGTCCTTGAATTGACCGAAGCATTCCATTCGGTTATATTTATTGGCAAACTATTTCCATATTCTTCTTTCACAATCTTTTCTGTTAGTTCAATGGCATCATTTACAAAGCTTTCTTCTAAAAAAGCAGTTTTAAGGTTTAAATACTTTGAAACTAATAGATTTTTGTCTTCTCCACCGTAAAACCCTTCATAAATTTCTGCAACTTTCTCTGGTTCCGCAAAATTATATGGATATATGTGAATAGATATATAATCTAGCGGAGTATTATTATTTTTGCAATACTTTAAGAATT
>JAVERT010000068.1:0-4338 GCA_034006985.1 Gudongella sp.
TTGTTTGTTAAGAGACTCAATTATACCACGAAATAGGGGGTCATTGTCTTTTTGATATAAAAGATACTGTAACCCTTGATAATAGAAGCGTTTAAATAAAAAGTAGTAGTGTCTACTTGACACTACCTTACTTTATAAGGTGGTGATTAAATGAAAATAAATATTAATGAGCAAGCTTTAGTATACATCAATAGAAAATCAAAAGAAAATACTATTACAATAGATCTATATCAGCCACGTCATTGCTGAGTAGGCATAGAAGAACCATCTGTGCAGATGGGAAAGCCAAAAAACTTAAATTCTTTCTTGCACCTAGTAACTGATGGTGTTAGTGTTTATTATTCAAGAATAATATCATCTAATAATAAAGAGATAAATATAGTTTTAAAAAGATATCTTGGTATAAAATATCTTCAAGCTGAAAATGTAAATATTGATTTAATATAAGATTTTTTGTTGCGACCCAATGGAGAAAAGTTAGTGGAGTTCTTAAATCAAGAACTCTTTTTTTTACAATTTTATTAGCGGTAACTAATTGCTTAATTACACGTCGTAGATATGGTATTATTAAGATAGAGTATATAAATGTTTATATGGGTATCTAGAACATGAGATATTACTCAGTAAAATGTTTCAATCATGAATCAGTGAATTATTTAAGCAATAGTTAACTAATAAGGAGGCCGTAAGAAAAATGAATTGTGAATATGAGCTTTATGATCCTTCGTGGTGTCCAGGGTGTGGAAACTATATGATAAGAATCGCATTAAAACAAGCACTTGAGGAATTAGGAATAGAACCATATAAAGCAGTAATAGTATCAGGGATAGGGCAAGCTGCAAAAATGCCGCATTATATTGGAGCTAACGGTTTTAATGGTCTTCATGGAAGAGCTTTACCACCAGCAATTGGAATTAAGTTATCTAATAAGGATTTAGTTGTTATAGTAGAGTCTGGTGATGGTGATACATATGGAGAAGGTGGAAATCATTTTATTCATACTATCAGAAGGAATATAGATATTGCTCATTTTGTTCATGATAATCAGATATACGGCTTAACAAAAGGTCAAGGCTCACCAACTACAGCTATGGGTCAAAAGACGACACTTCAATTTGATGGTGTGAAGATTGAGCCTTTAAAGCCACTAGCATTATCTCTTACTATGGGTGCTGGATTTGTTGCAAGAGGATTTTCTGGAGACATCCCTCAACTAGTAGAACTTATGAAAGAAGCTATTCTTTATAAAGGCTATGCGCACTTAGATATATTTCAACCTTGTGTAGTATGGAATAAAGTTAATACATTCTCATGGTATAAAAATAAAGTTTATAAATTAGATGAGAATTATGATTATACAAATTTTGAAGGAGCCTTTAAAAAAGCTCTAGAATTTGAGGATCGGATACCAACTGGAATTCTGTATAAAATAGAACGAGAAACATATGGAGATAGATTTGAGTTTATAAGAAATGGTCCACCATTAGTTGACCAAGTATTAGATAAAACAAAGCTAAAAGAACTGATAAATGATTTTTACTAGAAGGTGGCGAAAAAAATGGATTATACAATATTAATTGGCGGTGCTGCTGGTCAAGGAATTGAGACTCTTGTTTTTATGCTTGAAAAAACAATTAAAAGAAGCGGTTATAATATTTTTACTTATAAGAATTATATGTCTATGGTTAGAGGCGGCCATAATTTTATGCAAATAAGATTTTCTGATAAGCCAGTTTATAGCTATAAAACAAAAGTAGATATGATTTTTGCTTTAACTAGCGAAACAATAGATTTTCATTTAAAGAATCTTAAACCAGAAGGAGTACTCATAGTAGATTCTGAAATAGATAAAGAAAGCAATTTTATGGATTTTGAATTTGATAAGATAGCTAAAGAAATTGGAAACAACAAGGTAGTTCCTGTAATTGGGTTTGGTGTTATTGTAAATTATTTTGGGTTAGATTTGGATTTAGCAAAGAGGAGTTTAAAGGAAAGTTTAAATGAAAAAATACTGGATGTGAATTTAGAAGCACTGGTTAAGGGCTATAAACTAGTAGAATCAGATTTTGTTCTCCAATTAAAAGAGGATAATAAAATATTGATAAACGGCAATCAAGCATTAGCACTTGGAGCGATATCAGCTGGGTGTAAATATTATTGCGGGTATCCTATGACTCCATCAACAAGTATTATGAGATATATTTCTTCCAAAGCAAATCAAATGGGAATAGTAGTTGATCAAATTGAGGATGAAGTAGGAGCTTTAAATATGGCAATTGGTGCAAGCTATGCTGGTGTAAGAGCTATGACTGGTTCATCTGGTGGTGGATTTGCACTTATGGTTGAGGCTTTAAGTCTTGCAGGTATAACTGAAACTCCTATTGTTGTCGTAAATGCACAGCGCCCTGGGCCAGCTACTGGTTTATCGACTAGAACTGAACAAGGAGATTTAAGATTTGTTATCCACGCAGGACATGGAGAATTTCCTAGGATGGTTATAACACTTAGAAATCCTGAAGATGCTTTTTATCAAACTTCTAGGGCATTTAACATAGCGGAAAAATATCAGATTCCTGTTATAATTATGACTGAGGAGTATCTAGCTGATTATATGATTACAACTGAGCCTTTTGATATTGAAAAGATATCTATAGATAGAAATCTTTCCAATTTAGATGATATTCCTGAAGGAAGATATAAAAGATATGAATACAGCAATTCGGGCGTATCTAAAAGAATAATCCCTGGTAAATTCAAGGATAAAGAAGTACTTTTAGATAGTCATGAGCATAATGAGTATGGAAATATTGATGAATCAATAGAAACAAGAGTTAAGATGATGGATAAGAGAATGAATAAATTTGAACTACTAGAAAGGGAAGTAGAAGAACCAGTTTATTTTGGTGTTGATAAACCTCATTACTTATTGGTAGGATTTGGTGCAACTTATGGAGCTTTATATGAGGCAGTTGAAGTTCTTAATGATGAAAATATAGCTGTAGGTGCTCTTGTTTATGGAGATATTTGGCCATTTCCAACAAAAAAAATTATAAAAATAGGGGAAAATGCTGAGCGAATAATAGTAGTAGAGCAGAATAAAACTTCTCAGCTTGGGAGCTTAATAAGTGAGAAGACAAGACTCAGTATTTCTGATCGAGTTTTAAAATACGATGGGAGAGCCATAAATGCAGATGAAATTATTGAAGAGTTTAGAAAAAAAATATTAAATTTTAAATAATAAGATGAGGTGTTACTATGGATGAGTCAGGTTCTATTCCAAGATATGAAAAAATAGCATTAGATATTGCAAATGCTATTTATAAAGGTCAATATGAAGAAGGCGAAAAGATTTTCGGCAGGTCTACTCTTGCAGGGACATATAATGTTTCTCCAGAGACAATAAGGAGAGCAATAAAAATCCTCGAAGATGTTGGAGTTGTAGAATCTTCGAGAGGCAGTGGAATAGTTATTATTTCTAAAGATAAAGCTTTTAAGTATATAAATAGGTTTAAAAATATTGAAAGTGTTGCTTCTTTTAGAATGAAAATAATGGAACAAATAGAAGCTAAAAAAAGAATAGAAAGTGAGATTTTGGATACTGTTGACAGAATAATTGAAAGAAGCAGTATTTTAAGTCATACAACTGCTTTAACTCCATTTGAATTAGAAATAACTGATAATTGCAAAATACTTGGTAAATCAATTGGAGAACTAAACTTTTGGCAAAATACTGGTGCAACAATTGTTGGAATTAGAAGAGAAAATGAGACACTCCTTTCACCAGGTCCATATGCTACAATAGAGTTAGGAGACGTTATGCTTATCATTGGGGAAGAAGAGGTGTATCAAGCGGCAAGAACATTTGTTGAAGAAGATTAACATCTTTTTTACAGTGAAATGTTGGAAAATCAACATCCTTTATTTGACTAACTTAATGAACTAATATATAATTGTATAAAGTGAGCATTAAATACGGGGATTGTTTTTGGATGGGAGTGGTTTTGTGAAGCAGGATATAGAAAAATTATTTTATGAGCTTGTTAAAATAAAAAGTGATACCGGGACAAAGCTTGAGAGAGATGTGGAAAGTTTTATATACAACTACTTGAAGGAATTACCGTATTATATTAGGAACAAGAATAATTTTGGTAAGTATGAGCTAACTAACGATCCATTAAATAGAGCTATAATATGGGGATTGCTAAAGGGTGAAGGAAATGAGACTGTAATACTTCTTCATCACCATGATGTAGTGGACTCATTTGACTACGGAATTTTAAATGAATATGCATATGAGCCAGATAAACTTATTGAAAAAATAACTCACGCAGATATAAA
>JAVERT010000069.1:0-4335 GCA_034006985.1 Gudongella sp.
CCCTCGGATATCGCTACAAGGCCTCGGATTCGGCAGTAGCCACCCTCTACTATGGAGGGGATTCTTCTCCGGGATCGGGGGCCATAGTGATGATGAAGTTCTCCCCGTCTCTGACGATGAAATACCGGCCATATATGGCCGTGACTAAAGGAGCTAAAGACGATGGGACCCCGATTATGATTGCAGTGAGAGACCCTATGGTGAGCATAGGTTCATCCATTTCTTTAGTGGATGGAAGTATCACCACGGTAGAAGATGCCGCACTATCCTCATATGCAGAGATTATCACGAACAGATCCAAGGATTGGGAGGGCACTGTCGAGCTCTCGGGCATATACACGCAGTTCATGGTCTCGGGCACGTTCGTCGGAGGGGTCCCTGTGAGGATATATGATTCGAGATACGGCATGAGCGGATATGCGGCCAAGGTCAAGGAGGTCATGCTGGACTTCACCAACCAGACGACGAAATTGTACCTCAACAACTACTCCGAGATGTATGCCAACTCGGTGATAGATTCATCTAAAATGGCATATTCCGCCGGAAATCTTGCGGTGGAAGCGTCGTCTTCAGATCTGTTCACGAGGCAGTATGTATCAGTGGTCACAGGTGCATCTTTGGGGACATCAGCTAATCATACAATAGAGGTATATAATTCACAAATCGGATACGTATCAGCTGTGGCAGATCTACTTAAAATTCCTGATCTTGGGATATGTGTCCTGTCAGCATACTTCAAAAAAGGGGTAGCCTCGATTGTACAGCAGTATGGAATAACCGCGATTCGTGTAGATCATACCACGGTGATTAACATCGATCCAGATCATAGGCCCGACAAATACTCCAACCAAAGTTTGATTGTTAATGTTCAGATGTCTTTATAATCTCACGATAATCTATCTTTGAATATGAAGGGGACGTACAAGGTAATCATCGCAATCGCGATTGTATCGGCGTTATGTATCGCCGGGGGTGTAGTGCTATTGAATCATCAGGATCGTCATACAGTCGGATATTATTCATACGGATATGAAATGATAGAAGGTACTGGCAACCTCATTACAGATAGTGGTGGCCAGACCATAAATCTTGATGAAATAGACGATTGCTCATACCTTATTACACTGTGGAACGGAGATGTACACGATCATTACGACCACACCGTTGGATACCAATGGCTACGCTATACCGTTGACTTTAAGTGCACTCCGGGGATGAAAATAAACTCCAAAGATATCCACATAATGGAAGAATACCTTCCTGATGATGACAGGTACACCACCCCGTATATAGAGCAGGATGGGGCAATATATCACCACGAGGACAGTGATGTCGAGATCACCCTAGGGTCGGATGGCAGCGGTCGCATAATCATGATAATGTTGTCTAGTGAGTACAACCCTCGCATACCGATCATCGCTGTCGATGGTGTGGACTGGAAACTCGATGAATGAATTACCATGGTCCTCCGGAAGAGGCACGGTGCATCTTTCGGTACCCCTTCGGGTACCCGCGCCCGGGCAGGATGCGGCATCCATGCGCAGGACAGCAATCGTCACGCCGGCAGGGGATTAACCTGCCGTCACCTTCCGACGCCCTGACGGATTATTGGCATTTTTCGTCACCTCGGGGACCTTGTCCCCACCTTTATTAAATGATAACTTCCTAGTGACATCGTTCCCGGAGTTGCAAGACTTGGTCGTCTCCGTGGTTCCGGGAACACCCTCAATGTATATACGCAGGAAAAGAAAGCCCGTAGTGTTTTGTTTATTGGTATATACGTTGTTTATACCTTGTATATACATTATATATATCCGAACAACGTAACCTGTATTGCAGCTAACACTGCGGAGACGACCAATATGAAAACAGAATACTTCGTGTATGATGACAGGATGAAGGTCAGCGGACCTTTCGCGCACATCAAGACCGTGCACACGCCCGAGAAGGGCGACTACATGGAGGGGACCCAATGACCTATCTCGTGGCATACGACAAAACCACCGGTGAGATCGTCGAAGATGGCGCGATCGTGACGAGCTTCTGCGGAGAGAAGATGATATTCGTCCGTGCGACGCGCGTGAACGAGATGAGGTACGGAGGCCGTAGATCGGGCCTCATCGTGATCCGCGAACCCGACGGGGGATTCTCCCTCGAGGTGTACGACAATGTCTGCAACCTCGAAGTCAGATCTCCCGAGATGGAGGCGGAGCAATGACCGAAGTCGTCCTTTTCAAGGCCACGGCCGATGACGTCCGCGCCATCGTCGAGCGTCTGAACGGATCCCTCATCTCCGAGATCCCGGAGATGTACTGCAAGAAGTACGGAGCCGGATGGAAGCTCAAGCTTCAGGGCGACATCGTGGCCGCCGCAGTCGAGTGGTGCCACCGCGACTACACCGCGACCGGATACCACCCGAACGCGGACGAGATCGTCAAGGCATGGTATGAGTACACCTACTTTGACTTGTTCGAGGAGATGGGGCTCTCGGAGCTCAGACCCCCGAAGACGCTGGAGGAAGGCCTCGTGCGCACCTACGCATGCGCCATGGCGGAGGAATGACAATGTGCGGAGGTGAGATCATAGCAAGACGCAAGAACGCGACGTTCCCGGCCAACATCAAGAAGATAGGCAACGGTTACTTCGTCCCCGTCCCCAAGGACTACGTGGAGAAGCTCCAGCTCTCCGAGGGGGATGACGTGGACGTGACCGTGTCCCTACCGGAGGTGGTCGAGTGACCGAGACCGACCTCTTCACCAAGGGGAAGGGTTTCCCCTTCGACCACATCAGTCCATCTTTTATCTCGAAGTATGAGACGTGTCCCCTCGCCGCGCTCTATTACCGCGAGGGCAGAACCAAGCAGTGGGACCCTCGCTACGCCGAAGTGGGGCGTTACACCCACTCGGTCATAGAGAGGGAGTACCGCCCGGATGCGGAGATCCACGAGCCGGAGTGCGGATGGGACGACGAGATGCGCAGTCGTCACGCGAGTGCGATGGCAGGGTACAGGGATCTCCTGAAGCGAGATGACAGATACAGACCCGTCATCGATGGGAGCGATGGGAGCGAGGTGAGGCAGTATCCGGAGCACCACATCGAGATAGATATCCAAGGCGTCCCGATGATGGGGGTCATCGACCTGCTCACGGTGAGAGGGTCGTCGATAGAGATCGTCGACTGGAAGACAGGAGTGTACAAGGCGGCCGATGAGCAGCAGCTCCGGATCTACACCCGCATGGTCTCCGAGATTATGGCCGTCCCTCCGAGGAACATCGTGGCCACGCTGTGCTACCTGCGCGATCCGCGGAAGATCCAGCGTCACGTGCCGTTCACCTCGGCGACGGCGATAGATCACCACATCGTCCATAACGTCATCGAGCCGATCCGCGACTTGCAGTTCGTGCCCAAGCGGGGCAAGGCCTGCGCCAGATGCGAATATCGCCATCTCTGCGAAGCGTGGTGATCTCTCTCTGTGTGTGTGCACCGCTTTACACTTATAGGGGTAAGGCATAGGAGGTATGACGGGGAGGGCGAGCGCGTCCCCTTCAGGTCGTTTTCTCCTCCCTGTCCACCTCTTACGGGGGCTCTGGCAGGCCCCCGTTATTATTTTAATTGCGGCATTCCCATTCACCTCTCTGTGTGTGTGCACCCTGTGTGTGTATGTGTGTGTGCACCTGTTCTGAAAGGTGAGGCACATGGGTCCGCGATTCCGGGGTCACCGATTCATGAGGATCGTAGGTCATACGGACCCGCGCCAGACTGTCAAATACATCGAGAGCGACATGGAGTACATGCGCTTGACAATTAACCTTCGGAAGATATAAATATCCTAAGACCCTTCACTAGTCTGAAGGGGGCGCGGAGAGCGAGGAACTTCTCCTATATACAGGAGAAGGAAAAAACTCGTTTAGATAGAGAAAACGAGTTTATCCGATATCGCTTAAAAACGCACCTCTTCAAGAGGTGAAAAAATGCCAAAGAAAGTAACCCTGTCCGACGTACTCCGCGAGGTCTACGTCTGGGGAGGAATGGAGAACAGCGAAGAGATCGAACGGCCGATATCCTACAAAGGATTCAAGAGGATCATGCTCGGGTCGGAGCTTCTCGTCAATGAGAAGTCCATCCGTCTGAAGTTCGAGCAGATCGTTGCCGCAGGATACGCAAAGGAACACCACTCTAACAAGAGCATCATCATTATGGATGTTCCCGGGATCAGACGCACATTGCTCATCAATCATCTGATCACGGCCCCTAAGCATGGTGCACACACACATACACACACACAGGGTGCACACACAGAGACACCTGATGCGACCGAGGTGAGCGCATGACCTC
>JAVERT010000027.1:0-26912 GCA_034006985.1 Gudongella sp.
TTTATTGTTGTTCGGCTCTAGGACAAATGTCCTGAGCCGAAAATGTTTTTGCGTCACAACTGAACTGATTCACTCAGGGCATTTCTATCTTACGTCCAGTGTTCAGTATCGATACCTAATTTACATCAGGTCCTGTCGAGCTCAGGATATTACAGTCATCTTAGTGTTGTTTTAGAAGTTTGGTATCGGTGCGGTCTCCCGCACCGGATACCTTCATTCTGTCTGTCCGGATTTGGTTTTGAGCCTTCTTTTTAATTCCTTCAACTCTGTTTCATGCCTTTTGATGAGCGCTCTCAGTTCTGGAATCTTATCAGCCCTCATGGCACCACCTCCGACATCTACGACTTTATCCGTGTCTTCTGGGTTCAGTCCGAGCATCCTCATACCCTCATTAAACTTCTTCTGATCGTTGAAGGCGAAGAACCTGTTCCTAGCCAGATATCCGTTCAGTTCCTCTGTTTGTCTTTTCTTGAGTTTGATAACTTCCGGATGTCTGTTGAGGTTTGTTTTTTTGTGTCCAGTTGCCATCAAACCACCTCTGCCGATGTGATGCTATGTTCATATCCTCCATGTCCAGGTACGTTTATTGACTCCCTTCCGTCTCTCCAATGGAATATGTCTGTCTCCAGATCCTGTCCTTCATATTCAACGACGATGCGGTTGTCGTTGATTCTCTCCTTGACTAGTATCTCGGCGTGATAGCTTCTGTACTTCTTGTTAATCTCGAATCCTTTCTTCTCCTTCTTATTATCCATTTTGATGGTGAAGAAGTAGTTGCTTGTGACTTCGGAGATCGTCTTATCAGTCCTCAGAAGGTCGAGGATCATTTTGTTACCGATCCTGTGTTGTTCTGGCATACATCTGTCAAGCTCATTCAGGAAGTTGACTAGATCGTAATCGTCTTGTTCAGCTCCGGTGAAGAACTCTCTTCCGACGATTTCCCAATCTTTGATAATGTAGACCCCGTTGTCGCCGTTATTTGTGTCCAGGCATTCATACCTGTCTATTCCGACAGAGTTCCCGTCGGCATCGATGAAGTTCGAGATCACTTGGCAGATTCTTGCCCAGCCGTAGTTGTCTTGTTCTGGCTTCCTGTAGCTGTGCAGCTTGCAGTAGGTCAGGATTGCATTCACAGAATCCCTTCCTCCGTTCCAATGCATGTAGGCCCCGATCTGCTTGTCAGGGGTGGTGATGACCGCTCTGTTACCCATCACATCACCTCCGAGTTCATGATCTCGCTGCTTCTCATGTATCCTTTCGGTGTCAGGATGTAGCATCTCCTTCTGGCCTTTCCTCTGCCGGCGTGTGCCATGATGTATTTCACATACCCCTTCTCCTCAAGGTCCTTCAGGACCAGGCTCATGTGTCCTCTGGTGATTCCGACGTTCTCGGCGATTCCGTCCTGAGTGCTGCCGAACGGCATCTCGAACCCGTTCCCCTCCATCCAGAGCTTCCTCAGCTCCATCAGGGTCTGTTCTCCGCGGGTGGCCATCAGATCACCCCGTTCATCCTGGCTTCAGCCATCCATACGAGGTATTCCTGGAAGTCCTCACGGGACATCAGGATGTTCAGGACGTCCTTCTTCTCCGCGAACCTCCCTTTGAACGGATCCTCCGGGCTCATAATCACAGGTTTCCTCTTGGATGCCTTCACTGTCGAGACTATCTTCTCCACAGGCATCCTGTTCTTCATATCCGTCTTTCTGATGACCAAGCGGTATCCGGTGTACTCGTCCTGGTCGACTCTCAGGTTCTCCGAGTTGAGGACCGAGATCTGCCAATCATCCATCGACCTCACCTCCTTCGATGGCTGCGAATGCCCCGAAGACCTCCTCCTGGCATTCCCTGCACATCCCGGTCTTTATGAACTCCCTGGTCACAGCATCGTAATCTGGGAAGACGTTCTGGACCGGTTCCTTCGTCATCAGGTACTTCGTGAAGTACCTGTCCATGTCGATGTCCATCTTCGTGGTCCTGTCGCAGAACGGACATCTTTTCGCGAGGCTCATTGGTACTCCTCCGCGATCACGCTTCCGAGGAAGCATCCGTCGTCTCCGAGAGGATAGTAGAACGTGTCATCCTCTGCGATAAGTCCGTGGTCTACGTTCCCGGCTTCCCTGATCCATGCGGCAAGTCCGGTGATCCCGTCGACGTCGTTCTCGTCGACCATCTTCTCGACATCCCTTCTGTCCCAGCCGTAAGCCAGGATCTCTTCGATGTCGCTCTGCCTGATCTTTGTGAGTTTCAGCTCTCCGGTCAGGATCCTCATGTCGTTTTCGAAGTTGTTTCCTAAGAAGTTTGACATGTTTCCATGATCATTCTCTCCGATCATTTCAATCAGCTCTGGGCTTGTTCGAAACCCGAACGGAGAAGATACGAGACCGCACAATGCGGATTACACGTCGGAAGACGGAAAGACACAATGATGCGGTCGAAGGATTAGTGAGGGGTTGAAGAACAAAGCACAGGGCCAATCAATAAAAAATCCCGGCCAGTATTGCCGGGTGTCTCAATTTATAAACCTTAGAATACTAGTGATTCATTATAAACTACATACAAGCCTTATCTTAACCATGTCCCAATACGACATCGAATCAAATGCAGTGCAAGAACAAGAACACCAACTGAAGCTCTTGGAGTTCCGCGACACGAACCCGGTATCCATGGAGCTCCGCTCCCTGCTGATGGACATGCTCGAATCCATGTGCGAAGAAGCGGCGGACCGCATCATCGATCAGATCATAGAGTGCATCTCCTACGCGGTATCGCGCACGGAGGATCCCGGCGACGACTACCAGATACCATATTTTAAAATCAATAGGAACAGGGACGGTTCCATCCGTGTCACGATGGATCTGACCCTCCCCAAGGATTACAAGGCCATCTGGAACTACTGGTGAAAAACAATCAAAAATGGGGGTTTAGACCCCCTGTTTATGTTCACTCCTCTTCTTCGACAGGAGCTTCGGGCGCGTTCTTCCTGACCGACTCAATTCCATTCTTGGCGGAAGCCTTGGCCTTGTAACCCTCGGAAGCAAGGATGATCTCCCCGTTAGCGGCCTTCAACCTGAACCTGAACTCCTCCTTCTTGTCGAGATAGATCTCCCATTTGGGGTTCTTCTTCTGCTCGAAGTCCTTCAGGGTCTGGTCCTCGATCTCCGCATCCGCGTTCTTCCTCACGGACTCGATACCGTTCTTGGCGCTGCTCTTGGAAGTGTAGACCTGTGACGTACCGATGACCTCGTTGTTGTTCGCAAGGAGGTTGAATGTGAATCCGTTGTTCGATGTAGGTTTGATGATGAATTTTCCCATGAATTTGAAATTGTCATACGACATATATAACAAAGGTTTCTGAGCACTCATAATCAAAAAAGGGGCAAGTGTGCCCCGTTTGGTGTCAATACTCCTCGGGGAAGAGTATCGTAGTGACGGATCTGTCCCATTCTGTGACGATCCAGATTCTGTTCTCTCCGACGTCGTATGCCGACATGATCCTGTCCGACGGCTTTCCCTTCATATCGAGATCCACTGCGGCATCGTTCACCTCCCTATCATCATCCGACAGGTCTCCCCAGTCGCACATCTTGTGCCTCTCGAGGCATTCAAGGACCTTTATGACGTTCTCCTCGGATTCCTCTAGGAAATTCCTGATTCCTGCGGTCATCATGACGCTTCCGGTCTTCAGTCTTCTTTCGGATGTCATGCGTACATCCCCTCCGGATAGTTCCCGTCATCGTCGAGATCATAACTGTTGATCATCGATTCATCACGACAGTTGTTCAAAAATCCGACATCGTAATCTCCGATGCCGTACGATTCGAAGTTGTTTCTTAAGAAGTTTGACTTGTTTCCATGTCCATCTCTTTGGATCATTTCACTCAAACCTGGGCTTGTTCGAAACCCAAGCGGAAAGAAGCCGAGACCGCACAATGCGGATTACACGTCGATAGACGGAAAGACACAATGATGCGGTCGAAGGATTGGCGAAGGGTGGAGAACAAAGGCCAGGTTCAGTACATAAACGGCCTGTGGCATGTTTCTCTTTCTTTTCTGCTTTTTAACCCCCTAATTTCATTCTCTACATCCACGATTTTATTTTCTGCTTCTTTTACTGCTTTTACAGTTTGATTTTCATCAGCGATTATCGACCTGAGCTTTTCGAGCTCAGCTTTTTTCGCCTCAATTTGTTTATCATATTCGGCAGCCAGCTTTTTTCTTTCTTCTTCCTTTTTATTGTGTTCAAGCTGTTTATCCAATTTGCTTTGAATGGCATAGAATTCGATATGTCCACAATTTACACAAGCGAACGATTCAGTAAGATAATCAAATCCTATCTCTCCGCATGTAAGTACCTTACATGGACTATACGGAACAAGGTTTGTTCCTCCGCAAGCAAGACATTTCTTTTCTGTCATTATATCGATTTATTCATCGTCATTTGATTTGATAAATTGTTGCTTATTCGAAGGTGGACAATTTCTTAACTGTCTCACAATATCATAAATAGTATACAAGTGTATCAACTTTTACGACAAGTCCGATTGGAAGGCAGTCAACGTCAAGTTGTGGCGGGGGCATGAAGCGTCTTCCATATGGAGAAGAATTGCGTCTATATCGTGTCCGGATTTCTATACCATATCCGGTTTCGGACACGAAGGTTCACAGGGATCTGGCATCCCCTCAAGAGTGCCGAGGAACAGTGTAACCATATGCAATCTGATATCACTATCAATAATGCGAAGCAGACGAACGAATTCAACAGGTACGATCTCGAAGTGATCACAGGAACCCTCCTGCAGGTGCTTCACAAGGTCGTCGACGGCAACGAGAAAGCGGCATACGATGTGCTCATGGCCGCCCTTGTCATCCACACAGTCTACGACATGCCCGGTTGCGACGTCGACCTCAAGCATGTAGTCGATGAGTTGGAAGACCGCCTCAACGACGAACTCGACGAGAACGGATACTACGACGACTGGGACGACGAGGATGACGACTGCGACGATGAAGAGGATCGTCCAGAAGACGATGACGACATTGAATCCAATGCCGCTGTCATCCCCATCAACATTGTGATCTCATCTTCCGAGCCCGACACGTTGGACATCAAGGTCGTGACCCCGTGACAAGCAACCGCAAGGATGTCAGGATCAAGAGATCCACGGCCGATAAACTCCTGGAAGGTTTGACGGAAAGGGCTCTCCAGATCAACAAAGACCCTTACTACCTGTACAAGGTCTCCCGCCTGGTGGTCTTCGGATCCTATGTCAACGATCCGGAGATGGACACCCTCGGCGACCTCGACATCGGTTTCCTTCTGGAGCCGAAGCATTCCGGTCAGATGCAGGAGTCCCTCGAGAGGAAGCGTTCGAAATCCGCCCCGGGATATCTCGACTGGATGACAGCCATGTTTTGGTCCCAGGAGGAGGTTCTGCGCAGACTCCGCAACCGTTCGGCCTACATCTCCCTGCACAGGATCGGGGGTCCGGAGGACGAAGCCATCTTCTCCAAGTCTGTGATGGAGATCCCTCTTTCCGTCAAGGCGAGGAAGCTTGCTAAGAAGAACGGCGACTGCCCTTTGATGAAGAGGCGCTCTTTCGACGGCGAGAAGATGGTCTACGAGAACGTGCCGCTGGTGGAGTTTTGAACAGACAAAAACCCATAGGATGGGTATACATCGACACGAGGGTTTGCAAAGGCCTCACGGTCCAACGTCTGAGGTCGAAGTTCCCCAGGTCGAACACGATAGCCCAGAACCAGCATTATATCCAGCGTCTGATGGACAACCCGAAGACGCCGGTAGCAGACAAGAGGCTCGCATACCAGTTCGTCACTGACAACCCGGACATCTTCACAGCCTTGGCCGAGGACACCGATTCGAAGGAAATCAATCTGTGGGCGATGAAGAAGAACGCAGGCGCGAGCTTCTCGTGGATGAAGGACTTCGTCTGCCGTTATGGGTGGTACAAACCATAACATAAACAGGGGCGCATCGCCCCATCTTACCTTGTAATTTTTTAGGTCGGACTATACATTGTAAATGTTAGACCATACTGGGTAAACTGCCCCCGTAGGCAGTACTTTATACAACGGAATTTCTTGGTTATGACGTACCTGATCGGAACGAAACCTACCGTCTTGACAGACAGGGGATAACCGACTTTTAGACCGGGCACAAGGAGTAAGCATGATGGATAAGAACAGCAAACATGCTCTAGAAGAAAAGGTCGTTTCACGCAGTCATACATCCGTTTCCCAGTTGTGGGACGAGACGGAACAGGTGTTGGAATTCATGAATTCCAACATCGATCCAGACCATCTGATCGATGTAGCCGACGTAGTGTGCCTCCGGATGAATATGAGGGACAGCTATCAAGCATGCCCCCGCACAATGATGGGCCATGTGGTCCTGAACCTTACTGAAGATATGCGCCAGCTCAACGAGATATACGACGACGGCAACCCTGTCACGGATAGAGGCTGCCTCTTCCTTGATTCCTGTAACAACGAGAATTGCGACACATGTCTGTATTCATGCGTCAAAGTATTCGACGTTTCAGGATCTGTCTTCTCTGGAGGCTGTGTAGCATCCGATCGTCGGATGGGATCCTGAAGCATGCAACGATCATAGAAGAATGCGAATGGAAAGCGGGCATTTGCCCCTTAAACCTTTTATATTTTGTTTTTGAGATACTCTGTTCGGCAATTCTATACTGGATGAAACGTAGCTGACGAAATTGCGTTGATAAACCTTCCCGATCTGTGTTTTCGAGACCACTTTTGTCAACCTTTAAATATCCCGTCTGCCATCTAGGGGATGTAGATTTTGGATATATATCATAAAATGATTATAATCCAAAATCTAAATCGAACGGCTTGACATAGATCGGTATGTCCAATTGGGTCAATATGGCTACGGTGAATTCGACCTGAAGGTCGGACGGTCCGCCGTCCCTGGGGTGTCCCAAGGCCCCCATGTGGGCCTTGGGACCGTAAAAATGACAGCAGATCCGTCCACCGCCACATCGTAGTTGTCTATCTCGAACCGGTCGGAGATCCCCTTCCATAATGCTTCGAGGATTGCTTCCCTGTGTACGCCGAGAATCCTTACGGCACGGTCTATGGTTATTTGCGATACGTTGTCGGTATTCCTGAACCCGATAATCTTTTTGACCTGAGGGTCCTCAAGCCATCTCGCGCACGCATCCATCGAATTGGAATCGTACAAGGTGTGGACGATCAGCGCCACTACTATGAGGTCCAGCCTGGCGACATTTTTGGCCTCTTTCTTCAATCCTCTCAGAAAGCTCAGCAGGCCTATGAAATCAAGGTAATGCTTGACTGTACGGAGAAGGCCGTACGGGAACGTTCTGTTCCCGTTCGGCCCTTCCTCCACCTCCGTGTACGACAATGTGGTCTGTATGCTCTTCCCGATGATCGTTGCTCTGCGTTTCCTACCCAATTTATCTTCCTGCAACAACCACGGACAGGCGTCGGTGTTATCTAGGTCGACTGCATAACCGTCTACTGACCTTGGTCCGTGTGTTTTTGTGCAATTATACAAGTATCAAGGTCACTTTTGACTTTTTGTATCGTTTTTGAGTGAACTAGATTGCTTTTTTTGACAGTATCTGATGGACTGCATTTGAAGAGAATATGCTTGAGATTAAGAGTTCTAATACTTTTGACATGTGTTAAATAATATTCTGATAATTTATGTTTAGATAACTATACGGAATCGATATCATGGGATACAGGACTAAGACCGGTAGAGCCGTTAAACTTATCAAAGATCTGAAAGAAGGTGGAGAAGGGAAAATCTGGACCACAGACACGGGTATGGTTGCTAAGATCTATAAGGATAATGTTCTTAAGAGTAACAATGAATTGAGAGAGAAGATCGAATACATGTGTTCCAATCTGCCATCTCAATGGATCCTTGATCATACAGCTTGGCCTAAGGAGGCTCTTTACGATGATTCTGGTAGATTCGTCGGATTTCTGATGGATGATTACGGTGCATACCGCGGTATTTCCAAACTATACACCTATTATCAGAGCGGAAAATATCCTGATGGCAGTCCTGTTGATTACACCCATAAAGTGGCTGTCGCAACTATGTTGGCCCATCTTGTTAATGAGATGCATTCAATGGGTGGTATAATAGGTGATTTCAATCCGAAGAATCTGGGATATGTATTGGATGTCAATTCCTCCAACCCAATCGAGATCGTGTTCTTCGATTCGGATTCTTTCCCGATAAAAACCCAATCTGGCAAACTATTCAAATGCAAAGTATCCTATCCTGGATACACAGCTCCTGAACTCATCGATGCCTTCGATAGGAAAACGATGGAATTCCTTTCCAAAGGAATTACAAAAAAGCCTACTTATGAAGATATAGATGAGGTTTTCAGTAAAGATACTGATATATTTGCATTAGGCGTCCATGTTTTCCAATTGCTCATGAATGGTTTCCATCCTTATGCAGGTGTGGATATGGCTTCTGTTCAGCAGTCTCAGCAGAAGAATGAGGAGAATTATCATTCCTCCACTCCTACTGTGAATAAACATGCCGATCTCAATAGTGCAGTATTTATGGATGAGTATTGTTTAAAACCCGGTTGGATGCATGGAAACGTTTCCTGTCTCCACCGTGAGGATTGTCCTGATTACATCACCTCTTTGTTCGATAGGACCTTCAGGAAACTTGGTCCCGGAGAACACAGACCTGACGCAAGTGAGTGGGTATCGGCTTTGATCAGATTGATAAAAGAGTCGACAATATGTGGTAAGAACTCATATCATGTTTACTGGAATGGATTGAGTTATTGCCCGTATTGTGCCGCGTGGAAAAGATTCGATGAGAAATTGCACCTCAATAAAAGTGGTAGTAATTCAGGTTCACAGGCCCCAGTGCAATCGATACCCGCGCCTGCAACGTCTCCCTCCAACAGCTCACCTCTAAGTAGGGCAAAATTAACAAAGGAAGGGAACAAACGTATTTGGCAATAAAAGCTCAAAGTTGAATATTATAACGGGGGTGACCCCCCATTTTTAGTTGGTTATTTGTTCACTCATTTTTCTTTTTTCCCCAGCCAAAGAATCTAGATTTATTAGTTTTTTCATGATGACTTTTCTGTTGGGTTTTCGACTTTTTGTTCTTGTTCACTTTTCGAGATTTGTCATTATTATTTCTGGTTTCTTGTTTTGAATCAGATTTCATTTCGGGTTGTTCTGTTGTTTTATCCTTTTCTTCCGCTTTCATCGGATCCTTTTCAACATTGATCTCTGCTGTTTCAGGCGAGTCTGCACGATGGTTCTCTTTATTTTGTTCCGAATCGGATTCTGTTGCAGGTTGTTCTGTTGTTTTATCTTTTTCTACTACAACTTTAATTTTTTCTGCTTCTTTTTCCTGTTCATTTGATTCAGCGTGATTTGTTATTTCATTCTTCATTTCTTCATTCTTTTCTTGTTCCGTGAACTTTGTTTCCATACCGCCGGATTCTGCCATTGCTATTTCATCACGTTTTTGGATGATTCTCTCCGTATGTTCCTTCAGTAACTTTGCACACTATAGATAATCAATATGTTCAGTGTAATACTCTTCAAATTGACGATCGTATGACATTACTACTACAGTCATATCGTCAATGACACCATAGGGGTTCGATAGACTTCTTGGTATCGACGCTATGATTTTTTTCATATTCTCCAGACGTTCTTCATCCGATAGGTTGAACTCTTGCTTCTCCACTCCCATTAAGGCATAAACAAAATCATGATCTATCAAAGGATATTGGTCATCTTCTTTTGTAAGATCTTTGAGAGCCATTGGGTATATGCGATTATATATTCCGTCAGTACACAGTAATGCCGATACGAATATCCCTTCAATATCTCCAAATTCCCAGGTTTCATCAAGACGCAGTACATTTGTGCTTCCATTCTCGTCATTCTGTTGTTTTGTTAAAGGAATCAATTCTCCCGACCTCTTCAGGAGTATGCATCCGCTATCCCCTACATTTCCATAATACACCCTGTTTGGAGTCATTACCACCAAACACATCGTGCAGTCCATTTGTCCATAGGGAATTTTTAATTGTGTAGATCCTTCTTTAACTTTGAGGAATGCCCATCTGAAAGCCGCCTTTACCAACTCCGATATCGGCATTTCACCATAGTGGTCATAACAGTACTTCACTGCAAACTTTGAAGCTATCTCCGATCCAATTTGTGATAGCTGTTGCGAGCCAATCCCGTCCGCGACCGCTGCAACAGCTACTTGATCATTGATTATCATTTCATAATGATAATCTTGACATATGTCGCTGCCTGCATTGAGATGGTATTGCCCTACCTCTCTGTATCCATATGTATGCATCGGCCTCAGCTCTTGACACTAAGGAATTTGCTCAACATGGCTTGGAATTCTTCTCCCGTATCAACCGCTGTTACTTCTTCACCTGTATCAGAATCCACTGCATTACCGCTTCCGCTGAAGGATATCGTTGGCTGTGACATGGTAGCTACACTCTTGAACAGCCAGCCGAAGAAATCATCGAAGTTCCAATCTGTGATAGCTAGACAGCGATCAGTTATGTTGCGCAATTCATTCGAATCGTAATCCGTCCCCATTCCCAGTGCGAATATGTGATGTTTACCGTTTGATTCATACTCGCGTGAATTCTTGATTATCTCATTCATCTTCGTTCTGGAATAGCATGATGAGTATCCCGAATCCAGGTCAGGATAAGTCGTCCAACCATCGGTCATAAGGACCACCCATGGTTTCCATACCTGCATTCCATTCTCCTGAATGGTCTTTCTCCATTTCCTTGATTCTTCGATGGCTGTCTCCAATGCTTTCGGCGTGTTGGTCAGACCCATGTTGGTGAATCTTACCGAACTTACTTTTGCGATGGACATGGGACGTACAGGCACTGTAACCTCTGTACCGTATGTGACTATACAGATGTCCGCACATCTTGATACGTCCTCATTATCCTTGGACTTTGCAATGAAATCATCGAACTTTTTCTGAAGCTCTGGGAAATGCGGTTCCATTGAACCTGAACAATCCACCACCAGAGTTATCAATACGCGCTGAGCTGTTGTATCGATGTTTTCAAAGTTCTCGATACTCTCAAGATAACTGTAGTTTTGAGGCATGATTCGTAATGTCTTTAACAATATATATATCCGTTAATATAGCCTAACTATTTTTATTATCCTTTAGCTATTCATAGTCATGAAAGTTATGCTAATCGGTGCCCCTGCCGCAGGTAAGAGCACATACATTTCAGCTTCTTACGGTCATTTGTACTATGATGGGATCACCACAGATACCAGAAGATTCCGTCATGACAAGGATATGACCCTTTCCTACAACAGTCGTCTTTTGGAAAAATTCAATTCTTATAGGAATGGATATTACCCACTGCCTGATGCGGATTTTTTCAGATATAGCATGGATATTCTATGGGATGGGAAAACCGTCGGGGAGATCGAATGGATCGATATGGCCGGAGGGGACATATTCAGTACCTCGGCAAGACAGAGTACTGTTAGAAGAAATCTCAGGGAGTGCGATGCTGTTATCGCTTTCTATGCCGTCGATAATATCATTACGCACGACCAACAAAAATTCGATGATACGGTAGGTATGATTTGCGAGATGTGCGAGTTGATCGAATATGAGATCAGGAACAGATCCAGGCCCCTCATGGTATCTAATGTCTTTACAAAGAGTGATCTGGCATCCCAAGAAGAAAAGGATCTTATATGGGATCAGCTCAAGGAATGGCTCACGTATGATGGGGCTGAAAGCATTACTTATTTCACCACTTGTGTACCTCCTGAGATACCCACCCCAGTACCTATGGTGGGATTAATGGTCTATGCCATGTATTACGATTACTACTATAGGGGATTGAAAGATAAACTCAGGGTCTTCAAGAACAGAAAAATAGATAATCTTCAATCTGGTCTCATCAACTATCTTGAACGTGAATGCCCTAAAATCTGCTGGTATAGATGGAGAATTAAAGACTGAAGTTTCTATATTTACTGGGGTTTATTAACAAATTCCGAATCTGTTGCACTTTACTTCTGACGGTTCTTGCTTCCCTTGGGTCTACCACGTTTCTTCGGTTCCGCCGAAGGGGCTACGAGTAGTCCTAGTTCGATGAACACCTGTTCCTCGGCAGCCGTTATCTTCTTAGGAAGCCAAACCCCGTCCGGGGTTTGTCTGATCATCATACTTTTGCGGAGAAGCTTCATGTTGCTCTTGAATGGCTTTTTGCATATTGAGCGCACGTTCATGAAGGCCTTTCTCAGCCTGCACATCATGATCACGGACAGGAAGTTGACGAACTCCGTGCCTATCACAGACTGCTCCGATTCCACACGCGTCTCATCCATCTCCAGTATATGCTTGTAAAACCTGAACAGCACCTCAAGTTCCCATCTCTCCTCATACGAGGCATAGATTATCTCCGGAGGAGCATCCAGATCGGATATGAACACTATCGTTCCGAACTGCTCTCTGGAAGAGCGCAGTTCGGAAGGGTCGTATGAATCATGGTTATTCACCCAATTCTGTTCTTCCACCATCGCAATGGCTGGATCACGAACCTTTGAACATCAATGTCACTTATTACTATCATGGTCATTCGGTATACGAGCAGGCCACGAAGATAGATCTCGATCTCAAGGTGCCATTCCAAAAGAACCATTCCCTGAATACGGTCATAGGACTTGGAGTCGAGGGAGAAAGAAGGCTGAGAGAAGCGGCTAGAACATATGTGTGATTAACTGTTTCAGTTCATATGATTCACATTGTGAGCATGCAATCTGGTCGATCAGATTCTGGTTTTTGACCCTCAGTTGCTATTCAGTTAGATAATGTATCTTGGCTCCGATAAGGTTTTTCTATAATCTGTCCGAACATTTCTTATCTGTCCATCATATTCCTATTTATGAAAGTTATGCTAATAGGTGCCCCCGCTGCTGGTAAGACCACATATATTTCTGCATCGTACGGTTATGTGTTTGATTTTGGAATAACTACTAGGGATAGCATACTATTTGGCAGAAAAATATGACTCTTTCATATAATCAACTTCTGATGGATAAGTATTCAGCATTCGTGAACGGTTTTTATCCATTGCCTGATGCTACTTTTTCTAATTATAAAATGGACATCTTATGGGATGGGAAAACTGTCGCGGGGATCGAATGGATCGATATGGCCGGCGGAGACATTTTCGATAATGCTGCCAGACAGGATAAGGTGAGGTAGTATCTCAGAGAATGCGATGCAATTATGGCATTTTATGCTGTAGATAATCTCATCACCCATGACCAGCAGAAGTTCAATAAGACTGTCGGTATGATCAAGAATATGTCTGAATTGATCGAAGATGAAGTCTCAAATAGATTCAACTATCATAATGCGCCGTATCTTATGGTTATCAATGTTTTCACCAAGAGCGATATGGCGTCACCTGAAGAACAAACTATGATCCTGGATAAGCTCAACCTCTGGCTTACATACAAGAATGCCTATAGCATATCGTTCTTCACCAGTTGCATCCCGAAGAAAAGACCTACATTAGTACCTTTGGTCGCACTTATAGCTTGCGCTATGCATACTGATAGTTACGAAAGGGGCCTCGGTGATAAACTGAAGATCATTAAGAATAAAAGATTCGAGAATCTGCAATCGGATCTCATAGATTACCTGAAACGTGAGCGTCCGGATTTCAAGTGGTGGTCCACATGGAAGATAAAGATCTGATATTATGAAGTACGGTACTGTTATCTACACACGCACAGCGGATTATGATTATTCCGATGATTTCGCCATCCGCCCCATCGATATGCCTAATAGCGATAGATATCACGCATTATGTACAGAGGTATTCGAGAATGTAAGCAGAACCCGCCCCAGGATACGTTTCATGATCGGTGATCGGAAAGGTTGTCTCTGCGGTATAGCGACCATATCCTCAGAGGCTCTGGAAGGAGAATACAGATTTGTTGATGAGAATCGTGAATACAGGTTCCTCTGCGGCATTTTCTCTGAAAAACCCCTGTCTTTACCGTCTGCCGTCCATCTTATCGACATCTATCAAAAGGAGATTGCCAACATCTGGGATAAGGATACGCATTCCGGGCCTGTTGAACCTGTATTCAACGATCATTCGATTACACATCATCAAACCGACGAGGAGGCCGTCTGGTTCAACAAGAATGCCAAACGCATGACATCGTGGCTACGCGGTCGTAAATTCAGATGTTACACCATGGATCTCCCGGAATTCAGTAATCTGGAGGTCGACACAAATGAAGATACAGATTCCTCCGAATCCGATTCGTGACGATAACACCGAGGAGGATTATCAGAATCTTTTCAGAGAAGTCTTCGGCCCCGGTTTCGATCCAATCCATTCCACATTCCACTTGGATGGATTGACCGGTCTCGATCGTATTAACTACATCAACATCCGGAAAGGTCTGTTACAGCATAAGTGTAGGATCAGGGTCATCGGATTGTCTTTGGAAAAAGCGAATCATTTAGCAGAAAAGGTCCTGATGGATAATCCGTTGATCTTCTGGTGTACCCTGCTCATGTCTGAGATGAGCATAGATGGACTTTTCATAACCCCATTTTATGATGAGGATGCTTGGAACAACAGGATCACCTACCTTCAGAAAGTGCATAACATCTACAGTATATTCAACACCAAGGCATCTTCGTTCAAAGACCCTTATGAGATTGAACTGCTTGTCCATGATGCATTTTCGAATCTTATCCGCTATACCGACGATGATCTGAGGAATCATTCCATTTTGAATGTCCTCATCCACGGCCAGGGAGTATGTGATGCCATCTCATACGCCGTCTGCTATCTCATGCTTATGTTCGGTATCGATTGCAGCGTGGTCTCAGGAGATCTCAAGGATAAACCGGAAGGGGAGATGCGCGGTCATGCTTGGAATTTAGTGAAGATTGACGGGGAATGGTATCATCTGGATGTAACAAACGATCTGCAAGGGAACGGATGCAGAGCCTGTCATTGGTTCTTCAATCTGAACGATGACATGATTTCACTGACTCATGTCCTGTACTCGGAAGGCATCTGTACTTCATTAAAAAACAATTATTATGTAAGGAACAAATCGGTCTTCAATGATATCGATTCTTTGAGGACTTATACTGATAGTAAGAAACAATCTGCAGACACTCTGGAATTTATAGCCCTATGGCCGATGTCCTTGGAAGAGTTGCATTCTCTCAATCTCCCAGGGTGGATATCCACCGAAGATCATAACCGTCATTTTCTTTTCAGATCATGATTTAGCGGCTGCGATAACTCTTTGGATCTCCTTTCTTAGTTCTTCATTCGTTTCGTTTATAGCTTTGGTCATCTCAGTAACGCATTGTTTTCTGTATTTCTGTTGTTCTGTGATCAGTTTCTGTTCGCATTGTTTTTTGAATTCGTCTATACTTTTATCGACATCGATGCTGTTCTCATTCAAATATAACTCAATCATCCGCAATCCTGTGTATATCTTTGACGAAATCTCAATTTTATACTTCTTATCTATCGCCGGCAGAAACTCCTCTGCTTTGGGGAACCTACCAGTCAGTTCCGAAATATTCTTCTCTAGACGCTCAAGAGTTTCCTAGGGGTTGTTTGTTGCTGTGATTTTTCCATTTGAAATGTTGTGGCTTAGTTTTTCCCCTTGCCTGATATATGCGCCTCTTTGTGCCTTTTGACTCAGCTCTTTGTATTTCTTTGATATGCATTCATAACGAGAACGCTCATCTTCTAATTTCTTACGTTCTTTGTTCACGTCTGCATCCAAGCGTTGTTTGCAATCTTTTAGCCGCCCCTTATACTCTCTAAACGCCCTGTTAAGTCTGTTATTAAGACTTCCCAGATTATCCTCACTGAATGTCATTTGCACCTTCACCTCTGAAATCATTGTAGAGTATGGGTCTGAACTTCCTGCATTGTCCCGATTTCGATAGCACTGCATGGTTATACAGTTGCTTGGCTTCCATCTGTGCGATCGATGATCTTATCGAGCGTGATGTAGTCATAATAGTATCCTGGGGAACCTGGACCTTACCACAATAGCACTGGTATTCCGTCTTAATGATGTATTTTTCCAAGCTTTTCATTGATGTATCGGATGTTGTGAACGATATGGATATGTTGAACATCGGCTGTCTTCCTCTATCCATCAGTGTTTCAAGATATCTCGGATAATCCTGATCCTGCGTCCTGGTATTCACCCTGGTGTTTATTGTATTCAACGTAAAGCTGAAGGGGTTGTCGTTTCTTTGGTCGGCTTCTTCATTATTCGTTTCTACATTCATTTTCGGTATTTTGGATGTATCGATCATCATCTCTTCCAGATTGTTGATAAAGATGCTTATGGGCATTTCCTCCGGATCAGCTATACGTCTTTGGAATTTAGGATATACGTCTTCTAAAAGTTCCTTCAGCGAACTGTGTTCAAAGATCCTAGTCCCTTCCTTCTTTAATCTATTAATTTCATTCTTTATTATTGCATTTCCCGGCAGTGAACAGATGTGAACCTCATCTCCCGATTTAACTGACGACAATATCAATGATGCGAATACTGATGATCCCATTTCCTTGTATCTTGCTGTGGATATTATCGCTACAGATATTGCCGATCTTCCTTCGCTATCCACCTTATACAGGTTGTTGGAATATGGGTCTATTCCTATCAAGGCACCTTTGACCCCTCTGGCACATAGATATTCCTGATTGAAGAAGTCCTTTATTGGAGCTCCGGTCGGTGAAACATCATCGTAATGCAGAGGTTCATCGTTTCCTACCATGACGCAATTGTCCGGATACCCATTATATTTGGTCGCTATTTTCTTTATGTATTTGGGTAGATCGTTGGAGTGTGTGAATTTCACCAATCTTACACGACCATCACTAGTCCATTGGCAAGCCGTTCCCACCTGCAGGCTTTCCGTATCGTAATCGTCTATGTTCTGATACGCGGAGCGTAATTGAGGTTTATTGATCTTGAATGCCAATCTTCCGCATCTTTGCGAAATGAATTCTGTTTTGAGGTTCGATGTCTTCGGATCTTCAAGATCCTGGGCAAATAGGATCATATGTATTCCTGAGAATCTGCTCTGTCTAGCTATGCGCCCGATCTGCAATAAGAGCATTCTTGATCCTTCGTTGTCCTGTTGAATGTTCTGCTGGCCGTCGTTTATTATGAATTGTACCTCGTCTATCAATATCAGTATGCGTGGCAGTTTCTCTTCATCGGATACCATCGAATTGTAGTTTTGTATGTTATCCACACCTCTCGATTGGAATAGTATATTTCTACGACCCATCTCCTTCAGAGCCATTCCGATTATCGCATTGGCATCTTCAGTGTCATTCTTCTCCGATATCACTTTGATGTGTGGTATTCCTGAACCGATGTATTTGTTTATTGCAGATTTAGATTTACCATCCAGTAACCAGAAATTGAGATCTTTTGGAGAATACATCATTGATCCGTTGATTATGATGCTGTGCAGCAGTGATGATTTTCCGGTACTGGTCATTCCTATGACCATGTACGAGGTATTCAGCTCTTTATTCGCACCATCATCTTTACAGAATAGCTCGATGCTGACTATGTCCGTTCCGGATTTACCGACCGGTATAGATATGGATGGGCCTTTGCATACTTTGAATTCCTTTCCGAACCCCACCTCTTCATAAGGTATCGCACGCGTATGATATTCCTGTGTCGCTTTCAGGATTGCTGAGCATCTTCTCTGGATGGTTGCACGCAGGTCTTTGTCTATCGAAGATAGCTTCGCATCTTTTCCCTGATATATCACACGACTGCCTTTCATATCAAATCCTGTGAAATCGCTGAATAACAATTGACGTTCTTTGATTATTTCCGGACTTTCACGACTATTCGCCATGGCATCATCCAGTATAATCATCCTGACTCCCGTGATTATTCCGCTTCCGCCTGCCAATCCTCTTAATCTGCGCACGTCGTTCTGACTAAGACGTGTGAATCCGGAACGTATGATTATCAGCTGGAAGGATTCTATCGATCCGGTATTTTTGATTAAATCATGCAGATCCTTTACCGGATCGACGATCAATGGTGATATACGATCCGATGATTCGATCACCTTATCTAGGAATTGAAGGTCTCTATGGACCGATATAGGCATACCTGTCGATTCCGCAGCCCTCGGCCAATCGCCATTCGTATCATCCATGATGTACACGCGTATACACATGGGGAAACATTCTATGTAACGCATCATCAAACCCGACAGAATTCTGTCCGGCCCCGATAGGTCATCCGTCTGATCGGGTTTTATTACAATGTTCCCGCCTTTACGGGTATTGAGTGTGATTGCCGAAGAAAAATAGTCGATCCCATAAAGCCTTTTGAACAACGGGTTGCTCAGGGATTGTGTCTCATATTCCCCTATGCACACATTTATCGGTATCTTCGATGCATTGGTGGATATCGGATCATTGCTACATACTGTATAGCGAGGTATGTCCAAACTCTGGTCTATGTAATCTTTGGATTGCCCCAGGAATACCTGTAATTTTCCCTGTTCATCAGCCAATGATTGCCTTAGTTTGGTTCTACTCTTTTCGAATTTATCTGAAGTAGCTTTTTTCTGCATTACGGTTTCGGCCATTATTTTCAGGACTTCTGTTGCGGTTTTCAGAAGTAACTCTTGTCTATTTTCTCCGGATATTCCATTCAACTGATTTTTCAGTTCTGACTTCTTTTTATTTATTCCGTCTATCTCGTTGAATATAGCTTCGATGACATCCCATGGACCTCCCCAAGTGAAACCCGGGTCGGATTCATCCAGCATCTTGTCTACCATCGATAGCTCGATTCCTTTCTTCTTATCGATGATGGCATCGGTCTTTGCTTTTATAGCATCCAATTGTCTATTGCAATCATCGATTCCTAATCTGATGGCTTTTTCTTTATTGCCTATTTCTTTGATTCTTTCAGGATTGTAGCTAATCCTGTTAGTTGCCAGATCATCTACCATTTTTCCGATCGTTATTCTCTCTGATGGCGTTATGGCCTGTTTCTTGAACAGATCTTCCAGAGTTCTACCCATCTTGGCTTCGAGATTTTTGAGTTCATTTAGTTTCTTGGTTTCGGATTGCGCCAACTCGGCTTCCCTACTCTCTATGGATTTCAGAAGCTGTGCATAGGCCTCATCCATCTGTTTCAATTCGTAGGGCGATAGGGACACGTTCACACCTTCAGAATATCTTTCATAAGTTTCACATAATCGTCGGATGTCAGTTCTTTGAGAGAATCCCATGATCTTGACATATCGGTATTTCCTTTTAGTATCGAATCTATTATCGCATCGTATATTGATTCCTTATCGGGATTGAAATAAGAAGCCGATAAATGAACTGGCGGATCTACTTTTTCATTCAGGATCTCCTCCGACGTGTATCTGCAATTCGCATCGAGCGAGATGATCCTGGTTACCTTCAATATATCTGGTTCTTCTGAATCCGTTAGCACCAACATCGGTACTTTTATCGTCCCGTTTGTTGCGATCATTGCATAGCCCGGATATTCATCCAACGATCTCTCTACAATCAATGCATCCTCGATCTTCTGTAGCATCTTATCTCTTCCTGAATGAAATGATGGTGAAATCTTTCAATCTCTTCATCTTCTCGAATGTAATTATGTCGATTGTCGTATCGGGGCTGTGTGCATGCTGTCCGGTATCCCTTACATTGACTGAAACCGGATTCCCGTTCGCATCAAGATTGATGCCTGTCACTGTCACGAAATGATCCGTATAGCGATAACGGTTCATCCTGTTAGAATTCGGATTCCTTAACAGCTCGGAACTCACGGTCATACCCACAGCCTTCCCTTGTTCCAGATCATCTTTGATCCTTGTCATCGAAGGGTTCCGTTTGCTCTCCGTTTTGAACGACTACGATTGTCCCAGCTTCATGAAGTTCTTGATGCTCATGCCGCCAAGTTTCCTGGGATCGTCGCTATCGCTTGTGCACAGTCCTCTCAATTTGGCCGCATTTACAGCCCCTGCCTCATCGCATTCTACTCCTAACAGCCTTGATAAATTGGCTATGGTGCACGGTCCGCAGGTCCCTTCATATCCCGGTACCTGTTTTCCCTGTTCGTCTATCAGTTTGTCCGATACCGACTTGGAATCCATACCTCCGTAATTCACCGTGCTCGAGACCTGTGATGTCGGGAATGACGCAACGGACATGTTTGTGCCATGTGTATGGTCATAGAATGCTCCGATCAACACCGATTGATATTCTTCGATCACCCTGTCGATCTTTTGTAGCTGCTCCACTGCCCCTTGACATACCGGCACCGTCGATGAGACATTGTGGGAAATCGATTCACGCAAGGTCGTCATTCTAGCCGTTGCATCTCTGAAACGTTCCTTATAGGATCTGATCTCCCTTTGGACGCTTTCTACGGCATCACGTGTGGCTCTTGCCTGTGCTAATTTCGCCTGTGTTGCTTGGATCTGATCTACCAATGCGTAATAGGCCGGGTTCGGCACCATCTCAGTGTATGAATTCCCTTCCGCATCTGTATACGTCTCCGGGATTTCCTGAGGGGTCACCGCTAATTCGGCCTGAAGGTCCGCCAGCTGTTTTTCAAGGTCCGCGATAACCGAATCAGCGTGGGATATCGCATCGTTGCAGTTCTGTTCCTGAACTTCCAGATCTTGGATAAATCCGGTCATTTCCTGGATCGAATCGTCGACTTGTGCAAGATCTTGTCCAACTCTGCTGATATGATCCGTCGTATTCACGATGGCAGCTTCGTATCTGCTTATGCATTCTCTACTGGCGTGGGCGTCATTCACCATAGCTATCACTCAAAGCGATTTGGCCCTCTGGCATGCCGATTCGGAGCGAGATACCAATGCTGGCACATCCATGTCTTGAACCGATTCAAGTACATCATTGCATTGTTTCGCATCATCCTCGATTTTGCTTGCAGACCCTCTGACGAAATCGTTGAATTCGGTGAATGATTCATGGATCTCATCATTCCATTCCGAATCGAAACTTCTCATCTGTTCAGGTATCGCTTCGTCGCTCAGACGGATGCTTGACATTCTGAAATCGTTGATATCCATGATCTTACCTCTGATATTTCATCGACAGATACATCTCGAGACAATCCCTCAGCCTTTCGATGTCCCTGCATCCGGACTCCAAGGCCTCTTTCGTCCTTTCCATTGTCTGGACTCCCTTGGTTATCGTTTCACGGTTCATCTCCTGTCTTTTTCCTGACAGGCTCGAATCCGATCTCTCCAGAGCCGAATAAAGTATCATGGCGGTATCCTGCATATTCCCGCTCAGTTCGTGCATCTTCGCGATGCATTCGTCCATCAGGTCCAGATTGTTGCAGATGTCCATCTTAGATCACTCCGTAAGCTTATTCACTTTGTTCTGGAGGGTTTCGTAATATCCGTTCAATTCCTGATAGCTGTTCTTGAGTTCCCCGATCAGATTCTGCATGTATACTTCGAACTCGTAAAATTTCTTGTCGTCCCATTGCTCAGCGGCCTGAATGTACAGGTCATTTATCGTACGGGCGATATCCTTCATATCATTGAGGTGCTGCCCTATGTTCTGTAACAGCTCGTTCTCGGCATCTATATCGAATATCTCCGGAGACATCTTATCACAATGAGTTGATCTTGTTGTTCAGATATGTATAGTAGTCTTCCAGATCCGATACCGATCTTTGGATGCTTACCATGATCTCTTCTATGAAATCGCAGAAGCGATCGTATTGCTCATCCCTCCAGATGGATTCCAGAGATGATGCAGATGATGAAAGCGACTGGCAAGCGTTCCTCGCCTCATCAACAAGTTCCCATATCGCTCTCTTCACCTCCTCCATCTCTTCCTTGATCATGGTCATTCTGCTGCTGCTAGTCTGTATGTCCACCGATTGGCGATCGAAGGTCACAGGAGCCCTTCCACACGGTGGCATGTCATTGAATTCATTCACCTTGTCTATGAAGCGTATGGCTGTCGACTGAAGCTCCGTCAGCTCATCCAACTGGTTGTAGAGATTTTGAAGGAATGCTGCCGATGAATCGCAGGCCTTCTGATACTGCGGTGAATTGTTCGTATCGCTGTAGGTGATCAGGATGCGTCTGAAACCCGCGACCTTATCCGTCAGACTCACCATCTTATTGCAGACAGATGTGAGTTCATCCGCGAGTGTATCCGTGTCGCCTTCTATATGGAACTCACGGATCGATGAGAACAACTTAGAGGACATATTTCCGAATCGGCTCATCCTTATTTATAATATATACAGCACCAACCTGTTCTGCTATCTCGCCATATCCGCTCATACCTTACCATAAGCATTCTTCGGGATCCAACCTTGATTGTTATCTTCCAGACGTCTTTTGAAGATCACGGATATGAAAAGGCCTATTATTGTTAAAATCTCTAAGACTCTGAACATCTGTGAATAATTCGGATAATCGCTTGAGTACTGCATCGGATAGCTTAGGAACACCAATATTAGGGATGTGACCCCTAACAGCAACCAGACGGTAGAGAAACCAGTTCTTCTCGAATAGGCAAAGGTAAGCATCGGGAACAGGAAGAAACCGACCGGAAGCAGGATGCCTATTCCGATCCTATCCATGATGTCATCCATCTGCAGGATGTAATCCTTCTCGAACAGCCAGTATATTACGCACAGAGCTACGGAGCACAGAAGATACAATCTAACGACTCTACGGTCCCCGCGGAAACTCAACCAGTGGTATTCTTCCGTGGTTATGAACACCTGTACCACTAGTGCCAGCAGCATCAGTGCGTATCCCAGGAAAAACATCGGATCGGCGATCGCTATACCCCTATCTATCACCTGGAACAGGATGAAGAACTCGAAGATCATCGCAAAGGTCAGGAATTTCATCATGGATGCGAATTCCGGACCTTTGTTGAAATTGAACAGCGGCAGTATCAAAGGCCACATGAACAGCATAACGATGGACATGTCGCCATGACGGCTCATAAACATTATCGCAAGACCTATCGCGATGAAGCAGCTGGTTATGTTGGCCACCATCTTCCATGTTCCGTCCAGTTCCCAATAATTCGGAACGGATATCACGTTCATCGGATCAAGGAACATATTATCAGTCCGTTTAAGACGTGAATCTAAATTAATACTTGGGCAGTTATGTTATCGTTTAATGTTATATACGCTCAAATCCATCCCAATGTGTGGACATATGCAATGATGCATATGATTTGGCTATCCCTAAACAATCAATAATTCTGGTTGTCGATATATCGAGTATTGGTGATCATATCCAAGATTTCAATCATCATTTCAACAAATTCTTTGAGAATGCGTCTTTTAATGAATCATTGGCAGAGGACACCGATTCGAAGGAGATCAACCTGTGGGCATCGAAGAAGAATGCAGGCGCAAGCTTCTCGTGGATGAAGGATTTCATCTACCGCTACGGGTAGTACAAACCATAACACAAACAGGGGCATCCCGCCCCGTCTTAATCCGTATTATTTTAGGTCAGATTATACATTGTAAATGTCGTAGCATACCAGGTATAACGACCCCTACGCTCACTACTTTATACTTCGTTATTTCTCCCTTAGGATGCACTCGATCAGAACGAAACCTACCGTCTTGACAGACAGGGGATAACCGACTTTTAGACCGGGCAAAGGAGAAAATATGGTTGATAATAATAGCATACATGCTCTAGATGAAAAGGTTGTTTCATGCAGTCGCACATCCGTGTCCCAGCTATGGGACGAGACGGACCAGGTGTTGGATTTCATGAATTCCAACATAGATCCCGACCATATGGTCGATGTAGCCGATGTAGTGTGCCTCCGGATGAACATGAGGGACAGGTATCAGGCATGTCCCCGCACAACTATGGGCCAGCTGGTCCTGAATCTTACTGATGATATGCGCCAGATCAACGAGATTTACGACGACGGCAACCCTGTCACGGACAGGGGATGCGTCTTCCTCGATCACTGTAACAACGAGAACTGCGATACATGCCTGTATTCATGTGTCAAGGTCTTCGACGTCTCAGGATCCGAAATCTCGGACGGTTGTGCCGCGTCTGATCGTCGGATGGGATCCTGAAGCATGCAACGATCATAGAAGAATGCGAATGGAAAGGGGGCTTTTGGCCCTTAAACCTTTTATTTTTCCTTTTCAGGATTTTTCAAAGCCTGATTCCGTGGTCCTCCAACCAGGTCTCAGCCTCTTCCTTCATGTCGAATTTCTCATCGAATCTGTCCACGAATTCCATCGCCCTCATCCAGTCTTCGCATTCCACGGATGATACGATGAATCCTAGCTGGTGCAGCAGACAGTAGTCCAGAACAAAATCCGGAACGTCTTCCGAATCGAGCATGCTGTTCATGATAATCACGCGCATGATCTTAGAGGTCTGACCGCTGGTCTCCCTCGTGGGTCTGATGCTCCAGTAGAGTCTGAGTCCTTCCGGCATCTGGACCAATCCTTTCTCTACGAGCCTCTCCAGGGATTCCCAGAGGTTCTTGTACATTCCTTTGCTCTCCGAGATCGTCCTGCTTCTGGATACATAGGTGTCCACGTTCTTCTCGCGGATCTCCGCGGATGTCAGGTAGTCGATCAGGGACTTGGGGTACTGCATGTCCTCCTCGCCGTTGATCCTCTTGATGATCGTCCTCGCAAGGTCCTCCAGGATATCCTCCGGAGCATCCTTCAGATAATCGGATACGTGGAACCCCGCTTTATCGATCGTTCTCTCCCAGGTGACCTTCAGATCTCTGAAAGGTGCGAAGTCCGCTGTTGCCGTGAATCCGGCTAAATCGTTTGCTGCCTTCTCGAAGGCGTAGTTCAAATCTGCTTCGGTTGTCATTTCTCAACAACTCCGAGGGTCTTCTTTTTCCCTCGGAACGGACTTCAGCGGACGAAGCGGACTCTATGCGGATTTACATCGCAAGATGGAAAGACACAATCAGGACGCAAGTTTGGTGACGAGGGAAAAAAAGAAGACCCGTCGGTCACAATCCCCCATTTTGTTTCGTGCAGTATCGCCGAACCATATGAGAAAAGTGTGTTTACTCGCTTTCGTCGTTTATGATTCCATGGATGGCTGTGACGTGCTCGAAGAGTTTCTGTCCCTTACATGTGAGCTGGAGTTTGTTGGAGACTCTGCTATTGATGACGGGATGTTCGATGAATCCCTTTTCGATGAGATACTCTACCCTGGCGAATTTCGTGGTTCTTCTCGGATCTCCCAACGGGCTGATGTCTGCTTTGATGCATCCGGGGTATGTGCCGACCATCATTATGACGTACATCGAGAATCTCTGTTCAAAGATCTCGAAGTCGTTGTCGTTCACCATCATAATTACTCCTATAGATATATCTAGTATATATAAAGGGCTTAATTTTTGAGCATTTGTGTTTTAGAAACAAATAACAAATGTAGTAACAATTACTACATATTAAATATGAGAGACGCATACTACCATATGGCGACCGCGAAGAGAGCGACCGCCGACAAGAAGTCAAGGACGTGATAAGAAATGGGAAGATACCCCTTCAACGAATACGCAGACGAACTCATCGAGAAGATGAAGCTCAGCTACGCCCCCGAGACAGTTGCCAACAGGGCACGCCGTTACAGGCGCATGGGAGCGTTGGTGAACGAGCTCAAAGAACAGAAGAAGATTTCGACTTCGTCTCCGAAGCAGTTCACGGAGAAGGACGTCTATGCGATCATAGCGGCGGACACGCCCAGGCGCAGTTCCGCGGACATGGTCCACGAGGTCAATGCCCTCAGGAAGCTGATGTCGTTCGTCGACAACCCGGCTTTAGAGGTCTGCCTCAACCACAATCCGGAACTCAAGCCCAAGATCCGTGGCAACAGGCGCAAGCAGAGCATGTCGATCGAGTCATACAACGTGATCCTCGATAAGGCCCTCAAGGTCGACCCTGCGGATTTCGACAGGCTCAGGGCATACGCCCTCGTGCTCCTGTGTCTCGACACGGGCACCAGGAACAAGGAGATCCGTCTCGCTACGGAGCATGACCTGGACATCAGCGCATGGACCCTCTACATAGCTCACCCCAAGGGCGAGATGTCGTACGGGGAAGCCCGCGAAGTCCCAATCCGTGAGGAGATACGTCCGGTAATCGCAGCCTACCTCAGGGCACGCAAAGTGTGGCTTGTAGAGAACAGTTGCGGATCCCCGGCCCTCTTCCCTTCGAACTCACCGAGCAGCAAGGACGGATGCATGTGCGGCAACAGCCTCAGACGCATCAAGAAGCTGGTCGAAGATGAGACCCATGTGAAGTTCGACCTCCGCGAATGCAGGAGGACTTTCGGACAGAGATACCTGGACGATGAGCTCGAACTTTCGTCCGTATCCGTGCTCATGGGGCACTCGTCAACCAAGACGACCGAGAGGTTTTACGGCAGACAGAAGAACACCATGGCGATCGACAAGGCTCGTTCGACGTGGCAGAAACCCCAACTTGAGTTAAATACTCAGGTGGACAAGTACCTCGAAGAAACCGCCCAAATCAAGGAGGAGACGTCCTCATCCGCGAGTGGACAAGCACCCGCCGATGGTGGACAAACCCCCTGATAAGGGTGGACAATACACCTTCCCGTTTTTTGACGTCTGGATAGTGAAGAATGGTGGACAAGGCGAGATAGCCGGAATAATGGGTGCTGGCTCACCTATTGCATTTACCTTTCCAACGATTTCACTGCTTGTATTCATGGTGATTTTCCTCCTCGAATTTTTTCTG
>JAVERT010000070.1:0-4071 GCA_034006985.1 Gudongella sp.
TGGAGATCCTCCCCTGCTCCTTCATCCTGAGAAGCTCACGCTCGATTCTGTTGAGTCTTGCTTCTGTCGTCTTGTATGTTGTTTCCGTAACGCAGCCGCTTTTCGCTGCCATCAGCTCAGCGACCCTTTGTCCAAACGGATTTGCCGACATTCTTAGTCCTCCAAGATTAGTCAATATACTCGCATCGGTCCGTGAATCCCGGTGTTTTCTATTGCTAAGTTAGCATAAGAATTGAGGAGTATATAATACCTCTGCCGATTTTGCATAAGATGTGATACCAGCATCGAAGAAATACCGATAACCAATCGGTTATCACACCCCTGTTTTTAATACGTATATAGTCTTCACTATACTGTCGATTACAATAGTAGAATCGGCAAGTGAGTGTCATGGACAGAAACCAGATCCTTGGCTTGCTCGAAAGGAAATCCGCTCTATATGTGCTCTTGGATGTGAAGGAGCACCCCGGTGCGAGCAAGTCCGATGTACAGAACAGAGAGAATATCAACAAGAGGACGAAGTTCGTCAGGATAGATGAGCTGGTGGAGGCTGGACTTCTCATCGAGAACAGGGATCCTCGGCAGCATGCGACCGTCAAACTGTATCTCAGTCCGGAGGGACAGGAGATCGCGGACCTCATTCTGAAGATAGTGAATTCCGCCAAGACGCTGCCGGATCTGAAGACGTCGACAGAGGAATGAAACTCAGCCTTGGCTTTACTTCCACCCTTGTCCCCAATCTAGCCCGTCGAAATTGTTCTTTTCACATTCTGTTGAAAATAACATAATCGCCGGTCTTCGGGCAGGTCCTTCGGGTTTCAGTAAGCCCAGGACTGAGTCGAATGATCTATGAAAAGAAAGATCTGGACAACAAGATAAACGCCTTAGGAAACGACTTCTCAAACGACTTAAGGATTTTGAAAGGAGAAGTGAACGTCGACAGGCTCCGCGTCGAGGACATCGTCGAGATCCTCGAATACGGATGGGACCACTGGGATCTCCAGAGGATGCTGGACGAACACGATTACAAAGGAGTCGGGTTCCTCGCTGCATGGATTCGCGAATGCGGGAACGGACACCTCGGCTTCATGGTCGAGGACGACGAGCCCTACAGCTATCCGCTGGATGAGGACGGGAACTACGTCGAAGGCGCATTCGGGAGGTGCTGCTGATGGCCACCAGACAGGAGCAGATTCTCATCCATCTGTACGGACAGCTGGGAATCGGGAACTCATACGAGATGCCGTATAAGACCACTCAGGACGGCATCGCGGAGGCGATCGGGATCTCCAGGAGCCATGTGGCCGTAGAGATCAAGAAGCTGGAGGAGAAGGGATTTGTGTACCATCTCCAGAGGCACGTGACGTCCAGCCCTAAGAGGGCATACGCACAAAGGATGTGCTACAGGCTGAACGCCTTAGGGATCCTGACTGTGAAGGACATGCTCGCATGCAACGAGGGGGTGGCCTGAATGGACCCCTATCAGGAGGCATTCGAGGAATTCGAAGAGAAGTACTTCGGAGGGAACTACGCCGCATTCTGCGACGAGTACTCCAACGAGGAGGTGGACTGAATGCAGGATTGGCAGATCGCTGTCCTGAACAGCGAGAACCTCAGGATCGACCAGGACCAGTACACCGGATACAGGCTGGTCATCAGGAAGACCGACAGGGAGCACAGGATGGGAATCCCCGCGATCGTCGCGACCGTAAGGAAGTCGAAGAGGAAGCCGGTCATCATGTGCCCGGACGAGCCCTTCAGGGGCATGTTCGCGGACAGGAAGGAGGTTCTGGACATCCTGATGAGCACACCGGACTACGAGAACTACGCGATGTTCATGGCGGAAGCGAAGATGAACGGGGTGATCTGATGGGTAACAGAGCCGTCATCACAACCGAGGAGAACTTCGAGAAGAGGTCCGGACTCGGAATCTACCTCCACTGGAACGGAGGACGCGACAGCGTTCAGGGATTCCTGGAGTACTGCAGGCTTAGAGCCTTCAGGAGACCAGAGAACGACGATTACGGGTGGGCGAGACTGGCCCAGGTGATCGGGAACTTCATGGGAGCCGACGGATGCTCAGTAGGCATTGACGACGTCAAGTGCCTTGACATGGACAATGGAGACAACGGAGTCTATCTGATCAAGGACTGGAAGATAGTCGGAAGAAGATTCTATGAATCCACATGGGAGCAGAACGAGTACGGACTGTGCGAGTTCCTTCATTATCTGGACAAGGAACAGCCCGAGAACCAGCAGCTGGGAGGCGATATGATCGACTGCCTGATGCACCACGGAAAGACGATCTCCGACGTCTGTTGGAACTACTCCTACGAGATGAACAAGAGAAAAGAGGAAGGGATGGGATGCACCGGATTCAAGATCGGATCCTATTACTCTCTGAACGAGAGGCAGCCTGACAATATCCTCAGAGTTATCGACAAACCGTTCATGGAACTCATCGTGGAGATGAACGGGGAAGAGCAGACGCTTCCCAGATTCCAGTGGAAGGACGGAAGGGAGTCGATACTGGTCCCTGATGAGATGAGAGGACATGTCTCCGTAGATTCCACCAAGGAGGTGATCGCATGAGCCTGTTCGAGACCGGGACGGTCGTGATGACCTGTGGAATCAGGGACCTGATGTTCTCCGATGAGCACGCCCAGGAGGTCGTGCAGAGCTGCCTTGAGAGGCACTGCAAAGGCGACTGGGGAGACTTGTGCGATGACGACAAGATGATGAACGACGAGTCGCTCGAAGCCGAGAAGAAAGGAGACTGGACCGACAGCCTGTTCAGCAGCTACGAGACAGACGTCGGGAAGATCTACGTCATCACCGAATGCGACAGGTCATCGACCACGATCCTCCTTCCGGAGGAATACTGAAACCGATTAGGGGCCGAAAGGCCCCTTTACCGAGGTGACAGAAATGGTGACAGCGAAACAGATGACGATGTTCGCATTCGAAGATACACCAGTGTCCTCAGACCCCATCTGGTTAGAGGACTACGACGGTAAACACAATACCGTCTATCGCATGGATGCGGAGGCCATCGTCGAGGATCTGAACAGGATGCCTTCGGGGAAAGGATCGTGGTTAAGATGCCTGGAGGTGGACCATTCACGTTCTTATGAAGAACAGTTCAAAGACTGGGATGCATGTATCTGGCTGCAGAGAGGCATCGGACTGAAGAAGATGGTCAAGTGCAACGGGGATGTCATGGATTGCATCGACCCTCACCCATACAAATGGCATTACATGAACGGGAAGCAGATCCGTCCATGGAAGTATGAACCTCTGAAAGAGGCTTGGATCGATGACAGGACGCTGCATATCAAGCTGGAATCCGGAGAATACCTTGCTGATGTCCTGCCGAACTCGATGATAGACAGATATGATCTGCATCCGTACAGGCCATCGTATGACCTTGAGCATTTCGCGATAGAATGCTACAGGCACAAGCTCCCCAGGGAGATGATGAAATGGAGGGCCCATTACATGTACGGAACACCCTGCCTGAGACCGTTCAGCAGGAACATATCGCATGATGATGCGAAGAAGATCGACCTTATGGGCAACATACCGGGATCGATGGTCCGCAACGAGGAATTCGACCAGATATGCGAATGCGCCGAAAGGATAGGAATCCAATTAGAGTTGAGTTATGATGTCCCGCCACTGATGAATCTTGCCATGTATCCTGTGGAAGAATCTTGCAAGACATGTCTGAGAAAGAAATCTGAGAACAAGGACAAGGAATCCTCCTGCTGGAAAGTATCGGGACAGACTTGTTGCAGCAGTTACATGTGGGATAGACGGACTCCTGCTAAGAAGAATATTGTCAAAACCAGAGTAATAGAGGATGACGACGAATGCGCATATTGCACGCAGTACGATTGATTAAATATCGGCTGGAAAAATCAGTAGAACATGGCTAAAAGGAGGTCGAAGAAATTCCCCCACTACGATGATGGGAAGAAGTACAAACTGACCAGTTTGGATGATTTCTTCACCCCTGAAGAGCTGTCGAAAGATGTCTTTGGTTTCCTGACTGCCATCACCGATACCGAC
>JAVERT010000028.1:0-26213 GCA_034006985.1 Gudongella sp.
AGCTATTTTAATATGGATTTATTTATGCTGGCGTAGCTCAATTGGTAGAGCAACTGACTTGTAATCAGTAGGTTGGGGGTTCAAGTCCTCTCGCCAGCTCCATATAATTACAAAAGCACCACTTATAAGGAGGAGTACCCAAGTGGCTAAAGGGGACGGACTGTAAATCCGTTAGCTGAGCTTTCACTGGTTCAAATCCAGTCTCCTCCACCATTAATATTTAATAATTACATACGCGGAAGTGGCTCAGTGGTAGAGTATCGCCTTGCCAAGGCGAGGGTCGCGAGTTCGAATCTCGTCTTCCGCTCCACTAAAATGAAGAAAGAGATTTCTTCATTATTTATTTTAACAAAGTATAATTTCATACAAAATGTACCCGTAGCTCAGTTGGATAGAGTACTTGGCTACGAACCAAGGGGTCGTGGGTTCGAATCCCTCCGGGTACACCACAAGACTAAAACACTGTAAATTACAGTGTTTTTAATTTTTTAATGGAGTTTTCAGTTATTAGTTAATAGTATAAAAATATTAAATATGATAATTATTTTTACCATTATTTGCATATTATTATTTGGAATTATATAATTGGTTTGTGAAATCATTTAGGTGCTATTTTGAAATTATGGTATAATAATATAGTTCTAAAAGACCAATTAAGTAATATTCATTAGTATGAATAGGAGAGATAAAATTGAGAATTAATAATATAATTTTAGAAATAAAAATAGGTGATATAACAGATGAGCACGTAGATACTATTGTAAATGCTGCGAATAATACATTACTAGGTGGTGGAGGTGTTGATGGAGCTATACATGAAAAAGGTGGGCCTTCCATATTAAAGCAGTGTATAGTTCATTCTGGTTGTCCTACAGGTGAAGCCAGAATAACTACAGCTGGAGATTTACCAAGCAGGTATATTATACATACTGTCGGCCCAATATATGGAGAAAATAGCGGTTTAGAAGATAAGTTGCTTTACAATGCTTACTATAATTCATTATTATTAGCTGCTGATTACAAATTAACTAGTATTTCATTCCCTTCAATTTCCACGGGTGCTTATAGTTTTCCCATCGAAGAAGCTATTAAAATAGTATTAGATGTTGTTATAGATTTTTCGAAAGTCAAAACTAGCATACAGAGGATTAACTTAGTGTTATTCAATGAAGAGGATTATGATATTTATAACGAATATTTAAAAAATATTATGAGTTCATTCTAAATGTTAAAATAAAGAAACACTTATCGAGTTGACATAATTTTTAATTTGTTATACTATCAAAAGAGTTGGATAGCTAAATAAAGGGAGTGTTTAAAATATTTGCAGATACTCATAAAATTATTGCAGGGCATATATACGATAATGTATTCGACATATACGGATTAAAATTGAACAAAGAAAAACTACTTTGGGGTTCATTTGCTCCTGATATATTACCAAAATATAAGTTTATAAGACATTATCAGGATGAAAGTATAAATTTTGTAGCTTTAGAGATAATGAAACTAATATTTGTTAGTAGGTTTATTGACTTATCTAAAATTACAGATCCTATTTCAGTTAAAGTATTAAGTAAAAAAATAGGTATCTTATCACATTATTTGTCTGATTATGTTTGTTTACCACATGCTAAGAGATGGACATTTACTGATTCTATGGTTAAGCATGTTAGATATGAATCAAGACTAAATGATTATGCACCTAAACATGACTTTAAGAAAAATGTTGTAACTATTGATGATTTAGATATTTATGATGATAATATAATTAGTTTGCATGGAACGATAAAAAGATATATTGAAGAAGTAGTAGTGGAATATTCTACAAAGTCAGGTTTTAAAAATGACTTAGACTTTGCTTTATCTTTAAATCTAAAAATAACTTATTTTATATTAGATATTATTAGAGATTATTCTGAAGATATTCATAAAGTTTTCGCCATGGAACTATAATATTCTATTGACTTTTGTAATTTAAACGTGTATACTGATAAAAAGTTATATTTACTTTGAATGGAAGAGTAATATAAGTATTGTGTTAAAGAGAGTCAGGGATGGTGAGAACCTGGTACAAAAACTTATGTGAAGAACGTCCAGGAGTATCTGATCGAAAAATTTTTAGTAGACTCAGACGGGATAGCCCGTTATAGCTATAACGTATCGATTGTATAATCTGTACGGATTAAGTGAGCTTATAGCTAACTAAGGTGGTACCGCGAATTAACCTTTCGTCCTTTGTATTTTGGATGAAAGGTTTTTTTTATACAAAAAATAAGAAGGAGAGTGAAAATTATGATGATGGTAAATGGTTTTACAGCTAGAGAGGCGCAAGTTGGTATTAAACAAATAAAAGATTATTTTGAGAGGCAATTAGCTGAAAATTTAAATCTTACTAGAGTTTCTGCACCACTTTTCCTAATGCCAGAAACAGGACTTAATGATAATCTTTCAGGAACTGAAAAAGCTGTTGCTTTTGAAATGAGAAAATATGGGATATCACTAGAAATAGTACAGTCGCTAGCAAAATGGAAAAGAATGGCATTAAAATGGTACGAATTTGAAGAGGGTGAAGGAATATATACAGACATGAATGCGATAAGACCAGATGAATATGTTGATAGCTTACACTCTATATATGTAGACCAATGGGATTGGGAAAGAGTTATAATAAAAGAAAATAGGAAACTTGAGTTTTTAAGAGAAATTGTTGAATCAATTTTTGAAGCTTTTAAAGCTACAGAGGTATATATTAATGATCTATATCCTACTAGATTATTTAAAAAATTACCAAAGGACATATTTTTTATTAGTACTCAAGAATTAGAAGATAGATGGCCGGATGAAACTTCAAGGGAAAGAGAAAATCTTATAGCAAAAGAGCATGGTGCTGTATTCATATATCAAATCGGTGGCAAGTTAAAATCTGGCGTTATTCATGATTTAAGAGCACCTGATTATGATGATTGGGAACTAAATGGAGATATTATATTTTGGAATCCTGTTTTAGATGAATCAATTGAACTTTCAAGTATGGGTATAAGAGTAGATGAAGAGTCTTTAGTTAGACAATTAGAAATTACTGGTACAACTGAAAAATTAGAGTTAGATTTTCATAAAAAACTGATAAATAAAGAGCTTCCATATACAATTGGTGGAGGTATTGGCCAATCAAGAATTTGTATGTTTTTCCTTCAAGCTAAACATATTGGGCAAGTTCAAGCATCAGTTTGGTCTGAAGAAGAGATTAAAAAATGTGAAGACTTAGGAATAACCTTGTTGTAGGATTTAGGGAAGTCATAAATTGGCTTCCTTTTTTATTGTTAAGATTTTGTAATAAACGTATCTAATTTTATTAAACAAAACAAGTGTAGTTTGTAGTATAATAGTTAATACCGCTACAAATATTTTAGTAGTTTTAGTTAAGAGGGGTGAATGCTATTTATGGCTTTAATTAATGACACTTTTTATGACCTTTATGAAGGTTTAAAGCACAATTTTTTATTTAAGAATGATTTAAATAGCATACATATGCTCTTAAATTTATATGATATAGAGGATAATATCAGAAATATCTTCCCTAAATACGTGTCAATTAAATTTTTAAGAAATCACATTACTAGGTTTTTGAAAGACAGGCGAGGAAATCAATTAATTGCTTTAAACTTAGGCGAATTAGTTCATGAGGATATTAATCGGTTAGAATTACTTTTGTATCTTGAAGGATATAAGGATGGCTATGTAAATATAAAGGAAGCAAATGATCTTGAAAAAATAACTGTAAAATCATATTCTGTGAATGAATTATATTATCGCAAATATTTATTTCATTTTGAATCTAATTCAGATGAAATATTAAAATTGAAAGAAAAATTATTTAATAAACTAAACCAAAAAGAAAATGCAAGTAATAGACTTCAAGATTTAATAAACGAATATTTTGAGAATGTAATAAAAACTAAGGTGTTTAGCCTTAATAAATATTTAGACAAGCAATTAACGATAGATTATGAATCAAGTTTTACCATTATTTCTGAAGATGATACCTTTTTGACAAACGATGACTTAACTCTTCTTTATAATGAGGTAAATAAGATTATTTCTAGAAATGGAATGAGATTATACAAAGATGCATATTGGAATGGGCTCAATGATAGAGTATTAAAGAGATACAAGTAATTATATTATTATATACTCCCTCCGAATGGAAACTAAGCGGAGGGCTTTTATTTTCTTCTTAGTAATAATTATAAAATATGGTACAATGTACTGTAGAAACATTGAGAAATGAGGTATTAGATGATAATATTAGGAATAGATCCTGGAATAGCAACAGTAGGCTATGGGCTTATTGAAAGCTTAGGAAATAAGTTAAGTATTCTAGAATATGGGACTATACAAACAACACCAGATACTGACTTCCCAAAGAGATTACAGATTATCTATAATCAGATGATAGATATTATTAAGTTTTACAGCCCTGAAGACTTAGCGATTGAAGAACTGTTTTTTAATAAGAATGTCAAAACGGCCATAATGGTTGCGCATGCACGTGGAATTGAAGTTTTAGCAGGGCAAATGATGGATTTAGAAGTGTATGAATATACTCCGCTACAAATTAAACAAGCTGTAGTTGGTTATGGTAGAGCTGAAAAACATCAAGTTCAAGAAATGGTTAAACTTCTACTCAACCTAAAAGAAATACCAAAGCCAGATGATGCCGCAGATGCCTTAGCAGTGGCAATTTGTCATGGAAGTTCTTTGAAATTTAAGGATTCATTTAAAATGAGATAAAGGTGGAAAAATATGATTGATTATATAATTGGGAAAGTTACATATTTAGGAAATGATTTTTTTTATTTAGAAAACAATGGGATGGGTTATAAGATTAATACATCTACTTTTACTTTAGCAAGTTTATCTAAAGAAGAAAACATTTATATACACACAAATTTAATTGTAAGAGAAGATGGTTTGTTTTTATATGGATTTAATAGTGAAGATGAAGTAAATATGTTTAAATTGTTGTTAAATGTGTCTAAAATAGGTCCCAAAGTAGCTTGTGGGATATTGTCCGTTCTAAGACCTTATCAAATTGAAAAAGCAATAATGACAAAGGATACTTTTACTTTGTGCAAAAGTCCTGGAGTAGGTAAAAAAACAGCTGAACGAATGGTTTTAGAATTAAAAGATAAAATTGAAGGTATGTTTAGAATACAAGATGATATAGATGAAGAATTACCAAATAGTTACGAAGAAGCGATACAAGCGTTAATATCTTTAGGTTATAGTAGATATGAAGTAGAAAAAGCTTTTATAGGAATTAATTTAGAGGATTCAAGTATACAGCAAATAATAAAACTAGGGCTAATGAAACTTTCAAGATAGAGGGGAAAGCTTAATGGAAGATTTTAAAGATAGAATTGTAGCAAGACAACTAAATAATGATGAATTTGAAAATGAAGCAACACTTCGTCCAAAATGGCTTACTGAGTATATTGGTCAGGAAAAAGTTAAAGAAAAGCTTAAAATTTTTATTCAAGCTGCTAAGGGAAGGAGCGAATCCTTAGATCATGTACTTTTATTTGGTCCTCCTGGACTTGGGAAAACTACTTTAGCAAATATTATAGCTAACGAGTTAGGAGTTAATATAAGAGTAACTTCAGGCCCAGCAATAGAAAGACCAGGCGATTTAGCCAGTATATTAACTAATCTTTCTGATGATGATGTACTTTTTATTGATGAAATACACAGGATTAATAGAACTGTTGAGGAAATACTTTATCCTGCAATGGAAGATTTTGCATTGGATATAATTATTGGGAAGGGTCCTTCTGCTAGATCAGTTAGATTGGATTTATCTAAATTTACTTTAATAGGTGCAACAACAAGAGCTGGCCTATTAACTTCACCATTAAGGGATAGATTTGGAGTTATGTTAAACTTAGATTTATATGATATAAATAGTCTAAAAGAAATTGTTACGAGATCGTCTAGAATTTTAAATGTTGACATTGATCCTATGGGTGCTTATGAAATAGCAAAGAGATCTAGAGGTACTCCTAGAATAGCAAATCGACTTTTAAAGAGAGTTAGAGATTATGCTCAAGTTGTCGAGAATGGTATTATAACTGAAAGTATTGCAAAAAAAGGTCTTAAAATATTAGAGGTAGATGAACTAGGCTTAGATGCAACAGACAGAAAGATTATTTTAACAATGATTGAGAATTTTCGAGGAGGCCCCGTGGGAGTTGATACTATTGCTGCGGCGACAGGAGAAGAAAGAACTACAATTGAGGATGTATATGAACCATTCTTACTTCAAATTGGATTTATAAATAGAACACCAAGAGGACGAATGGTTAATGAAAAAGCATATAAACATTTTAATATACCATATAAAAATGAATGATAGAAGGTGGGAAAATACTGACATGAAGAAACTAATACTATTTTTATTGTTAATAGTGACTATTCCTAATATGGTTTTTGCTAGTTCAGATACTACATTTATTGATGTTAAAATTGGAAAAACATATGAGGAATTTGAGAGATTAAATATCTATTCTGACACTAATTTGGCCTTATTTCAAAGAAATGACTTAGACAATGAACTTTTAGTTTTTGATGGAAATAAAATTTATGTAGGTAAGACATTTGGAGTAAATGATAAAATAGATATATATAATTCAGAAAATAAATATATCACATCAATTCCATCAAATGGCAGTGTTTTAATTGGACCTAGACAAGATTATGAATCTCATTTAAAGGTGGGGGAAAAAGAATATAGAGGATTGATTACCTTTATTGAAGATAACACGGGTTTAAAAGTTATAAATCACATAGATATAGAGCAGTATCTTAGGGGCGTAGTCCCAAGAGAAATACCTTCTCTAAGTCCTAATGAAGCTTTAAAGGCACAGGCAGTTGCGGCTAGAAGTTATGCTTATTCAACACTAACGAAACATTCTAAAGAGGGTTATAATTTATGTGATACTACACATTGCCAAGTTTATGGAGGGTTTTCTGATGAAAATATACATACTGATGATGCTATCATAGATACTTCAGATATTGTAGTGAAATTTAATGGTTCAATTGCTAATACCGTTTTCCATTCATCTTCTGGTGGATTTACTGAAAGTAGTGAAAATATTTGGGGAAACAAACTAAATTATCTTAAAGGAAAAGAAGATCCATATTCTTTAAATACAATAAATAGTTTTTGGACTGTAGAGATTGACAAAGAACTATTTTCAGATATATTAAACGATAGTGGTTATGAAATTGACGAAATAAATGACATAAGTATTGTGGACATTTATATGTCTGGTAGAGTAAAAGAAATTTGTATAAATGAAAATAATGAAAGACTAATTCTTACTGGTGAAAAATTTAGAAGTCTAATAGGAACAACTAAAATAAAGAGTACATTGTTTAAAATAGATGGTTTGGATCCAATAGACTATAAAGAAATTTATGTTAAAGGGAGCCAAGCAGTAACTAAATTGACTGAAATCCAAATACTTAGTGCTCAGGATGTATTAACTAGGAGTAATACTATTTATTCCATAATAGATGGAGATAGTGAAATTAGAACAGTAGAGAATAATTCAGTTAATCATGATAGTACTAATAATATAGTTGTATCAGGGCAAGGATATGGTCATGGCGTTGGTATGAGTCAATATGGAGCTATTGAAATGGCTAAGCAAGGATTTGACTATATTGATATTCTAAAGTATTATTATTCAGATGTAGAGATAACAAAAATAAATTGATAAGGAAGTAGAAAATGCGAACAAATGATTTTAAATATGAATTACCTGATAGATTAATTGCACAAAAACCAATTGATAATAGAACAAGTTCCAAACTATTAATCTTGGATAGAGAAAAGAATACAATTACTCATAAAAATTTTACAGAAATTGTTGATGAACTAAATTCTAATGATGCAATAATAGTAAATGATTCAAGAGTAATTCCTGCTAGATTATTTGGCAATAGAGTGAATAAGCAAGAAAAAATAGAAGTACTTTTATTAAAACAAGTTAAAGATGATCTTTGGGAATGTTTAGTAAGACCAGGTAAAAAAATGAAGGAAGGCGTAAATATTGAATTTGGTGAAGGACTCTTAAATGCTAAAGTGAAAAAGATAAGTGAAGATGGAACCAGATTTATAGAGTTTAAATACAAAGGGATATTTATGGAAATAATAGACAAACTTGGTGAAATGCCATTGCCTCCTTATATAACTGAAAAACTTGAAGACAAGGAACGATATCAAACTGTTTATTCAAGAGTACTTGGATCAGCTGCAGCGCCAACCGCCGGCCTTCATTTTGATAAAGAACTCTTGAAAAAAATTGAAGACAAAGGTGTTAAAGTAATAAAACTTACATTGCATGTAGGTCTAGGCACTTTTAGGCCGGTTAAAGTTGATGATGTGGAAAAGCACATTATGCATTCAGAATATTTTAGTTTAAGTAAAGAATCTGCATCTGAAATAAACAAAACAAAAGAAGCTGGCGGCAGGATTATTTGTGTTGGCACTACTACAACGAGAACACTAGAAACAATTGCAGATGATGATGGAAGAGTTAAAGAAAGCTCAGGTTGGACTGATATATTTATTTATCCAGGTTATAAATTCAAAATTGTAGATGCATTAATAACTAATTTTCATCTACCTGAATCAACTTTACTTATGTTAGTAAGTGCATTAGCAACGAAAGAATTTATCATGAGAGCATATAATGAAGCAATAGATAAGAACTATAGATTTTTTAGTTTTGGAGATTCTATGTTTATAAAGTAACCTAGGAGGAAACAATGGCAATTAAATATGAATTAATTAAGGAATCATCAGACACAAATGCAAGACTAGGTAAAATAACAACACCTCATGGGGTAATCGATACGCCAATATTTATGCCTGTTGGTACAAGAGCTACTGTAAAGGCAATGACACCCGATGAAGTTAAGGATTTGGGAGCGCAAATTATTCTATCAAATACTTATCATTTGTATTTAAAGCCTGGACATAAACTAGTAGAAGAAGCTGGAGGTTTACATAAGTTTATGAATTGGGATGGGCCTATACTAACTGATAGTGGTGGATTTCAAGTATTTAGCTTAGGAGATTTAAGGACTATTAGAGAAGAAGGGGTTGAGTTTAGATCACATATAGATGGATCAAAGCACTTTATTAGTCCAGAAAAATCGATTGAAATACAAAATTCTTTGGGTTCTGATATTATGATGTGTTTTGATGAGTGTGTTTCATACCCTGCAGAGTACGAATATACAAAAAAATCTATGGAAAGAACTACGAGATGGGCAAAAAGATGTAAGGATTATCATAATGATTGGGAGCAACAAGGATTATTTGGGATTGTTCAAGGTGGAATGTATAGAGATTTAAGAGAACAAAGTGTTAAAGATTTAATAGATATTGGTTTTAGTGGGTACGCAATAGGTGGATTAAGTGTAGGTGAACCTATGGAAACAATGTGTAATGTGCTAGATTATACAACACCATTGCTTCCAAAAGATAAACCAAGATATCTAATGGGTGTTGGTAGTCCTGATTATCTTTTTGAATCGGTAATCCGAGGTATAGATATGGCAGATTGTGTACTTCCTACAAGAATAGCACGTAATGGTACTGCTATGACATCAAAAGGTAAAGTAGTAATAAAAAATGCTAAATATGCAAAAGACTTTACTCCATTAGACCCAGATTGCGATTGTTATGCTTGTAAAAATTTTTCAAAAGCATATATTAGACATCTTTTTAATGTTAATGAAATATTAGGATTAAGACTTACTACAATTCATAATCTAAGATTCTTAATTAAAACAATGGAAAACATAAGAAATGCTATAAAATTTGATAATTTATTAGAGTATAAAGAAGAATTTTATAAAAATTATGGTTATATTCAAGATTAGTGATGTTTTTTTATAAAAATGCTGTATAATATATTATAGAAAAGGAGTGATTATTTAATGGAGCAGTTACAAGCGTTTATTCTTCCTATAGGTTTATTGGTGATTTTTTATTTTTTCGCTATAAGACCTCAAAGAAAAAAAGAGAAAGATATTAAGGAAATGAGAAGTAGTCTAAAAGTAGGAGATGAAGTAGTTACTATTGGTGGAATTTATGGGAAAATAGTAGTAGTTAAAGAAGATGTATTGTCTATTGAAAGTGGTAGTGCTAAAACAAAATTGGAAGTTACTAGATGGGCTGTTGGATCAGTAGTACATGGCGGAGCTAAAAATATCTAGATGATTAATAGAAAACTCCTAGTAAGGGGTTTTCTTACTTGCATATTATAAAAATTCTTTGTTATTTTAGTTTTATATGTTATAATATCAACATTAAAAATCTTTTTGAAGATTAGGAGGCATAAAATGAAGTACATAAAAACATTAACTAAAAAGAAGCTTAAAGATACTTTAGCAACAGGCGGATGTGGAGAGTGTCAAACATCATGTCAATCAGCTTGTAAAACATCTTGTACAGTTGGAAATCAAAAATGTGAAAAATAGTAGTTTGGTAAAGGGTAGTGGTTTATCCACTGCTTTTTATTTGAGTCAATTTAGGGAGGAAAATTTATGAATGATAGTTTAATACATAAATTTCATTTGAATAATAAATATATAGTACTAGATGTGAACAGTGGTTCAGTTCATGTAATAGATAAATTAGTTTATAATATACTTGAGATTTATAATAAAGACAACAAACAAGAAGTTTTAGAAAAATTCAGTTTAGATTATAAGGAAAATGAAATAGAACAAGCATATGATGAAATAAGCTTCTTAATCCAATCTGGATTATTATTTTCTGAAGAAGTTGGATTGAATATTGAAAATTATAATGCTGATAATATTGTTAAAGCAATGTGTTTACATATTGCTCATGATTGTAATTTGAAATGTAAGTATTGCTTTGCGTCTCAAGGAAATTTTAAAGGGGCACGAAGCTTAATGAGCTATGAAGTTGGCGTAAAAGCTTTAGATTATTTAGTAAAGAATTCTGGGAATAGGAGAAATCTAGAAGTAGATTTTTTTGGTGGCGAGCCACTTATGAATTTTGATGTTGTAAAAAACTTGGTTTTTTACGGTAGGAAAATAGAAAAGGAGCATAATAAGAGATTTCGTTTTACAATTACTACAAATGGAGTTTTATTAGATGAAGAAAAAATGGAATTTATAAATGAACATATGGAAAATGTAGTTCTTAGTCTTGATGGAAGAAAATCAGTAAATGATAATATGAGGATGACTATAAATGAAGGTGGAAGTTATGATATTATTCTTCCAAATATAAAAAAAATGGTAGAACTTCGGAAAGATAAGGATTACTATGTAAGAGGAACCTTTACAAATAAGAATATTGACTTTGGTAAAGATGCTATGCACTTTCTGGAGCAAGGCTTTAAAAAGATTTCAATTGAGCCTGTTGTTACTCCAGAAACAGAAGACTACGCTTTAAGAGAAGAACATTTAGAAGATATATTAAAGGAATATGAGAATTTTTCAAAAGAATATATAAAATTAAAGCTAACGGATCCAGATTTTTTGTTTTTTCATTTTATGATAGACCTTGAACAAGGTCCTTGTATAATTAAAAGATCTGTTGGATGTGGTGCAGGTAGTGAGTATTTGGCTGTAACTCCTGAAGGTGATTTTTATCCTTGTCATCAATTTGTTGGTGAAGAAGAATTTAAGCTTGGGAGTGTAGAAACAGGAATAGAAAATACAAAATTAAGAGATAAATTTAAAGCAACAAATGTATTTACAAAAGACGATTGTAAAAGCTGCTGGGCAAAGTTCTATTGTAGTGGAGGATGTCATGCAAATGCCCATTACTCAAACGGTGATATTAATAAACCATTTAAGCTTGGTTGTGAAATGGAGAAGAAGCGGATAGAATGTGCGATCTCGGTCTTAGCCAATTTAAATGATGAGGAGGTTGGAGATGAAGAATAAAAGTATAATGATCCTGCTCTTAATAGTAGTAGTTTTAATTGGAGCTGGCTACTTTGGTGCAAATGGAGTAGAGATTGGTGGAACTAAATACGAAAGTGCAAAAGACTCTATTGATTTAGGCCTGGATTTGGCGGGTGGAGTATATGTAGTATTAGAAGCAAATACTGATGCTACTGGTACTGAATTAAGACAGATGATGGAAGAGACAAAAGCAATAATTTCTAAAAGAGTTGATGGATTGGGAGTATCTGAACCTAATATAGCAATAGAAGGCGATAAAAGAATCAGAATAGAATTAGCTGGTTTAAGCGATCCCCAAGAAGCAATTGAATTAATTGGTAAAACGGCATTACTACAGTTTGTAAAACCAGATGGGGAAGTAGTCATAACAGGAAAGAATGTATCTGATACGACTGTTATTTTCCAAGAAGGTGATATGGGTATACAAGAACCTGTTGTATCTTTAGTGTTAGATAGTGAAGGTACTACTGCTTTTTATACTGCTACTTCTGAGCTTTCTCAAGAAACTGAAACAGTTGATAGAATAATGTATATAGTATTAGATGGTGAAGTAATTTCAAGTCCAGTTGTTATTGACCCAATAGCTGATGGAAGACCAGTAATTTCAGGAGATTTTGAATTAGAGGAAGCAAATAATTTGACCACTCTAATCAGAGCAGGTGCTTTACCTGTAGAAATGATTGAATTGCAAACATCAGTAATTGGCCCTACATTAGGACTTGAAGCTTATAATAGAAGTATTTTAGCAGGGATAGTTGCACTTGCATTAATATTTTCATTTATGATATTAGTATATAAAATACCTGGAGTTGTGGCCTCTATGGCTCTTGCTGTATATGTATCTATAGTTATAGCAGTAATGATTGGAATAGACGTAAAATTGACATTGCCGGGAATTGCTGGTTTAGTGCTTTCGATAGGAATGGCAGTTGATGCAAATGTTCTTATTTACGAAAGAATAAGAGAAGAACTAAAAGCAGATAAGACTTTAAGAGTAGCAATTGATAGAGGCTTTAAAAGGGCATTGACTTCAATAATGGATGCTAATCTAACGACTCTAATTGCAGGTGTTGTTCTATATTCTTTTGGGTTAGGTCCTATTAAAGGATTTGGAGTTACTTTAATAATTGGTATTGTAACTTCAATATTGACCGCTGTTTTCTTTACAAAATATGTATTAATATTAATGGCTAATGTAACTGGTAGCAAGAATACTAAACTATATGGCGCTTAGGAGGAGGATGAACTATGAAAGTAATAAAAAATAAAAAATACACTTACCTCCTATCAATTTCAATTATTGTTCTTGGGCTAGTTATGTTTTTTGTAAAAGGTTTGAACTACGGTATTGATTTTACGGGAGGAACATTAATTCAATTGAATGTTGGAGAGTTTGTCGAATTAGAAGATGCAAGGGAATTTATGGATCCATTTGATAAAAATGCAAGCATAATTTATGCAGGGGCTGATAAACAAGAATTAATAATAAAAAGTACTCTAGATTTATCTAATGAAGAAATTTCGACTATTGTTAATAGTTTTGTAGCAAAATACGAGATGGATGACAATAACTTTCAAACTCAAAAGTTTGGACCACTGATGGGAAAAGAAATTCAAGGGAGAGCTGTTTTATCTGTTTTAATTGCAGCAGGATTAATGCTAGCATATATATCTTTTAGATTCCAGTTTAAATTTGGGGTGGCTGCAATAGTTGCACTTATCCACGATGTACTAGTTACACTTGCTATTTATTCAGTGCTTAGATTACCTGTCAATAGTTCTTTTATTGCTGCAATCTTAACAATTGTTGGATATTCAATAAATGACACTATCGTAATATTTGACAGAATAAGAGAAGAACTTAAACTAAATCAAAGAGCAACACTTGAAAATATAATTGATGGGAGTGTAGCACTAAGTTTAAGAAGAACTGTTAACACTACGCTTACAACTATAATTGCTGTATCATCTTTGTATTTCCTAGGTGTAGAAGATATTAAAGTTCTGGCATTACCACTTCTTTTAGGAATGATTTCAGGAACTTATTCTTCATTATTTATTGCTACTCCTGTATGGTTTAGTCTTAAAAAGGGTAAAACTAATTAAAAAAAGTTGGGGGGATTACAATGCAAAAAGGTTTTGTAATTATACTTATACTAGCAGTTATAATTGGAATATTTGCATTAAGTAATAGCGAAGTTGTAGCAATTGATTTTGTGTTTACTGAAATAATGCTATCACAAGCAATAGTTATTTTTATTTGCGTTTTATTAGGCGCATTGATAGCTAGTCTATTTGGGTTGATTAGACAAATGTCTTTAAAGAAGGATATTAAAGAGCTTACGACTAAAAATACTAATCTTCAGAATGAAGTAGATGAATTAAAATTGAGAATTGGGGATAAAGAAACTCAGCTAAGCATGCTTTATGCAAGAAATTCGAATAAAAGCATAGATGAGCCGGTAAACGATGATTTACCTAGCAATTAAGCTTATTAAATGGTAGAATTTAGATAATATCTAAGTTTTACCATTTTTATAATTGGAGTGATTATTTGACTAACTGGTTTATTAAAAACAAAAAAGCGGATATTAATAAGATTGCATCAGAGAATAATATTTCTAAAGTATTAGCTAAATTATTAATTAATAGAGATATCTATGATAGCAATGAAATAAAAGAATTTTTAAATCCAGATATTGATGAGATGCATTCTCCAATTTTAATGGATGATGTAAATCTTGCAACAAGTATTATTAAAACTAAAATTGATAAAAATTTGAAAATACGAATTGTTGGAGATTTTGATGTTGATGGAATAATGTCAGTTTATATTCTATATACTACATTAAATTTGATAGGAGCAGACGTAGATTATGTCATACCAGATAGGGTTTTAGATGGATATGGAATTAATAATCATATAGTTTTAAATGCAAAAGCTCAAGGGATTGATACCATTATTACATGTGATAATGGAATATCTGCATTTGAACCTATAAAAACCGCAAAAAAAATGGATATGACAGTTATTATAACTGATCATCATGAAATACCCTATGTTAGAGTAAAAGACAACTTAGAATACTCGCTTCCTGATGCCGATGTTATTATTAATCCAAAGAAAAAGTCATGCACCTATCCATTTAAAGATTTATGTGGTGCTGCTGTAGCTTATAAATTAGCTCAAAATCTATTACTCGAATATAAATCTAATTTTAATCACCAAGATTTACTCGAGTTTGTGGCCATAGCAACAATTTGTGATGTAGTAGACTTAAAGGGAGAGAATAGGACAATTGTAGTGGAAGGGCTTAAAAGATTAAAAAGCACTCAAAATATAGGTTTAAATTTATTAATAGAGGTAAATGGACTAACAGATAAGAAAATAGGAGTTTATCATGTAGGTTTTATATTAGGACCTTGTTTTAATGCATCAGGGAGGCTTGATAGTGCTATATTGGGACTCTCTTTATTATTAGAACAGGATTATAAAAAATCAATAAAAATTGCAGAATCTTTAAAGAATTTAAATGATGAAAGAAAAAGACTCACTGCAGATGGTGTGGATGCAATAGATGGATTAATCAAAACATATTATTCAAAAGACAAAGTATTAGTAGCTTTTTATCCTGATTTACATGAAAGTATAGCAGGAATTATTGCAGGAAGATTAAAAGAGAAGTATAATAAACCTACAATAGTTTTAACCAGAGTCTCAGATGGTGTAAAAGGTTCAGCTAGGTCTATTGAAGCCTATGATATTTATGAAGAGCTTACAAAATGTAGTAATCTATTAACTAAATATGGTGGACATCCTATGGCTGCTGGAATGAGCCTATTAGAACAAAATATAGAAGAACTGAGGAAGCAATTGAATAAGAATTGTACTTTGACTGATGATGATTTAGACCCCAAAACATATATTGATATGTCATATCCTATACAAAGTATAAATGAAAGCTTTATTACTGAAATTGAGAGACTCCAGCCTTTTGGAAAAGGCAATCCTAAACCATTATTTGGAGATAAAATGGCAAATATAAAGAGAGCTTCATTATTAGGAAAGAATAGAAATGTGTTAAAATTAATATTTGATAAAGATGATGGAGAAAACAAAGAAGCTATAATATTTAGAAATATAGAAAAATGGGTAACTAATATAGAAATAGTTTATGGTATTGAAGAAAAAGAAAAATTATTTGCTGGATTAGATAATACAGTTAAAATGGATATACTATATTCCCCGTCAATAAATGAGTACATGGGGAATAAGACAATACAATTTGTAATAGACGATTATAGACTACTGAAGCATTGACAAGAAGGTGTTGAAATGTTAGAAAATTTATTGTTAAGAATTGAACAATATAACCCACAAGCAGATATGCAGTTGATAATTAAAGCATATAATTTTGCTGAGTCTGCACACGCAACACAAGTTAGAAACTCGGGTGAGAAATATTTTGTTCATCCATTTCAAGTTGCTCTTCTTCTCGCTGATTTAAATATGGATACAGCAACAATAATTGCAGGATTATTGCACGATGTTATTGAAGATACAAATATATCTTATGAAACAATAAAAGAAGAATTTGGAGAAGAAATAGCTGATTTAGTAGATGGCGTAACTAAGTTGAAAAAGTTACAATATAAAACTAAACAGGAAAACCAAGCTGAAAATTTAAGAAAAATGGTTATTGCGATGGCAAAGGATATAAGAGTGGTCATCGTTAAATTAGCGGATAGACTTCATAATATGAGAACCTTAGAGTATATGACTGATGAGAAGAAAAAAGAGAAAGCACTTGAGACAATAGAAATTTATGCACCTATAGCTCATAGGTTGGGAATATCAAAAATTAAATGGGAACTTGAAGATTTGTCATTAAGATACTTGGATCCTGAAAATTATTATGATTTAGTCGAAAAAGTTTCGAAAAGGAGACTTGAAAGAGAAGCTTATATAAAAGAGATTATAGCTACACTGTATGAAAAACTTAATGAAATGGGAATAAAATCTGAAATAAGTGGAAGACCGAAAAATTTCTACAGCATATATAAAAAGATGATGTATCAGGGAAAGGCCTTTGATCAAATTTATGATCTTACCGCTGTAAGAATCTTAGTTGATAATATAAAAGATTGCTATGGAGCACTAGGTATTGTTCATACGTTATGGAAACCATTACCAGGCAGATTTAAAGATTATATAGCTATGCCAAAAGCAAATATGTATCAATCACTACACACTACGGTTATGGGTAACAAAGGCGAAATATTTGAAGTTCAGATTAAAACTTATGATATGCATAAAACTGCCGAATATGGTATTGCTGCACATTGGAAGTACAAAGAAGGCTACTCAAAAACTACGAATTTTGATGATAAATTAACTTGGTTAAGACAGCTTATGGAATGGCAAAACGATATGAATGATCCTAAAGAATTTATGGAAGCATTAAAAATCGACTTTTTTACTGATGAAGTTTTCGTATTTACACCAAAGGGAGATGTTATCAATTTGCCGGATGGTTCAAATCCAATAGATTTTGCATATAGAGTTCATACTGATGTTGGTAATAAATGTGTTGGTGCTAAAGTAGATAATAGAATAGTTCCACTTAACCATAAACTTAAAAATGGAAATATAGTTGATATTATTACTAGTTCAAATAGTTCTGGGCCTAGTCGTGATTGGTTGAAAATTGTAAAAAGCAGCCAAGCTAAAACAAAAATTAAACAGTTCTTTAAACTTAAAGATAGAGATAATAATATTCAAAGAGGTAAAGATAGCCTAGAAAAAGAAATTAGAAGATTAGGCTATAAACCTTCAGAAATAATAAGAGAAGATTGGCTTAAAAACATAGCTACGAAAGTTAGTATAAACTCTGTTGAGGACTTGTATGCCTCAGTTGGCTATGGGAGTATTACTATAAATCAAGTTTTAAATAAACTAAAAGAACTCTATAGTGAACATTTTAAACCGGATGAAAAAGAAATAATAGAGCAAAACATACAAAGAACTACAAACAAAGCTAAACCAAAACATACTCAAGGTATAATGGTTAAAGGTATTGATAATATAAAAGTAAGATTTTCTAAGTGTTGTAACCCTGTTCCAGGTGATGATATTGTTGGCTTTATAACTAGAGGAAGAGGCGTATCAATTCATAGAGCTGATTGTCCAAATTTGTCAGTTGACAGAGGGGAAGAAGAAAGACTTATAGATGTTGAGTGGGATATTGAAAAAAAATCATCATATCAAACGGAAATTGAAGTAAGAGGTTTAGATAGACCAGGATTACTTGCAGAACTTGCATTAAAAATAAATGATGCAGATATAGGGCTAGTTTCATTAAATGCAAAAACTGGTAAGGATAAAATGGTTTTAATTAAGATGACACTTGAAATACATGATAAAGAACAATTACATGAACTGATGAAAAAAGTTAAAAGAATTGGAAATGTATTTGATGTATACAGAGTAACTGTTTAGGAGGTAATCAATGCGTGCAGTAGTTCAAAGAGTAAATAGAGCTGACGTTAGAGTTGATAATAAAATAATAGGTAATATTAAAAAGGGACTTTTGGTTTATTTAGGAATAGGAAAAGAAGATGATTCTTCTGATATAGATTATTTAGTAAAAAAAGTCATAGGTTTAAGAATATTTGAGGATAATAATGAAAAAATGAATCTGTCTATATCAGATATAAACGGTGAAATATTAGTTATTTCTCAATTTACATTGTATGGAGATGTGAGAAAAGGAAAGCGCCCTAGTTTTACTGATTCAGCGCATCCAAATATTGGTAACGATTATTATATGAAATTTGTAGAAAAAGTAAAAGAATCAGGTATCAAGGTCCAAACCGGAGAGTTTGGAGCACATATGGAAGTTGAATATATAAATGATGGACCAGTTACAATTCTAATAGATAGCAAGAAGGCGTTTTAGGAGGGTAAAATGAAAATAAAGAGAATACAAGCTGGTATCTATGCTGCTAACTGTTATATAATATATACTGAAGGTGTAACTAGAGAAGCAGTAATTGTTGATCCAGGTGGAGATTATGAATCAATAATCAAAGAAATAAATAAAAAGGAATTACGTGTAAAATATATTGTCCTTACACATGGTCATGGGGATCATATTGGTGCTGTTATTGCGGTAAAAAAACATTTTGATGTACCTGTGATGATTCATAAAGCTGATATGGAAATGGTAAAAGATCACGCCTTAAACCTTTCTGGGAATATGGCAATGGGTGCAATAAGTTTTGAGCCCGATATACTTTTAAAAGATGGTGAAAGTATAGAATTTGGTGATGAATATTTAAAAGTAATTCATACTCCAGGGCACACAAAAGGTGGTATATGTTTATATTCCCCAGGCCTTTTAATTACAGGAGATACCTTATTTGAAGGTTCTATAGGAAGAACTGATTTATATGGAGGCGACTATGATACCTTGATGCGAGGTATTAAGAATAAGTTATTACAACTACCTGAAGATACTATTATATATCCTGGACATGGAGGACAAAGTACTCTTAAAAAAGAGAAACTAACAAATCCTTTCTTAAGAAAGATGTAATTTAAATGATATCAATTATAGATTATGACCGTATTTTAAGTGAACATGAAATTTATGAACTAACACATGCTTTTTATAATAGTGAAGAAATAGTTATTTCAGATAAAAAGAGTCCTAATAATTCAAGGTTAGTACTAGAACTTTTTAAAAAAGAATTTTCATATAAGGGTATACTAGTAAATGATTTAAATAATAGTATCTCAAAAGAAATTGAACTAGACATTTTGAATATTTATAGAGATAAAACATCTACAAGTAGAATTATTGGAAAACAAATTTTGTGTCAGCTTTATGAAATAGAATCTGGAATAACGCTACCTTGGGGTATTTTAACTGGTATTAGACCTACTAAAATTGTGCATAAACTTATAGATTTAAGTATTAATACTGATGAAATTTTTAGGATACTGACTAGTGGATATTTAATTAGTGATGAAAAAGCTGAGTTGTTAATTAGAATTGCTAAAAGACAAAGAGAAGTAGTAGTTAATATTAAGAAAAATAGCTATAGTCTCTATATTAATATTCCATTTTGTCCGAGTAGATGTTCATATTGTACATTTCCTTCACTCCCTGCTATAGAATATTCTAGTGAAATAGATAAGTATGTTGATATAATACTGAAAGAACTAGAATTATCAAGACAAAAAATGACAAATTGGAAGATTAACTCCGTATATATTGGAGGTGGTACTCCAACTTCTTTAAGCCTTAGTTCAATGGAAAGATTAATATACGAAATAAAGACTAAGTATCCTGGTATAAATGAATTTAGCGTTGAAGCTGGCAGACCAGATACTTTGAATTATGAGTATTTAGAACTATTTAAAAAATATGATATTGATAGAATTAGTATTAATCCTCAGACAATGAACGATGAAACACTGAAACGAATTAAGAGGTCTCATTCAGTACAAGACACGATAAATTGCTTTAAGCAAGCCAAAGAGATTGGGATAAAAATTATCAATATGGACATTATTCTAGGGTTGCCTGGAGAAAATATTTATCACTTAAATAATACAATCAATGAAATAAAGAAACTAAACCCTGAAAATTTTACAGTTCATGTATTATCAATAAAGAAGGGTTCAGAGTATATGAATAATAACTACAAGTATCTTCTTGAAAATTATGATAGTCTGAATGAGATGATAAAAACATCTAAAATGGCTGCCGAGGATATGAATCTTAAACCTTACTATATATATAGGCAAAAAAATATTTTAGGGAATTTTGAAAATGTTGGCTACTCATCTAAAGATAATATTTGTAATTATAATATTTCTATTATGGAAGAAAAAGAAACAATTATTGGGATTGGGATGGGTGCTGTAAGTAAGATATATGATAAAAAGCTAGATATATTATTTAGATTGCCAAATTATAAAAATTTAAAAGATTATATTAATAATTTAGATAGCCAAGTAACTAAAAGGAATAGTAAGTTATATGAAATTGAAAAGAGCTGGATTAAAACATAGCTTTACATAGGGAGGATCAGGGTGACACCGAGATACCCTCTCGTCCCTGAAAATAAGAGATGAGAGGATTTTTATTTTTAAGGAGGATAATAAATGAGTGATAAAATGGGAAGTTTAAGAAGAACAAATATGTGTGGAGAGTTAAGATTGAATAATAAAGAACAAGAAGTTGTTCTTATGGGATGGGTTCAGCGTGAAAGGAACCTTGGAGGCCTACTATTTATAGACCTACGAGACACAACTGGAATTACTCAAATAGTTTTTGATGAAACCACGCCAGTAGATATAATGAAAAAAGCAGAGACACTTAGAACAGAGTATGTTATAGCAATAAGAGGAACAGTTAGAGAAAGACAATCCAAGAATCCAAATATTTTAACAGGTGATATAGAAATTTTAGCTGATGAATTGTTGATACTAAATGAAGCACAAACACCACCTATATATATAAAAGATGATGATAATGTTAGTGAAGCAATGAGATTAAAATATCGTTATTTAGATTTAAGAAAACCGGAGATGCAAAACAACTTAAAGTTAAGAGCAAAACTATCAAAAATTGTTCGCGATTTTTTCAATGATAATAATTTCGTAGAAATTGAAACACCTGTATTAACAAAACCTACACCAGAAGGAGCAAGAGATTATCTTGTTCCAAGCAGAGTAAATGAAGGGCTATTTTATGCATTACCACAATCACCACAGTTACTTAAACAGTTGTTAATGGTATCTGGAATGGACAGATATTATCAAATAGTTAAGTGTTTTAGGGATGAAGATTTAAGAGCAAATAGACAACCTGAATTTACACAAATTGATGTTGAAATGAGCTTTGTTGATGTAGAAGACATATTAGCTATTAATGAAAAACTAATTACTAGACTTTTTAAAGAATTAAAGGGAATAGAATTAAAACTTCCTTTTAAAAGAATGTCCTATAATGAAGCAATGGAAAAATATGGTGTAGATAAGCCTGATTTAAGATTTGGTTTAGAGATTAATGATATTTCAGAAATTGTTAAAAAGAGCGATTTTAAAGTCTTTACAACTACAATTGAAAATGGTGGAGTAGTAAAAGCAATTAATATAAAAGACAGCTCAAATAGTTTAACTAGAAAAGATTTATCAAAGTTAGAAGATTATGTTAAAACTTATGGAGCTAAAGGACTTGCGTGGTTGAAAATAAATGAAGAAGGAATAACATCACCAATTTCTAAATTCTTAAGTGAAACAGAACTAAAAAATCTATTAGAAAAAATGAGCGCTACAAGTGGAGATACAGTAGTAATAGTTGCTGACAGTATAGATATTGTTAACGCAAGTCTTGGAAATTTAAGAAATGAACTTGCTAAAAAATTAGATTTAATTAATGATGATGAATATGAGATCCTTTGGATAACTGAGTTTCCTCTTCTTGAATATGACGCTGAAGAAGATAGATTTGTTGCTAAACACCATCCATTTACTCATCCAGTTGAGGAAGATATTGATCTGCTAGAAACTAATCCAGAAAAAGTGCGAGCAAAAGCTTATGACTTAGTAATAAATGGAGATGAAATGGGCGGAGGAAGTATTAGAATTAGCAATTCAGAATTACAAAAAAGAATGTTTAAAGCTCTAGGTTTGTCAGAAGAAGAAAGTGTTGAAAAATTTGGTTTTCTACTTGATGCTTTTAAATATGGTACTCCACCTCATGGTGGTATTGCATTTGGACTAGATAGATTAGTAATGTTATTTACTGGTAATTCTAATATTAGAGATGTAATAGCATTTCCTAAAACTCAATCTGCTACTTGCTTGATGACAAATGCACCTACAACGGTTTCAGATAAACAATTATCTGAAATACATGTTAAGGTAGACCTAAATAATGACTAATTGGCTCAATAGAAGTAAATTACTTTTAGGCGAAGATGCTATTAAAAAACTTCAAACTTCTTGTGTTGCAATATTTGGTATTGGAGGAGTTGGCTCATATACTGCAGAAAGTTTAGCTAGATGTGGAATAGGCAAAATTGTTTTAATAGACTATGATATAATAGATGTAACCAATATTAATAGACAAATTCATGCAACTTCGAAAACTATAGGAATGTATAAAGTAGAAGCTATGCAAAATAGATTAACTGAAATTAATCCAAATATCAAAATAGTACCTATTAATTTAAAATACTCATGTCATACAAGAGAAGAATTTTGTTTTGAAGATTATGATTATATAATTGATGCAGTAGATATGATTTCTGCTAAGATTGACTTAGTTAAAAATGCTGAAATTATGGGTATACCAATAATAAGTTCTATGGGAGCGGGAAATAAATTGAATCCTACTGATTTTATAGTATCGGACATATATAAGACTAAGGTATGTCCATTAGCAAGAGTCATGCGTCATGAACTAAGGAAAATAGGGATTGCTGAATTAAAAGTAGTATATTCGCAAGAAGAGCCAATAAAGACTAGTTTAATGGATAGCTCAAATAGGAAACTAATACCAGGTAGCGTTTCTTTTGTTCCCTCTGTAGTTGGTCTTATTATAGCTTCTGAGGTAGTAAAAGATTTAATTAAATAGGAGGAAAGCTAGTATGGATCAAATTGGAATAGTTATTAAAGAAATTGAAAATAATAGAGTTGAATTGGAAGTAAGAAGACCTTCAGGTTGAGGGAATTGTAAAGGATGTTCAAGTTCTTGTGAAGTAAAGCCACATTATCTAACTTTGAAGAACAACATCAACGCAAAGCCGGGAGACTTTGTTGAACTTAAAGCAATTAAAAAGAGTATAATGAAATATATAACAATTATTTATTCGGTACCTTTTGCTTTTTTAATAATGGGAATAGTTATTGGAAATATGTTGTTTGAAAATATGAAAACCGAAAATTATGAGTTATTAAGTTTTGGTACGGGAATGCTTTTCCTTGCAATATCATTTTTTGTTATAAGGATTATTGATAAAAAATTCGCTAAAAAAAATGAAAGCGTTATTGTTATGACAAGAAAATTGTAAGGAGGAATCAATGTGAATGATAATGACAATACACTTATAAGGCTAAGAAAAATAGAAGGCCAGATTAAGGGAATACAAAAGATGGTTGAAGAAAAGAAGTATTGTGGTGATATTCTCATTCAAATATCTGCAGCGAGAAGTGCCTTAAATAGTGTGGGTGGGATTGTGCTTGAAAATTATATGAAAAATTGTATTTCGGATTCACCTAATAGTAAAGAAGAGGATTTAGAAAAATTAATTCAAGTAATGTTAAAGTATACAAAATAATCTAAATTATATAGATATAATATATCTTATAATAATAAATTTGAAAGGGGATATAGAATGGATTTTGAAAATTTAGCCAAAACAGATCCTATAGTAATGGATATAGTTCAAAGAGAAATTGATCGACAAAATCAACATATTGAATTAATAGCATCTGAAAATTTTGTATCAGAAGCAGTAATGGAGGCAATGGGAAGTCAGTTAACTAATAAATATGCCGAAGGGTACCCTAATAAGAGATATTATGGTGGATGTGAAGTAGTTGATTTAGTTGAAGAACTTGCTATAGAAAGATTAAAGAAGTTGTTTGGAGCAGATCATGCAAATGTACAACCTCATTCAGGTTCAAATGCTAATTTAGCAGTTTATTTTGCATTCTTAGAGCCTGGAGATAAGGTATTAGGTATGAGATTATCAGAGGGTGGACATCTTACGCATGGCAGCCCAGTAAACATTTCAGGAACTTATTATAACTTTGTTGACTATGGAGTAAATGAAAAAACAGAAACAATAGATTATGATAAAGTTATGGAAATAGCTAAAAAAGAAAAACCTAAAATGATAGTGGCTGGAGCAAGTGCATATCCAAGGGAAATTGACTTTAAAAAGTTTAGAGAGATAGCAGATGAAGTAGGAGCTTATTTAATGGTTGATATGGCGCATATTGCTGGATTGGTAGCTACTGGTTTACATCAAAGCCCTGTTCCATATGCTGATTTTGTAACTACAACTACACATAAAACACTTAGAGGACCAAGAGGCGGGGCAATACTCTGTAAAGCAGAATATGCAAAAAAAATCGACAAAGCTATATTCCCAGGAATACAAGGGGGTCCATTAATGCATGTAATTGCTGCAAAAGCTGTTGCATTTGGTGAAGCATTACAAGATGATTTTAAAGTATATCAACAAGCAGTAATAAATAATACAAAAACTTTAGCTGTTGCTTTAGTCGAAGAGGGTTTTCGATTAGTTTCTGGCGGCACAGATAATCACTTAGTATTAATAGATGTTAGGAATAGGGGTTTAACAGGTAAAGTTGCAGAAAAGATGCTAAATGATGTTGGAATCGCAACAAATAAGAATACCATTCCTAATGACCCAGAAAGTCCATTTGTAACAAGTGGTGTTCGTGTTGGTACAGCAGCTATGACTACTAGAGGTATGGGTGAATCAGAAATGAAGTATATTGGAGTATTAATGTCACAAGCATTAAGAGAAGACGCAAATAAAGAAGAAATACTTTCTAAAGTACATGAACTTTGCAAAAAGTTTCCTCTTTATTAATTGGTAAGTTATGGCCTACAGAAAGCTGTAGGCCAATATATTTTATAAACTTAGGTGGTAATTATGGAAATTAGAAATACTGAAGAAACTAAAAATATTATAGAAGATATCATCTTAGGTAGCATCGCTGACGAAATGGGTATTGAACCAGGAGACGTATTATTAAGTATAAACAATCAAAATGTAAAAGATATTATTGATTATAAATATCTTGTAGTAGACGAGAACTTATTTTTTGATATAGAAAAAAAGAATGGTGAAATTTGGGAATTAGAAGTTGAAAAAGATTATGGTGAAGATTTAGGAATAATTTTTACTAATCCCTTAATAGATAGAGCTAAAACTTGTCAAAACAAATGCATGTTTTGTTTTATAGATCAACTTCCTCCAAATATGAGAGATACTTTATATTTTAAAGATGATGATTCAAGGCTTTCTTTTTTACAGGGGAACTTTATAACATTAACAAATATGAATGATGATGATATAGATAGAATTATAAACTATAGATTAAGCCCCATAAATGTATCTGTTCATACAAC
>JAVERT010000071.1:0-3893 GCA_034006985.1 Gudongella sp.
CAGGGGAGGACGGCACCATATCCGTGGTAAGGAAGCATATGCGTCGCAACAATATCAGGTTCACAAGGTTCGCCTTCGAAAAGAAGGGACAGCTGTTCGATGTGAATCCAGTCAAGGCTCCGAATGGACAGCACCCGCTCAAGAAAGGCCTGGATATCGACAGATATGGCGGTTACAACAAGATATCCGGATCGTATTTCTTTCTCGTGGAACACAGGAGTGGGAAAAAGAGGATACGCACTCTGCAGGCGGTTCCCGTGTTGGTGATGAATAAAAAGGAAAATAGGGAAGTAATCTCCGAATACCTGTCGAAAGAACGCAATCTGGAAGAGCCTCGTGTTCTGATTCCCAGGATTCTGATGAATAGCACATTCGAGATTGATGGGTTCAGGTTGCACATAACAGGTCGTACCAATAACAGAATACAGTATACATGTGCGGAGCAATTGATTCTCGATTATGATTCATATGATTATTGCAAGAACATATACAACCATACGACCAAAAGCAAGGAATCGAGGAAGACCTTGCCTGCAGAGGATTACGGTATAACCGCCGAGAAGAGCATCCTGCTGTACGATGCTCTGACGGAGAAATTCAGAGGTAAAAAGTACAGTGCCTTCCTCGGCAGGCAGTCGGAGTCTCTCGCAAGCAGACGCGATGCATTCTTGCAGCTTACACCGGAGGAGCAGTCCGAGGTTCTGAATGAGATACTGCATGCATTCCAGTGCAACCCGGCAACGATGAACCTCAAGAAGATAGGCGGTCCGGGAAACACTGGGATGATTTGGCCCAGCAACGATCTGTCGAAATTCGGATCCGTTAAGCTCGTGAATCAATCACCCTCGGGGCTTTTCGAATCGCAGAAGGACCTGATGAAGATATGACTTGGCGCATAGTAGTGATAAGCAAAGTCAGCAAGCTGGATCTGAAGCTGAACCATCTCGTGATAAGGAGTGAGGAAACCAAGCGTGTTCATCTTTCGGAGATAGCGGTCCTCATCGTCGAGAACACGGCGGTCTCTCTGACCGCCGCGCTCCTCTGCGAACTGTCCAAAAGGAAAATCAAGGTGATATTCTGCGACGAGAAACGCAATCCGTATGGGGAGATCTGCTCATATCACGGATCCCATGACTCAACTGAGAAACTCCGGTTGCAGATAGCATGGGATCGGGATGTTGCAGGAGATATATGGGCGGACATCGTGAGGGATAAGATATCCAAGCAGGCGGCCCTTCTGGACGAGAAGGGCAGATATGAGCAGGCTGCGCACATACGTTCATTCGCCGATCAGGTACAGCACTCAGACAGCACCAATCGTGAAGGGCACGCAGCGAAGGTTTACTTCAATGGCCTGTTCGGACCAGGATTCTCTCGGAGCGGAAACGACCCCTTGAATTCCTGTCTCAACTACGGATACACTGTGCTCCTCTCTGCATTCAACCGCGAGATAACCTCTGAGGGGTATTTCACCCAACTGGGGATTTTCCATGACAACATGTTCAATCCTTTCAATCTGGGCAGCGATCTGATGGAACCTTTCAGGCCGTTGGTGGACAGATGCGTATTCGAAATGGAACCCAAGGAGATAGGGACGAAGGAGAAGAGGATACTGACGGACGTGCTGAACAGTGAAGTGAACATCGACGGCAAGAACAACTATCTGCTGAATGCGATACGCGTTTACTGCAGAAGCTTCTTTGAAGCTGTCAACGGGAAGGACCCTAGTCTAGTAAGGTTCTGTAGATGAGGAACAGGTTCATGAGGGTAGTTGTGTTCTTCGACCTGCCGGTTCTGACCAAACAGGATATAAGGCAGTATAACAAGTTCAGGAATCATCTGCTTTCCCAGGGTTTCATCATGGTGCAGAAGTCAGTTTACTCAAAGATATCCCTCAACGGAACGATGGCGGACACGATAATCGAGAATCTGAAGAGGCACAAGCCCGAATCCGGAGTGGTTCAGGTTCTCGTAATAACGGAGAAACAGTATCAGGGTATAGAGTTCCTGATCGGAGAAGGCCAGAAGGGGACTCTGGACACTCAGCAGAGGCTGGTGGTTTTCTGATCCTGGCCCATTATAACCTCACGGAGCCGATAGTTTTCAGAGAGGATCTTGTGAATGTCCTGGTCGTGGAGAACCGGAAGCTGTTGTCAGAAATGGTGATGGAGCTGATATCCCAAGCGGGCGGCGGCGAGGGAGGATTCGTGCTTTCCAACGAAGGATCGGAGATGTCGATATCCCGTTGCATGGATGTCGTCATGAACCCATTCTCGCCGAGAGTCAACGAACGCGACATACTCAACCACCTTCACATGAGGATGAAGGAGGATTCCTTAGGTGAGGACATGTACTTGTCCCTGAATGCACTCTTGACGGACATAAGCAGGAATGTTCAGCAACTCATGGACAGACAGTCTGTCCAGTTGGAATGCAACGATATCAATGTTGCATCCTTGTTGAAATCCATGAATGTCCGTTTCTCCGTTCCCGATACCGTCTTGGAGAGAGTGTGCGATCATGTGGACATACTGTCCGAGTACCGGGGCACAGAGATCTTCGTCTTCATAAACCTTAAATCATTCATAGGAGCAGAGGATCTCCGTGATCTCTATTCTCATATCATGTACCGTAAGAAGAACATACTGTTGATCGAGAGCCATCTGTCGGAAAGGATGGATTGTGAATCGGTTCGTGTAATCGATGAAGATCTCTGTGAAATCTCGTTATCAAATGACGATATTATATATCGAGACCTCGTTTGAGGTTTGAGAGTGTTGTCAAATAAGAGGTATCTCAATCGATACCCTTTCATACAACCCGTTCGCCAGTGTTTGAGAGTGTTGTCAAATAAGAGGTATCTCAATCGGACCCCCGCCTCGTCGTACGTCTTGGTGAGTTTGAGAGTGTTGTCAAATAAGAGGTATCTCAATCTAAGCAGCCATTTTGTTATGCGATTGAACAGTTTGAGAGTGTTGTCAAATAAGAGGTATCTCAATCCCCTCTATGATTATGTATGTGTTATACGTAGTTTGAGAGTGTTGTCAAATAAGAGGTATCTCAATCTCAAAAACGGTAGTGAACCGTTTCGAACGCGGTTTGAGAGTGTTGTCAAATAAGAGGTATCTCAATCCGCCGTCGTTAAGTGTGACGATGACGTATAGTTTGAGAGTGTTGTCAAATAAGAGGTATCTCAATCTCCCTTAATGCAGAGCAGGAAATACGAGTTGTTTGAGAGTGTTGTCAAATAAGAGGTATCTCAATCTCGTTGACATCACTTCCATCATTGGTTACGGTTTGAGAGTGTTGTCAAATAAGAGGTATCTCAATCTATATCGAGTGGCGCCCCTACATCCAGGAAGTTTGAGAGTGTTGTCAAATAAGAGGTATCTCAATCGCGCGTCGAAAGTGGTATCTGCTCATCAACGTTTGAGAGTGTTGTCAAATAAGAGGTATCTCAATCGTTGATCATTTTATCATACACGACACTGGAGTTTGAGAGTGTTGTCAAATAAGAGGTATCTCAATCCGGGTTTGTGTTGCAATCCAGGAACCAAGTGTTTGAGAGTGTTGTCAAATAAGAGGTATCTCAATCCCTCTACGACCAGGAGCGGCTTCTCGTGGAGTTTGAGAGTGTTGTCAAATAAGAGGTATCTCAATCTCGTCGTTGTCGTCTGCAACGTTGGATATGGTTTGAGAGTGTTGTCAAATAAGAGGTATCTCAATCTGAGGTTGTTATACTGGACAATAAGAAATATGTTTGAGAGTGTTGTCAAATAAGAGGTATCTCAATCGCGTGGGCACATCCCTATAGTGTAGGGTCCGTTTGAGAGTGTTGTCAAATAAGAGGTATCTCAATCCATGGTACGTGATATGATGACAAGAAAGAAGTT
>JAVERT010000072.1:0-3823 GCA_034006985.1 Gudongella sp.
CATTTGCGTCTGCATCCACTGGGTATTCTGGATTTCCATTACTCGTATTGAAAAATACACCATTACTATTTTTAACTGGCGAAATTATATAATCGGAGGTTTGATCACTATTACGCATACGCAACGTATCCTGAAACGAATAATATACTGTATTTATAAGATCTGCACAATCTTTATTGTTAGAAAAAATCATATCTTTAATATTCTCCCCGTTCAAATATTCGATTCCGGATCTTTTCAATGATTCTTTGATATCATTTGTAGGGTCTACAGAATAATGTTTTCTATATTTAGGAGAATATTTTAAACGAATTCCATTAGTGTAGACTGTCCATCTATTCTTAAAATCAGTCTTAGATGTTACATAATCTCTATAATCAAAAGTGATTGCAAACATATCTTCTACTGCATCATATACTATTGATTCGAAACGTCTTACAAATTCTTTCCTTGTCTCGTTATTCTTAACAGATGATGTATTGAATATATCTACGAATCCTGTAGCTGGGTCTATCTTTGATGTATATGCTGCATTTACATAGAACAGAACTCCTGTTTGTTTACCGATTTTGGCAAAGGTATCCATCTTATCTGTCAACTGATATGCATTCAAGACTCCGCCAGGTAATGATTGACTGCCTTCTTTAAACACCAGATAATTGAGTTTAGATATCAATGCACTCTCAAACTTCTGATATACTTGTTTTTCAACTTTAAAGCGTCCGCGCTTGAATCCAAAATTAAGATCTTCAAGGATAACTATCGCATTATATTCTACTATCATTTGTGAAATCTTATAAACAACTTTTGAAAGATATCCTTCCTTCAGATCTCTTATCTTTTCGATACTGTTCCAACTTTTTCTTGATTCTGCGCGTTCTTTCTCCCTCTGGTCTAATTTCTCATGATAGTCAATATTATCTAGAACATTGAAACTTCTTTGTTCTATGATTTTTCCTTGACGATTTATCACAGAAACATAAATAAGATTGCGCTCGCCTCTATCGATGCCAATAATATGAAGATCTCTATTTGATAAAGCGTAATCTAACACCATCTTGTTGATATTATTTTTATTATCTGATTTAAAATTTAGAGTCAGAGGGATATGAAAAAACATACGATCTTCTGTGTATCTGCGGTCTTTCACAATATCGTACTTTGCTTCTTTGGAATTGATACAAGTTTTATAATTTTTAGCTTCATCACTGAGTTTCGTGATTATTCCATTCTTAAACCTTAACAGTTCATAATAGATCTTATCAGGAATTGGATTTCTATTAGAATCCATACGATTTACTAATATTTCTCCTGCGCGGTGTGTTATAATTTTCATATCACTCTTTTTTCTAAAAAATAATTCCGCCTGTCCGTTGATCTGTATCACTACATCTTTCAAATTTTCATCTGAAAAAGCAGCATCCCAATACAGAGTATGCATATTCTTTGTTCCTGTAGATTTGTCCGAGAAATCCTTTGTATATAACTGGAACAAATATAACCTTCCTGAATCAACATACTCATCAATAACTTCTGTAGGAATACATACGAAGGAAATATTATATCCCTGTTTTTCCACTTCTTTATAAAACTGGCTTATGTCTTCATATGACTCTGTAGGACTGAATTTAAAATTGAAACATTTCCAATCAGGATTCTTGATGATTGAACTCTTGAAAAAATCTATTAGCTCATGACAAAATTTGATATCGAAATTATCTCCTTTCTTGTGTTTTCCTTGATTGTATGCTTCTAACAATTTTTCAGAAGGATTATATATTTTGAGCCCTTTTTTAGAAAAAAACACTTTTGGAAGCATTTTGTTTGGACTAGGAAGAAGTTTGTATACCATTTTCTGGTAGCATTCTGTTGATACGCATGTATTTATTTTATCAAATTTGATCATTTTCTTTGGATCTATGATACCTAAGTAGTATTTTCTATCACGAAGAAAAATTACAGCTTTATTGTTTGGTTCTTTATTCTGATCCCACCCGTCAGCAAGTGTAGGTATTGAAAAATTCAATTTAATCTTGGATTCATTGAATTTCTTTTTTGTTGCATAATTACGTACTTTATTATACAGAGGAATTATTGTTGACAAAGAACTATAGATTTCATCAAATTCCGAATAAAACCCTATATCGCGATCTGCATCTTCTTCAGCAAAAAATGGCTTTATCATATGCAACAAATGCATTATACTATCCAAAAACAATCTTAATTCTTGAACATTTGATTCTTCACTAGATAGATTTACTCCAGGATTCAAAGATATAAGTTTACGTTTTTCAATAACACAGGAGATTGTTTCAGCTACATTGTTTATATACTGTGTAAAATCTTTATCTGTGCCACTTCTGGCAATAGCATTTAAAATTACGTCCAGTGGAAATTCAGATGATGACAGCCACTTATCTATTTTTTTACGATTCTTTTCTAATTTACTATCGCCGAATTCTTCAGCCTTTAATTCTTGCATAAGGCCGCCCAAAATATCCCACGTGTTGAAAATCTCTATAGACAGCAAAGGTATTTCTTTACCATCAACATATACTTTTGAAAGGTCATATTCATTATAATGATTCAGAAGATATACAATCCTTGAAAATATGTTCTCTATTTCCATATTCTTGTAAAATTCATCAACTGATGACAAGACCTCATCATCATTATTAAACACCTGCGGAATGTACGAATACGAATTCCTATCGCTTAAAATCTGCTTAAATAAAGGAGTCAATTTAATCCTTTTTTCATCTGAAATTTGTGAATTAAGATTTAATAATTCATTGATACCACGTATCTTAGAATTTTCATCTGCTATGCCTCCTATTGCAGTATTATATGCAGTTATGTCACGTTGTCTGACTATATTGTTGAAATACTCTATAGAAAAAGCCTTATCAAGATCCAAATCTAATTTTCCAGAAAGTTCATTTTTTGCGTTTAATATAACTTCCGGAATATTTTCACAAATTAGCGCGTATTTATAACAATTTTCGAAATGCTTAGAAAAATTCTCATTTACGATACGATATGCAATTGAAGTATGTTTTGCTTCATTTGAATACATATTTTTTCTATTTTCATGAAGCCCTAAGAAATATACGGAAAATTTCTTAAAATCATTCAAAGCCTTTATATCATCTAAATTACCACAATTAATAACGTTGGGTGTAATTAAATCAGAAATCAATTTTTCAGAGAACATCTTGACAAATCTTTCATCATTTTTGAACAACGATATGATTTCATCACGTTTCTTTTTCTGTTCAATTTCCAAAAGTTTCTTTGTTTTATCATCTTTTATTTTTTTATGATTATCTATGGCTAATGATAAAGGTCTCCAATCTATATCGATCTTCGACAAGCATTCATCAATGAATTGTTTATGATAGTCATCAATGATTCTTTTCATAATTATGTAACTTTTTGCTCTTTCTTCATCCTTTTCCAAAAACCCTGCTTTATCTAGATTTTCCATAGTTTTACCTTGTGGCCTAAGTTCAAAACGCAATGTTTTAGAGACTGAATACAAGTTTGTGAAATCTTTATATGAATTAACCATGTAATATTTTAGGATATGTAAATATTTATACTTAATTCACTAATAAAATGTAGTAAATTTGTATATGTAATAAATTTGTATATGTAATAAATTTGTATATGTAATAAATTAATTATAGAACGTATATGTTGTATGCATTATGAGCACAATTACCGGTCGTAGAGAGAGACCTATAATCTCCTGTGTTACATTTGATACAATTAAAGTATCAGATCCTGTAAAACTCTATGATGCTACAAAGGTTCACTTGAT
>JAVERT010000073.1:0-3781 GCA_034006985.1 Gudongella sp.
GGTGGAATGGATGGAAAATGGAATTGGGAGAATACCTCCACATAGCATTGAGGCGGAACAATCAGTATTAGGAGCTCTTCTATTAGATAAAGAAGCTATTAATACCGCAGTTGAACACCTTAGATCAGATGATTTTTATAAAGAAGCAAATAGAGAGATATATGAAGCTGTATTGGTTTTGAATAATAGGAATGAACCAGTTGATTTAATAACACTTTCTGAAGAACTAAAAAGAAGAGGAACTCTAGATAGCATAGGGGGGATAAGTTACCTTGCGAATCTATCTAGTAGTATTGCAACCACTGCAAATACAAAGTACTATTGCGATATTGTAGAGGAGAAGTCAATTCTTAGAATGCTTATTGGATCAAGCAATGAGATAATGGGTCTCGCCTATGATAATTCAGAAAGCGTAAATGTTATTATCGAAAAAGCAGAAAAAAACATATTTGATATTACACAAGGGGCCCATAAAAAGAGTTTTTTTCCTATTAGTGAGGTCTTATTAACGAGCTTTGCTCAAATTGAAGAAAGAGCTGCTAATAAAGGTCAATTAACGGGTATTACAACAGGATATGCAGATTTGGATGTAAAACTATCTGGACTTCAAAAATCCGATTTAATTCTTTTAGCAGCAAGACCTTCTATGGGGAAAACAGCGCTAGGGGTAAATATTGCGACTAATGCATCTTTAAAAGGCAAGGGTAAAGTCGCTTTGTTTTCATTAGAAATGTCAAAAGAACAGTTAGTACAAAGGATTATTAGTGCTACTGCGCATGTAGATTTGCAGAAAATAATAAGTGGGAATCTTGTTGATGATGAGTGGATACAAGTTGTAAATGCAATGGCACCACTTTCAAAGATGGATATTTATATCGATGATACAGCAGGAATTTCCATGATGGAAATGAAGGCAAAGTGTAGACGGCTTAAAATAGAAAAGGGCTTAGATTTGATAGTAGTTGACTATTTGCAACTGATGCAAATGGATGGGAAAGTAGAAAATCGACAACAAGAGATATCTTCAATTTCGAGAGGCTTAAAAGCATTAGCCAAGGAAATGGAATGTCCTGTATTAGCACTTTCTCAGTTGTCTCGTGCGCCTGAATTAAGATCAGATCACAGACCAATTCTTTCTGACTTAAGAGAATCAGGAGCAATAGAGCAGGATGCTGATGTTGTAATGTTTTTATATAGAGATGAATATTATGATAAGGAATCAGAAAAGAAAAACATTGCAGAATTAATTTTAGCAAAACACAGAAATGGACCAACCGGTCAGATAGAACTAGTATTTAAACAAGAATATACCAAGTTCTTAAATATGGAAAGATATATGGATACAGACCAGTAGAAGGCAATGGGCAAATCACAGATCACAATTCACAATTGAAAGAATGGCTTAAAACCTTTGATTTTAAGTTTAAAGAAGGAATAGAATCTGGTTTGTAATCATACTCCGTAGGGTATTAACAAACAGAGTTACAAAATGCACCAATTAAGTGAAAGATATTTCGACAAACTCAGATAAGCAGAAATCTTGTCCTGAACGAAGTGAACGTCTTAATCTTTTAATTGTGATTTGTGCATTGTGAATTGTAAATTGAGGATTGTATTTTAAGAAGGGGGATTTTGTAATGATAGATAATAAAGTTTTACCTGTTTCAGATTCAGTATCTTGGATAGGGATATTAGATCCAGGTCTTGTAACATTTGATGTAGTAATGGAAACTAAATTTGGCACAACGTATAACTCGTACTTTATTAATGCGGAGAAAAAGACAATAGTAGAAACTTCAAAGGAAGCGTTTAAAGACACTTATTTTGCTAAAATAGAGAAAGTTGTTGATTATAAAGATATTGAGTATATTGTTATGAACCATACAGAGCCTGACCACTCAAGCAATCTAAAGCATCTATTAAAACTTGCACCACAGGCAACTGTAGTTGGAAGTAGGTCAGCTATTAACTTTCTTAATCACATGATTGACTTTGAATTCAAATCAATGGTAGTAAAAGATGGAGATACATTAGATCTTGGAGATAAAACTTTGAAATTTATTTCAGCGCCTTTTTTACATTGGCCAGATACTATGTATACTTATCTAGTTGAGGATAAAGTTCTTTTTACATGTGATTCTTTTGGTTGCCATTTTTGTGATGAAAAAATGTATGATGATGAGGTTGCAGATTTCGACAATGCATTTAAGTACTACTTTGATGTAATTCTAAAACCTTTTAGCAGTTATATGATTCAGGCTATAGATAAGATTGCAGATTTGGATATAAATGTAGTAGCACCTGGACATGGGCCAATATTAAGGAGCGACTGGAAAAAGTATGTGAAGTGGTCTAAAGAGATAGCTGAACATACAGAAAACAATTGCGAGAATCTTAAAGTTTATATTCCATATGTGTCAGCATATGGTAATACAAGGAAGATTGCAGAAAAAATTGCTGAAGGAATAAAGTTTGCAAGTAATGAAATTGAAGTTGAACTTGAGGATATTGAACATGCTGATTTAATGGAACTTGAACAAAAAGTTTACACAGCGTGTGCATTTATAATAGGAAGCCCAACAATAAACCAAAATACACTTCTTCCAATATATAATCTGATGGCAGTTATAAATCCGATTAGAAATAAAGGTAAGCTTGCAGGAGCATTTGGGTCATATGGCTGGAGTGGTGAAGCAGTTAAAATTATTCAAGATAATCTTAAAAACTTGAAATTTAAGATATTTGATGAAGATGGACTAAAGGTTAATTTTGTACCATTTGGCCATTCAGATGAAAAGGCTATTGCATATGGAAAAGCTTTTGGAGAAGAAGTTTTGAAAAAAAGGAAAATATAGTGTAAAATAACTTCGAGGAGACTTCTCGAAGTTTATTTATTTTGGGGTGTAAATATGAATTCAATACTAATTGGAGATAATATTAAAATAGCACCTCTAACCATAGAGGATGCAACAGAAATGAGAGGATGGGGGCTGCATAGAAACCCTCTTCTTTTTGATTACAATTTTCCATATGAAAATGACTATGAAATAAAAAAATGGTTTCGTTCAAAGACTTTTACAATTAGAAATAAGTATTATTCAATTAAAGATAAAGACGATAAGCTAATTGGTTATATGGGAATAAAAAATAAAAACTATTTATTAAAAAGTTCATTTTTAGGGATCGTATTTGACCCAGATCGAGTTAGTATGGGTTATGGAACACAGACCTTAAGATTATTTTTGCCATATTATTTTAATGAACTTGATATGAAAATTCTTTATCTAGAGGTATCGGAGTTTAACGAGCGGGCATATAATCTCTATAAAAAAATTGGGTTTATGGAAGATGGCTACTATCTAGATTTATTTTCAATGCAAGACTTAAACTTATCATCAGAGGAGTATAAACGATATAAATCTTGCTTTGTATTTAAAGATAAAAAGATATATAATTATATCTACAAAATGAAGCTAACAAAAGATAGATTTTTCAATGTTCTAGCAAGAAATGAGGGGTAAAATGAGCTTCTTTAATGAAACTACAGATATGGATTTGGGGATTACTCCCATTGATAATATATTTTTAAATGACTATATGCCAATGGCAAATGGAACCTATGTAAAGGTTTATTTGTTGGGTTTTAAATATGCATCGGATAAAGACGATAAGATAGAGCTTACAAATAAGTCAATTGCAAAGCACCTTGATATCCCGCTAGAGGATGTATTAAACGCTTGGGATTTTTGGGAAGGAAAGGGAATAATAAAAAAGGAAAAGA
>JAVERT010000029.1:0-24663 GCA_034006985.1 Gudongella sp.
CTGGGATTCTATCCGTTTTTACGAGGAAGCAAGTAAAAGAGAAGTCGCATTAGTACCAGGCAATGTATTTTTTACCGAAGAGGAACCTGATGTACATTATATTCGACTAAGTTTTAGTGCAGTTGATCAAGTCCAAATCAAGAAGGAAATGCGTATTATAAAAGAAATAATTGATGATATTAATTTGGATGAAGTTCATAAGTATATGCCATTTTTGTAAATTTATAATTTTAGGACCTTCCACATTGGAAGGTCCTAGTTTTATTAGTTATATGTCTTCTTCTCTTAAAGCCTTAACTAATGATATCATCGCAAATATCATTACAAATATAAATGGAAATGCTGCAGCTATTGATGCTGTTTGCAATGCACCTAATCCTCCGGATAATAGTAGTGCTGTTGCAAATAATGACTGCACTAATCCCCATATTAGCTGTCTGCTCTTAGAAGGATTTAGATCACCTTGTGATGTAAGCATGCCAAGAACAAATGTCGCTGAATTCGCTGATGTGATAAAAAATGTAGTAAGAAGCACTACTGTTATCAAAGATAAAACCATACTAAATGGATAGTAGCTAAAAACCTCAAATAATGCCGTTGCTGGATTAGCAGCTACCGCCGTCATTGCTTCTACTCCCATAGTTTCTGATAAATTTAATCCTAATGCTCCAAATGCAGAAAACCAAACTAATGAAACCATTGCAGGTGCAAATATTACTCCACCTATAAATTCTCTAATAGTTCTTCCTTTTGAAATTCTAGCAATAAATGTTCCTACAAATGGTGCCCAAGCAATCCACCATGCCCAATAAAATATTGTCCAGCCAAATAACCAGCTATTGTCTCCAAAAGGTTCAATATGAAGACTATTTTCTATAAATCCATTTAAATATTGGCCTAATCCATTTGTTAATGTATTAATAATTTTAACTGAAGGCCCAAGTATTATGACAAGAGATAACAAAGTTACTGCTAATACTAAATTTATATCCCCTAATATTTTTATTCCTTTGCCTATTCCACTCATAGCTGTACCTATAAATAATACCGTAATTACTGCTATTATTCCTATCTGAACAAGTGGTGTCTCTGGTACATTAAATAGATAATTTAAGCCACTATTAATTTGTAAGGTTCCTAATCCTAGTGATGTAGCAACTCCTGCAACCGTAGCGAATACAGCTAAAACATCTATAAATTTACCAATCGGTCCTTTAACTCTTTCTTCACCTATTAGTGGTATAAATATGCTACTTATAAGTCCTGGCTTGTTTTTTCTGTATTGGAAGTATGCTAGTGCAAGCCCAATAATGCTATAGTTTGCCCAAGGATGGAATCCCCAGTGCATAAATGATGCTCTCATTGCAAAGTTAGCTGCTGCAACTGAACCAGGTTCAATACCTCCTGCAGGGCCTACAAAATGTGAAATTGGTTCTGCAACTCCCCAAAATACTAATCCTATTCCCATTCCAGCTCCAAATAACATTGCAAACCAAGACGTTGTACTGTATTCAGGTACAGAATCATCTGCTCCTAGCTTTATTTTCCCATATTTACTAAATGCAAGTCCAATGGCAAATAATACAAATAGAAACATAGCTATAAGATAAGACCATCCAAAGTAATTCTGTAAAAACGCCATTAATGAATTAGCAAATGATGCAAAATTTTCTTGAGCAAGTATCCCCCACGCAACTATACTAACTGCAATAACTAATGAAATATAAAATACACTATTATCTTTTTTTATTTTCTGTGTCATGTTTTACCTCCCTAAAGGATTTATAAGGGGTGAATCCACCCCCTATATCTAATTAAATCTTTACCTTAAACACAGTTTGCTCATCAATATCTGCAGTTAATGCATCCAACGCAATTCCCACTCTATGGTATCTAAGTTTCCATTGTACCTCTTTAGGTGTTTGTGGATCTCCCAATGGATATGGGATTGATATGGTAGGTACTATTTTGTTTGTTCCAACTGTCATTGCAACAGGAATCAAGTTGCACATTTGAACTATTGGAATGCCCGCTCTTTCAATTTCTTTTACCATCGTTGCACCGCAACGAGTACAAGTGCCTCAGGTAGAAGTCATAATAACTGCATCTACATTATCTTCTTTAAGCTTTACAACTATTTCTTTACCCATTCTTGCTGCTTCTGCTTGAGTAGTTCCTGTTCCTACAGTGCTATAAAAATAGTCGTGAAGTGCCCCTATTTTACCTTCTTTTAAGTATTCTTTCATAGCATCTACAGGCATTACTACATTTGGATCAGCATCTGCTGCTGCTGGATCAAATCCTGCATGAATAGTTTTATATTCTCCAGCTTTTAATCTATCCATTTTAGAAATATCATATCTGCCCCATCTTGTAGCAGAAGCTGACTGAATTCTATCTGGATTAGCTACAGGTACAATTCCCCCAGTTGTTATAAGAGCAATTTTTGACTTTGAAAGATCTTTTATAGGTGGAGCAATTGCTACTAAATCTTTTTCTGGTATTGGAAGTTCAGATATAAATTCTTCCCCTGCTAATTTTTTAATTAGCATTTCTACCCCTCTTTGTGCTCCAGTTTTTCCACTTTCTAACCAAACTTGGGCTCTTATTCCTCTATCATAAAAACCTTCTTCTGCTGCTGGAAGAGTTTTTTCTCCATTTAAAATCTTGTTAGCATAATCAGCCATTGCCTTAACATCATCTTTTAATTTAGCAGCAGATTTGCCACCTTTAAATATAGGCATGTCTTTTTTAAACATCTCTACTCCAGGATTTTCTATATGCATAGAAGTCAATACTGGTACTCCAAATTTTTCTTTTACTGCTTTAGCTATAGTTCCACACGCAATTCCGTATCTTCCAGCTTGGAAAGCAGGTCCAGCTATAAATATGTCAAATTCTTTATCCTCTAAAAATCCTAGTATCATTTCAACAGCTTCATCTGTATTTGAACCCATAAAGTTGTCTCCACATATTACTGTATGTGTAACCTGTGCATCTAATACTTCATTAAGTGCCATTGCTGGCCCTACTAATCCTTCTCTTATTTCAGGTTTATGATCCGCCTTTTCTTCTCCACCTATTCCTGCGAAAAATTGATTTATATAATGTATAGCTTTTTTCATGGTTTCACCCCCTAAAATTCTTTCATTGTCTTAGTCGACCAGCCTGCGATCATATCACCACAGAACATACCATTGTTTTCCATAATGATCGAACCATCTTCTTTTACTGACGAACCAAGAAACTCATCAAATGGCCAGCCACCTGAAAGCCCATCTCTTGCCAAAGATTCTAATTCACCAATTACTTTATCTGCTGGTGGTAATTTTATTATCTCAGAAACATTTCCTGTTGAAACAAGAGCATTTGCTTTTACATCTAAAGTTACTAGTGGTTGCGATGCTCCATCTCTCCCTGTACATTCGTTACTTATTCCAACTGTTTTAACTCCAACATCTTCAAGTGCGGCTAAGCAAAGTATATAGTCTGCATCTGGATTTCCGTATCCTTCTTCCGTAACAATCGCCCCATCTGCTCCGAGTGATTTAGCCATTTGTGCAACAAATATTGATGATCTTATCTTTTGCTCAAGAGAAACATTTAGGTTCGACATAATAACTCCTAAGAAGTTAAGTGACTTACCATGTTCTTTGTATAATTCTCTTATAGTAGGAAAGTTTTGGAAGTCATAAGTTGACCATTTTGATGATGATGGCATAAAGCTTCCAGAAATCAAAGCTCCGTCCAATACTTCGTTAGGGTTCATAAAGCTAGGCACATATTTATTCATATCCCAACCATATACAAGATCGTTATATCCAAGTTCTTCCATTTGAGATTGTGGTTGCATTACAAGTACCACTGAAGGAAGTTTATCTACTTTTTCATCTCTCTTTGTAACAGGATCAAGTTCATATATATCGATTTCTTCAGGCTCTAGTTCTTTAACTGTTTCACCAAGATATTCTGCGAACTTATGTGATGCCATTCTTATTGCTGTATTTTTCTTTTGTTGTTCATGTCTTTCTTTTTCTTCATCCGTGTCAGCAACTATACAGATATTGATAAGTTGTGAGTAAAGAGTATATTTAGCTCCTTCTCCTCCCATATCTATAAGTCCATCTCCAAAGCTTCCCCAATGCATACCTACACCAAGAACACTACATCCTTTTAAAGCATGAACTCTACCTTCTCCTGCCATTGCAAGTTCTCCAGTGACTCCCGGGAAAACCGCTCTGCCATCAGGTCTAATTCTTGGCTCAACAGCCTCCTTAACAGGTACTATTCGAGTATTTTCTCCAGGCTTAGCAATTACTATATCAACATCTGTAATATGCTCATCCTCCTTGATAAAGCTTATAGCTTCATCTTTGTTAATTGTAAGAACTCCGTCTTTAAAAAACGTTTTCTCACCAAACAAAACATCTTTCACATTAAATTTTCCTAATTCTAGCTTCATATGACCTCTCCTTTCTATTTTTATCTCTTTTGTAATCGTGATTATCTTTGTTAATTTTAATACTATCATAATCATGATTATTGTCAATAAGGACTGGTAGTATACTTATTGTTTTTCACTTAAAACTTTGATTGTCTTATGTTTTCTGTTATGATAGTATTTGTTTATAATGAATAGGAGCGAGTAAAATGACTAAAGAACTTCAACGAAATAGAGTTATGTTAGATTTTATAAATGCTTCTGATGAGCTTATTTTTGATGAGGGTTTAGAAAATATTACATTGCGAAAAGTTGCCCAAAAAGCTGGATATAATAGCGCTACGCTTTATAATTACTTTGAAAATCTGGATCATCTTATATTTTTTTCAGCTATGAGATTTGTAAAAGATTATTCATTGGCATTAGAAGCCTATATTAAGGATGCTAAAAATGCTATGGATAGATTTCTTATGGTTTGGGAATGTTTTAATGACTATGCGTTTGACAAACCTGAAATTTACAAGGCTATATTTTTTCCCGATTTGCAAAACAGGATCGAAGATTATGTTGAAGTTTACTACAAGCTATTCCCTGAGGATTTGATGAGATCTGACTTTGTAATAACTACTATGCTTTTAAAAACTGATATTAATGACCGTGCAATGACTACAGTAAATGATTGTATAAATGAAGGATTTATCAGAAAAGAAGATGGAGAAACTCTAAATGAGCTTACGCTTTTAATTTTTGAGGGGGTTCTAAAAAAAGTTATATCTGGTAAAACAAACTATGAAGATGCACGAAATAAAACAATGGACTATTTCAAGCCCATTGTAAAAGGATTACTTATAAAAGATTATGATTTTTATTATTAATAAATTCTCTAACAACCCTGGCGAACTCGACAGGGTTTTCTAATGGCACTAAATGCCCCGCATTTGCTATAATTTTCAATTCAGTACCTTTTATTATATGAGCCATTATTTGTGCTGATTCTAAACTATAAAATTCACTTTTTTCTCCCTTGATAATTAGCGTTGGAATATCTATTTTCTGTGAAATATCCGAATAATCTTTTTCACTTAAAGACTTCCATAGTGATTGCATTGATTTTTTATTTCTATCCTGAATTAACTTAGCTGCAATTTCAAAATCCTTTTTATTTAGATTTGGCGCCATTCTCTTTAAAAAATTTGTACCCCAAGTGCTGTAACTCTTATCTATTTTCTTTAAATCGGACTTTAAATTTTCCTCTTTATACTCACCTTTAAATAGGCCATGTTTCCAAGATGTATCATTAATAATCTTTAGAGATGTTTCAACTAGAATTAAACTTCCAAGGTTTTTTGTCCCAAATTCTTTTATGTACTCTAAAGTAATACTACCACCCATAGACCAACCTAGAATAGAAAAATCCTTTAAACCCAATTTGCTTATAATTTCGTCTAAATCTTTCGCTAGTATTTCTATACTTAAAGATTTCGTTTCATCAGATTTTCCATGTCCTCTTAAATCTAGAGTTATTATATTATAATCCCTACCCAAAGTTTTCTCAGTTAGTCTAAAAGCTGTGTGATCTGCAGCAAAGCCATGAATACATAATATGGCGTGACCTTTTCCAACCCTATTATAAAAAATATTTGTTCCATCACTTAATTTAATATAGGACATTTTTCCCACCTCTTATATATCAATGATAACATAATTATGTTTACATTATTATAGTTTTATTTATGGTGGTGAGATATGAAAATATATTTTCACCTGACTAGAAATATAATCAATAGAAAAGAGAATTATCTTAGCAATCTTATTAATTGAGTAAATTGCATAATTTTTAATCGTTGAATTAACTAACTTTTTTAGTAAACAAAAAAGATTTCACCCCAAAATGACGAACATATATAGTAATACCAATCACTATATGTTCACATTATGGAGGAAACCCCTAACATAATTATACGACAAGATTGTCTGTTTTCCTATGATAAATTGATGGAAATCAGCCCTAAAACCAAACTTATGATGATTCTTGATGAAATTGATGTATCACCAGAAGCTTTTGCTATAAAAAAAGCTACTGGAACAAGAGAACCAAAAGGCTACCCCAAAGAAAGACTACTCTATTCTCTTATAGCAAAAAAAGTTGAGCAAATTCGTAAAATATCAAGCCTTATAAGAAGACTTGAGAGTGATCCATCTTTCCGTTATGCCTGTGGATTTGGCATAATGGACAAAACACCTTCAGAATCTGTATTTAGTAGATTCCAAGATGCTTTAGCACAAGAGTCTACTCTTTTGGATTTATTCCAAAACTTATCCATAACTTAGTTATTTCTGTCAAGAAAAGTGGAATAATTGATGGTTCTGAAATTGCTATCGATTCCACTAAAATTAGTTCCTATGAAGCTTCAAAACCCAAGAAAGATATTACCGATGATGAAACCATCTAAACTGGGGAATGAAGGGTGATACAAATGGCAATAACATAAGATGGTTCGGCTGGAAACTTCATATACTTTGTGATACCAAGAGTGAACTTCCTCTATCTATAAAAGTGACTCCTGCAAGTGTTCACGATGGATCTATTGCTTCTGAAATGATAAAGGACTTCCTGCATTTATATGCTGGAATATTCAAGCCTTCACATTATCTCATAGATTCTGGATATGAATATGAATATCTTTACAAAGATATTGTAGAAACCTATAAATCAACACCAATAATTGCCTATAATCCCAGAGGTAGCAAAGCTCCACCTGAAGGACTTAATGAAAGTCTACATCCAGTGTGTTCCGCAGGTTATGAGCTTAAATACTGGGACAAAAATGCACGTTATATGAAGTTTTCGGTGCCCTATTATGATGGGAGATATCGATGCCCTTTTGGAAGCAACTAGTGTTCAGCTTTAAATTACGAACTTACACTAAAGCTCAATTATACAAGATTCTCAATTGTCTTATTTGATAAATTATACATTTCGGAATTTCTGTCTTTGGATATATCACTTCTATAACTTAGGTAACCCAAGGTAAATTATCTGTTGAAACTATTAGTATATCTTCTAATCCACGAGTTTTGGGTTCATTTAAAACAATTAACCAATATTTGGAACTTTTATTTTCACCAAACTACATCCCTAGAACTTCTTTAAAGCCTTCTCTATTGTAGTCTAAAGCTATATATACTACTTTTTTAACTATAACTCCATTGTCTCTTAAGTTGTAGTGTATTGCATCTAAAATACTAATGAGCATATAGAATCTAATGGTCGCTATTGCCATTTTCAATCGTTGCTAAATTTGTATTTGTGATTCTTGAAAGACTCCTTCTAATATTCCAAATTCATATATATCTTCTACATAGAAAAATATCTCTCTTGTAATCAGACCTTTTGCAAATATTGAAATTGCTCGATTTTCTATGTTTAAGATATCCTTTCGATATTTCTTTATAGCTTATCGTTCAAATAATGATTCTCTATCTCTTGGTACTTCAATACCCATTTCAAAATATGAGCTTTTTAAGATCTTCTTGCTTGATCAGTTTCTTATATTGATAATAAACGATGCTTTTCCATATTCATAATCTAGATGCTCATCTAATTCAGCTTGAAACATACTTTCTATAGTATCACCTAAAAGATCTTTTAAAGCATCATGGATATCCTCTGAGGTTTTTACTCAAACTTGAAGGCATTTGATGCACAAATTATTCAAAGACTCAATTACCTAGTTATCCACAGCGTATACCACTTAGGCAATATCTTACCCTCCTACTAAAAAATCATTAATTATAACTACATCATTGTCATGTAGTACAAATTCTTTATAGTTTTTTATAAAAATATGTTTACCATTAACCCATACTATAGACCATGTTTTATAATTTTCATTCTCTAAGAGTTCAAATATAGTTATTCCATGTTTTTTCGTTTTTTTAGCCTTATTAACTATAATCCTCAAACTTTCACCACCTAATCCCTAGCACTTATATTAATGGGTATTGTTGTACAATAGTTATTATCTGAATATAATAGCATGATCATAGCAATACTTCACACATTCAGGGTCGCCACCACAAAGGTTGCACACATTTATACTCTCTTCGTCTTCAAATATTATATTCTTAATTGCATCATATGGGCAAGCGATTACACATTGTAGACACATAATACACTTTTCATGATCCACAATTATTGCATTATTTTCATCTTTAGATATCGCACCTGCAGGACATGCCTCTAGGCAAGGAGCAGGATTACATTGTTTACAGGTAATATGCTCCTTATGTGCACTAGCATCATCTGTAAATACCCTGATTCTAGCATATTCAGGGTTGAATACTTTAAAATGCTTAAATGAACAAGCCAATTCACAAAGATGGCAACCTGTACATTTTGTAGCATCAATTTCTATAGTTTTCAAGTTATTTGCCTCCTCTTTAAATCAAGTAATATATTCTCAACTAAGAAACCGAGATTTTCTAAATTACTTATTGTCATTTCTATTTAAAATAAGTAATTTAGGCCTTATAATTATTTCAAAAATTTTTCAAATTTTTCTATAACTTCTGTCATATCAAGCTCTTCAAGTATTTCTATTGTTGGAAGTCCCCTTTTATTATCCCACCCTACAAGCTCGTAATATTTATCTTTCATTGAATCAAGCATTTCTTTGCTATTTACTCTAATTTTATTCTCCGGAACTGCCGTAACAGATTCCTCATTCATTAATCTGTACGGTAAAACATCTTCTTCCCTAGTGTGTCCTAGCATACCATTGAAAATCCTTTCAAGATTCAATGTCCTTCGACCCGAATTCATAACATCTTCAGACGTTATTTCTATACCAGTTGCTGAAGTATATAATTCAGCTAAGTCTTCCTCATTTGTCCAATACTGAGCTGTAGTAGGAAAAGCACATATTCCTAAGCTATCTGATGCTGCATATATTTCTTCATGCCACTTAAAAATCTCTGGCCTCTTTTCTGTAAGATATGGTTTCGCATACTTTTTATCACCTGTTATTTTCTCAATAACGCTATCAAAAACTTCATTGCCTCCAAATTCTGCTAGACATTCTGAGTTAAGATGATCTGGCCCTCTCGAGTTAATAGAAAATGCCAATGCATATGCAAAAGCTGAACGGGTATCGACTCTTGATTGTTCCAATCCTCTAGCTTGAACTGCCCACTTATATGAATCTTGGCCTACCTCTTCAGATGCAATTTTAAGCCCCTCCGCTAAAATATCACCAATTCCTTCACGAAATGCAATTTTTCTAACTAGCTCAACCATAGTATGCGTGTTCCCCCAACTTAAATCAAGTCCATCTGCTTCTTTTGAAGTAATAACTCCCTTTTCATTACACTCCATTAACCACTGTACGCAACTTCCAGTAGAGATTACATCTAAACCATATATGTTACATAATTCACTAGCTTTTAAAATTGCAGCTGTATCGCTAACCATACAACCTGTTCCAAAAGCAGATAAAGTCTCAAATTCAGGTCCGCCTGTATGTGTTCCTTTGTATTCCCCTTCCTCAACAGTACAATATCTATGACAAGCTGCAGGACAAGAATAACAAGAAACTCTCATTTTTAACCATCCTTCTTCTACCAGACAATGCCCAGTTACAGGGTACACATCTTCCACTCTACCAAACTGGAAGTTCTTACTAGGTACACCTCCTGCAGCATTTAAATCCTGCATTCCTGAACTAGTCCCATATCTGTTTAATGGTGGAACACCTGGTGCTTCTGTAAATTTCTTATAAAGGTGTTGTACAGTACTAATGAATCTTTCCGGTTGGGCAACTTTGATAGATTTCGTACCTCTAACTGTTATAGCCTTCAAGTTTTTATGGCCTAAAACCGCTCCACCTCCACCTCTAGCAGCAACATTATGTATTGACATATTAATTGATGAAAATACAACCTTATTTTCACCAGCTGGCCCTATACATAATACTTCCGTCTCATCATCGCCAAGCTCTTTCAATAGAGTCTTTGTAGTTTCTCTAGTATCCTTACCCCATAAATGAGAAGCTTCCCTAATCTCAATCTCATCGTCATTAATATAAATATAAACAGGTTTACTAGATCTACCTACAATTTTTAGTATGTCATATCCTGCAAAAGCCAATTGCGCTCCTACGCTCCCCCCACTATTAGTTTTGAAAATTCTTTGTGTAACTGGACTTTTGAACAAAACACTTACACGACCGGATGATGGAACATTTGTACCATTTAATAATCCAATTGCGATGTAAATTGGAGCTTTATCGTCATAAGGATCATAATTAGGATCATTTTCGGTTAGCATTAAATAAGTGGCAATACCTCTTCCTGCTAGATACTTTTTCAAAACTCGCTCATCATCAAGTTTTGATTTCTGAATTGTCTTCGTACTTAAATCAATAGTTAAAATGTTAAGCCCTTTATCAAACAAAACAAATCTCTCCTTTATTCACTTAATTTTTTAGCGAACACTGCAGATAGAACAACTGCAAGTATCACAACCAAACCTTTAGTTATATACTGGAAATAGTATGGAACATTAAGCATTGTCAACCCATTATTTAGCATCCCCACAATAAATGCCCCCACAAAGGTACCTGCACCATTTGGTTCCCCTTCTCCAAACATTGTTGAACTCAGAAAAGCAACTGCTATTGCATCCAGTAAGAAATCCTCTCCAGCTAAAGGTTGTCCTGATCCAAGCCTAGATGTTAGTATTATAGCGGCTAATGCCACACTGAATCCTGATATCAAAAATGTGTATCTTCTATATTTTTTAATATCTATGCCTGCAAATATTGATGCTGTTGCATTTCCACCTATTGCATAAATCCTTCTTCCAAAACTTGTTTTACTTAGTACAAAAATTCCTAACAACACATAAATCAACATAAAAATAACTGGTAATGGTATTGGACCTAAATAGCCTTGACCTATTGCTTTCGCAATAGCTGGGGCATCCTCCCTGAAAAATATAGGATTTCCTTTTGTTAATAACATCTTTATGCCATAAACTATAGATCCAACAGCAAAAGTAGCAATAAAATCAGGTAGACCTATATATGCTACTAATGTTCCATTCACAAACCCTACAATTAAACCTATTGTTATACCAGCAATAGTAGCAAGTAAAAAGCTATTTGTATTCAATAAAACTATTGTAAACACCATATTTATTAAACCAGTGAGATTCCCTATCGACATGTCAAAACCACCAGCAGCCATTACAAAAGTGAATCCCATTGCAACTATTGTGAGCATACTAAGTTGTCGTAGGAGCATCATAAAATTACGAGCAGTAAAAAAATTTTCAGATGCAAACGAAAAAATTATGAATATCATCAATGCTCCAATAACTGTCCCATACCTTCTTACAAACTCTATCCTTTGTCTACTTTTGTTTATAGTATCATTCTGCATTCTTATATCCCTCCATCATAGCTGTCATTATTTCATTCTTAGCATTTAGAGTGCGTGGATCAAATTCATCAACAATCCTCCCATTGTTAATTACCAAAATTCTATTACATATATTAATCAATTCTGGTAAGTATGACGATAGAAAAATTATAGATTTTCCCTTTGATGCCAGTTCATCTAAGAGAATATAAATATCCTCTTTTGCTTTTATATCAATGCCCTTAGTAGGTTCATCAAATATTCCTATATCAAAATCACCAAGTAGCCAGCGCGAGACAATTACTTTTTGCTGATTTCCACCACTCAGATATTTAATAGGTTGTCTTGGACCCGTTGTCTTAATATCAAATTTACTGATATATTCCTTTGTCACACTTAGTTCATGTTCTTTATTTATTACACCAGATTGTGTCCATTTATTGAGATATGTTAGAGTAGTATTTTTTGTTACAGAAAAATTAGGCACTATTCCCTCGGTTTTTCTTTCTTCAGGAACAAGTGCAATTCCTCTCATTATTGCCTCTTTAGGGCTTGGAATATAACTTACTCCATTTATCTTAATTTTGCCTCCAAGAATATTATCTAAACCAAATAGCGCTTTTGCAATTTCTGTCTTTCCAGCACCAACTATACCTGCAATCCCTACTATTTCACCTTTTTTTACTTGGAAGCTTATATTTTTAAGTCTTTTAGTATATAATTTGCTAATTTCTAGACGGTCAACATCATCTACAGGTTCACAATTTCTACAAAAGTTTTCATATGACTTGTGTCCCAACATCATAGGAATAATATCTTCCATTTTTAGTATATCATCCTTCGTGACAGTATCTATTTTATTTCCATCTCTGAATACCGTAATTCTATCTGAAATATTCATAACCTCTTCAAGATTATGAGTTATGTAAATAATACTATACCCTTTGCTTTTAAGTTCTTTTATGATTTCTAAAAGATTATCTCTTTCTTCTTCCCCCAATGCTGTCGTAGGTTCATCGAAAATTATAATCTTTGGATTTTGTACTAGTACTTTTGCAATTTCAATGACTTTTTGACAAGCAGTACTAAGAAATTGAGCTGACCTTCCTACATCAAATTTAATGCCTAATTCTTTAATTGCATTTTTAGATTTTTTTTTCATCTTCACATCATCTAATATCCTCAAATTAAAAACTTTCTTAACCTCTTCTGACCCAATAAAAATATTCTCATATGCATTAAAATATGGTACAAGGTTTATTTCTTGATGGACTGTCCTTATACCAACTTCTTCACTTTCATGCACACTTTCAAAATTTACGGGATTATCCTCAACATATAGGTTTCCCTCAGAAGCCTTATAAACCCCTGATAGAATTTTAATAAATGTGGATTTACCTGCTCCATTTTCTCCAACTAAAGAATGGATTTCTCCTTCCCTCAAGTCAAAATTAATGTCTTTTAGAACCCAAACACCATTGAATTCTTTTCCCAAATTTTCACTTCGCAAAATTATTTTTTTTTGTTTTTTTTCTTCAGCCATTCTCTCACCTACTATTCTATATTAATTAACTGAATAGCTAGCATTAATTAATGCTAGCTATTCATTAATTTACTTCGTATCTGGTATATTATCTTTTGTTATTAAAATCCCTGGTACATAAATATGTTTCTCAGCTATTTCATTCCCCTTTAAAAGCTCAAACATTTGCTCTACAACGATCTTAGCCATTGTCTCTGGATCTTGAGCCATTGTTGCTTTAAAGGGACTTCCTTCTTTCTTCATTTCCTCATATGCTTCTGGATCCCCATCAACACCAACAATTGATATACTTTGTTCTAGCCCTGCTTCCCATATCGCTGATGCTGCTGCTATTCCAACTCCATCAAATGTAGCAAAAACACCTGATATATCTCCTGGGTTAGGATTAGCTTGAAGTATTGATTCCATTTTTGATTTAACATCTGGAAAATAATCTGGCCAAGTATATACAAAACTATCTGTTATTTGAACATTTGGATATTCATCAAACACACTGTGAGCAGCGTCTTTTCTTGCTCTTATCATAGACCCAGCATCATTATATATTTCTACAACATTTCCCTTTTCTCCCATTAATTCAACCAATTGTCGAGCAGATTCTTCTCCAAGTTTTGTATTATCTGATTCTACAAATATATCTACCATATCATTATCCCCCGCGTCAAAAGATCCAATAAGTATCCCCTCAGCGCTTGCTTGTTCTATAGCTGAAGTCAATAGATTAATATCACCTTCTTGAATTATTATTGCATCTACACCTTGTGCAATCATATTCTCAATTGATGCAATCCTTCCGGGCTCATCTGCATTTACTGATGCTATAACTTCTCCACCAAGTTCCTCGATTGTTTTTTCTAATGTTGCTTTCCCTATCCTAGCAAAAAAGTTTGCTTGCCCAAAACTATTGATCCCAATCTTAAAAGTCGGTTCCTCCGAAGTAGATGTACCCGTTGTACACCCTACCAAGACCATACTGATTGATATTACGATAACTAACATTCTAAATAAACTTGATTTCTTTAACATTTTATTACCTCCTTTTTTTATGAAAATATGAATTTTAAAGACTTATTAGTAGCAAAAGAATTTATTAATAAATATTTTTAACTATATTTGCTTTTGGAATATCAACGTAAGATACCAACTTATCCATTATCTTTTCCCCTTTGAGTTCAAGAGAAGTTCTGCTTTGCCAATTGTCAATATCTCCCATTTCATCCATCTCTGTTATAAACAGGTATTTTCTAGTACTAAAACCATATTTTACTTTTAAGACTTTTAATTTGAATTTTTTCTCTCTTAGATATTCAAATGCTTCATTCATAAAAAAATCTTCAAATATATCACACTCAACTATAATGTCCAAATATTCCATGTGATAAAGTTTATCTTTCAAAATTAACCATTTGTCATCCTCAATATCATTGCAAACGATAGTATCAGAATCTTTTATCATTTTTTCTAAATTGGCACTTATTTCTTTAGAAGTTTCTTTTTCAAATAACTCATCATACAATGCCATTGCTTTCAAATTTTCAATTTCAACTATAAATATGTATTCTTTAGTAGAAAGTCCAAATATAGTCTCCATTAATTTCCCTTTAAATCCTTCATTTTCTATATATGGCATTACTATATTTTCAAAATATTTCTTTATTTTTTCTCTATTTTGTTTAGGATTAAAAGATTTTATATAATAAAGCATACTTCCACCTCTTTACTCGCGAATCTCGTTAATACGATTTAAAAATGGTTTGTATGTAGGACTTTTTTCTAAATAGTCCTGTTTCTCTAACCCTCCACTTTTTAATATCATAGATAACTCAACAGCTCTTTTTGCCAAACTTTTACTGCCTCTCACTGCAACAAGTGCATCATTTCTACCTGCTTTTACCTGTTCTTCTATAGAAGTTCTCCCCGTCTCATTATATGTCCATCCTCCTGCTCCTATATATGATTCCCACATATCTCCTGTCACAGGTACGCAACCCATTATCATAGTATGGTTAATCATTTGTGTAATAGTATGCTCCTGTCCTGAAAAGATATGAGCACCCTGAGCTATGGTTCCTATTACTTTTAAGGTCCTAGGTAATACGGCAGTACCTTCAGGGAAATCATTCGCATACCTTCCAAAAAAACTATTTCCTAATCTATCTAAAAATGCCTTTAGTTGTGCTGGCATCCCCATATGATAAACTGGTACAGAATATAATATCACATCTGCAGAAAGCCATTTAGTCATTATTTCTTGGAAATCATCTTTAATTACACATTCTCCATCTTTTTCGCAAGCTTGACACATCACACAACCGCTAATTTTTTTTCCTCTTATTGATACATACTCAATTTCTACATCTTTATTGGTTTCTTTAGCGGCTTTAAGTGCTTCATCAAGTAGATACTTGCTGTTACCCACCCTTGGGCTACCACAAACCCCTAGTACTTTAATCATTTAACTCACTCCTCTAAAACTCTTGTGATTTATATTCTTTTAATTTTAGGTTTTAATTGGGATTTCAATATAAAAATTACTACCATTTCCAAATTAATTTCTTATAATTCTTTTCCATCTCAATGATACTAAATATCATCAAACTACCTTTAATAAATATTTATAAATCATATGCCTTTTAATAATCCTTGACTACTTCCACATATTAAAGCATCTATTATTATTTATTCAATTCCTCAAATGGTATGAAATTTAGTTCTTGATAACCATATCTCTGACCACCAAAAGCTTCTTTACCTTCCTCTGTTGCTAAAGTCTCTCTAATTCTTTCATTACAAGGGGTGCCTACCAATACTATCTTCATACCTTCAGTCAAATCAGTACTCATTATACCAGTCCCTTCATCAGGTCGTAACATAAAAATATTATCCGGGAAAATAGATTTAATTTCTCCATTGATCCATAAAGCCATAACTTCATTCTTAATTACAATTTTCGCAGACTTGCCTACAAATTCATTCTTTCCTTCTATCATTACATTTATAAGATAGAATCCACCCCTACTCTCACCATTAACTTCATTTATAATACCATTGAACATCATTTTTCCACCAATAAACTCTGTAAACGCTTCGGTAATATTTAAGCCTGTATTTGCCGAGTTTCTAATATTATCCCCAATGTTAGTTGCTAATGATAATGTGTTGGGAATGCAACTTTTTTTTAATTGCTTTCCACTCATTCCATAGTGGCTATTAGCCCCCATGTTTCCACTCTTAGTTACTATGAATCTGCCTATTTCATCAGCGTATGTAGATTCTTTAGATTCAAGAACTACTATTGAATTCCCCTTATCATCAACAAGCGTCATGGGATTTAGCGATATACCATGTCCTATAAAGCTTGTCATCTGTGTCTCTGGTGCGGATCTTCCTACAGCATCACCGTCAATAATAGGAATCCCCATCCTAGCTGCAGCAGACATTATCACAGGTGTATTGAGTCCACCAGGCTCAAAAGCAATAACATAGTCTAGTTTTCTCCCTTTGAGTTCTTCCATCTTTTTCAAAGCCTTAACTAGAGGAAAATCATTTTCCCATTGATCAATAACATCATCATAAGATATACCATCTAACTCTTTTACAGATCCCATGATACCACCACTGCATATAAATGCTTCATCTTCAACATCTTTGGGGTCAACAATCAAGTATCCTCTACCTCTTGCAATATCATTCTGAATTATTTTTCTTCCCCATTCGGATTCTCCGCCACCTCCTGTTCCTAGTATAGCTAGCCCCATAAGAAATGATTCCATGTTCTCCTTGTCAATACTTTTGATTTTCATGTTTTTCTCCTTATCTATTTTTATTTTGGATAATTGACTTCAACCACTTTTAAGCATAAGGCAGATAAGAATACGTGCATTTGATATCCATGAAGTTTATACTCATTTACATGAAATACTGGTCTGAAATTATCTATTTTAACCGATAATTCTTCAGTGAATGCATCAGTATCATAAGTAGCCCCTAAAACATCTCCTATTATAAAAAAATGATCACCTACATCAATAATCTCTTTAACTTTGCATTCGAAATGTACTCTGCATTCCTCTATCCCCGGAGGCCCAACCTCCATAGACTCTCTTCTTTTGAATTCAGATCTATCAAATTTATTTTTATGTTTTCTCAAATCATAAGACGATTCTACAAGTTTTTCAAGCATTGAATCATCTGGTACGTTGATTACAAATTCACCTGTTCTTTCAATATTCACCAGTGTATGTTGTTTTTCTGGCCTAGCTAACAACGCTAGACCAACTCTAGGTGGGTTGCAAGATATTGGTATAAACCAACTAAAGGGAGCAACGTGATCTGAGAAATCTTCATTTTTTGAAGTACAAAGAATTGGCTTCGTAGGTGCTACCAACTTGTGACTTTCATACAATCTATCTTTAGCTAAGTGTTTTTTCATCTTCATCTACTCCTTAATTAAACTTCCTACATAATCTCCTATTCGAGCTACAGCTTCTAACAACTTGCTTTCTTCAAGTGTATAAGCAATTCTAACATACCCCTCTCCCATTTTACCAAATGCAGATCCTGGAATAGTTACAACTTTTTTATTTTCAAGTAGCTCATTCGCAAATTCAGAGGAAGTCTTTTGAGTAGCTTTGATATTAAGAAATACATAGAAGCCTCCACTTGGCATAGTACAACTTAATCCATTAATAGAATTGAGCTCTTTTACAATATGATTTCTTCTACTTTCAAAAATGTTTTTTAAATTTTCTGAAATATCAAAATTTCGCAAAGCCTCAATTGCAGCATATTGAGCAGGTTCGTTAACACAAGCTACTAAGTTTTCTTGAAGTCTTGTCATTTTATCTATTACCATCTCATTCCCTGCAGCATATCCAATTCTCCAACCCGTCATTGCAAATGACTTAGAAAAGCTGTTTATTGTAATCACTCTATCACGCATACCTTCAATAGAAGCAATCGATATATGTCTTCTACCATCATAAATCAAAGTACTATATACTTCATCAGATATGATGAACAAGTCATTTTCTATTGCAATATCTGCTATCTCACGCAAATCATTATAATCAAGAACTGCGCCTGTTGGATTATTTGGAGTGTTTATCATTATTATTTTGGTTTTATCGGTAATTCTATCTCTAATATCTTTAGCAACAAGCTTAAAAGAGTTTTTCTCATACACTGGTATTGGAACGGCCACCCCACCTACAAATTTCACTTGAGAATAGTAGTTTAACCATTGTGGGTCTTGAATTAGTACTTCATCACCTTCATTAATCATTACCATTAAACACATTGAGAGTGACCCCATTGCTCCAGTAGTAACAATTATTTCCTTATCTGGATTTGAATTAATCCCAAACTTCTCCAAGTTTTTCGATATTTCTTGTCTTAATCCTATTATTCCTGCATTTGGAGTGTAATGAGTTTTACCATTATTAAGTGCTTTACAGCCTGCTTCAACAATATTTTTTGGAGTGTCTAAATCTGGTTCACCAATACCTAAACTAATAACATTATTGAATAACTTAGCCTTTTCAAACATTGCCCTTATTTCACCTTGTTTTAACACCATTGCCTTTTCATTTATTAAATTCATCTTAATCCCCCTTACAACAATTATTATCATTTAAATGTAGGTATTTAAACATTATAATATTAATCTAGCTTTTGCTGAGTTTTTTCGAATTTTAGTAATGGTTTTAACTATATTTCTTGAACTCATTAATTTTATTGTTACTTAGAAGATCAATTTTCTATTTTGATCTATGCCTAAACCTGTCGTTCGTACCGCATTGTGAAACCTCGTTTTATTATTCTTGCCACTATGCTACCACTTTTTATTTTAACTGTCAATCTAATTGAGATTTTTGTGTTCTAATTATTCTCTTGAAGTCATACATTTATTTCTATTTCTATAGTGTATTTGATATTCTAAAAGTGGTACTTTGAAAGTGCGGACAAAATCCTGGACTAAATTAAAGGAGGATTTTGAATATATTCGCAAAAAGCAAAGAAAGAGGCTGTAGATTTATATATTAAATATGATAAGCAACTTTTAAAAACTATTAAATCCCTTGGTTATCCATCACGAAATACTTTAAGAAAATGGTACTATGAGTTTAGAGATAATGGTGAATTTAAAGATAAATATATTAGAAATCAGAAATATACTGAAGAGCAAAGAAAGATAGCTATTAATCATTATTTAGAACATGGAACTAATTATACAAATACAATTGCTACATTGGGTTATCCTTGTCGATTCATTCTAAAATTATGGATAGATAAAAAGTTTCCAAGTCATAAAAAGGATTGTTCATATCGAAAAACCTTGGTAGAATATAGCTAGAAGGAAAAAACGTTAGCAGTAAAAGAACTGCTCCTGCTAAATAGAAAAGCAAAAGATATTGCGGATGATATAGGTGTTGAAAGAGCAACTCTATATAACTGAAAGAGTAAGTACTTAGGGAAAGAGGCGGTTGCCATAATGAAACCAAGAATAGATCCACCAAACGACATAGAGAGTCTTGAATTAGAGGTTTATCGACTCAAAGAACATATTCATAGTCTTGAACTAGAAAAGGATATTTTAAAAAAGACCACAGATATAATAAAAAAAGACCCGGGCATCAATCCCCAACGATTAAAAAATAAAGAAAAGACTGAAGTGATTGATGCCCTTAAAACCAAACATAAATTGAAGGAATTACTTCATTTTCTAAAACTTCCAAAGAGTAGCTATTTCTATCAAAAATCGGTAAAAGAGATAGATAAATATGCTCATCTAAGGGAATATATAACCGTAATCTTTAATGAAAATTATATAGTATATGGAAATAGAAAAATTTACTTAGCTTTAAAAAATATGGGAATTATAGTATCAGAAAAGGTGATAAGAAAAATCATGAGGCAAAATGAGCTTATTGTTTATCAGCCAAAGTGGAAGCAGTATTCTTCTTATCTAGGTGAAATAAGCCCTGTCGTAGAAAATATAATACAAATAAACTTCCACTCCTCAGAACCCAATACTAAATGGTTAACAGATATAACAGAATTTCATATTCTTGCGGGCAAAGTTTAATTATCACCTATTGTTGATTGCTTTGATGGCCAAATAGTAAGTTGGACAATAGAGACCTCCCCACACGCTGATTTAGTAAATATAATGCTTGATAATGCGATAGCAACACTAAACCCAAGTACTCAACCAATTATCCACTCAGACAGAGGTGCACATGTGCGACAAGAAGTCGTTTAATATATTGCCGAAAGATTACCCCATCCATTCGGGGCAACCCTATGGTGACTAGCGTAGATGGTAACGTCTGGGTTAGAAAGCTCACAAAACAATGTGGAAATCCGAGAAGCCTAAAACTGGGACAACTGCTAGGGTAAGAAAGTTATGGGGAACTTAAAGTGAATCACTGTTGGAATCGTTACTCTGGAATAAGCGAAATAGGCTGAAACGCTTTGACCAAAAGGTAAGGAGTCGAGCAAAGGCGAATTGTTAAACCAATGCGAATGGATATTGAACTCCCGGTTTAAAGGTGGCTCCTAAGACTTTCACAATTATGTATTATGCGGAACTTGGTAAACCCTATATGCTCCTTTTAACAAGGTATCTAACCGTAAGGGTATGAAATGGCATAGAGGGCAGAAGAAAGGGATAAAAAGCAAAGGCTACTTTTGTAATGAGAGAAGATAAGGGTTCAAACTTTGACCTACCTCGAAAGGGTATTGACTTATCCTATGGTATTTCTTAGCGGGAGATGATAGTAAACTTATGAATTTTAGTAACTCAATGACGGATAATACCGAGAGTCTAAAAGACGCAAAATCACTTACATTTTAATGGGATCCTATTGATTTGTTACAAGTGGAGAAAGATGTTAATAGGCTACAAACCAGGATTGCTAAGGCAACAGTGATGGGAAACATGAATAAAGTAAAAAAATTACAATATCTACTTACACATTCATTTTATGCAAAAGCCTATTCTGTAAAGAAAGTAACTACTAATAAGGGGAAAAACACTTCTGGAATAGATAAAAAGTTATGGTCAACTTCAGCTTCTAAAATGAAAGCAACTCTATCACTTACAAATAAGAGATATAAAACAAAACCCCTTAGAAGAGTTTACATTGAAAAGAAAGGCAAAAACAAGAAAAGGCCACTAGGAATTCCTACTATGTATGATAGGGCAATGCAAACATTGTATGCTTTAGCACTCGAACCAGTAGCTGAATCTACAGGAGATAACATCTCCTTTGGCTTTAGAAAAGGAAGAAGTGCAAAAGATGCTTGTGAACAGATATTTACTTTACTGACAAGAAAATGCTCTCCTACATGGATATTAAAAGGGGATATTAAAGGATGCTTTGATAATACTAACCATAGTTGGCTGCAAGAGAACGTACCGATGGATAAAAGAATAATGAAAAATTTCTAGAGTCAGGGTTTATCTACAAGGGCGTCTTATTTCCCTCTGAGAAAGGTTCACCTCAAGGAGGTGCTATTTCAAGTTTATATGCTAATATGACTCTTGATGATCTTGAAAAGTTCGTACAAGATAAATACCATCGAAATTCAAAAGGAAATATAGAGAACCATTATCGAGCAAAAACTAAGGTGAATTTAGTCCGTTATGCTGATGACTTTGTGATTCCAGCAAACACAAAAGAAATAGCAGAAGAAATACAATTCCTTGTAAGTGAATTATTACAAGAAAGGGGACTAACTTTATCCGAAGAGAAAACAATGATTACACATATCGACTATGGATTTGACTTTCTAGGTTGGACATTTCGTAAATTTAAAGGGAAATTAATTATTAAGCCTTCAAAAACTTCAATAAAGACCCTAATAAGAAAATGCTCTACCATAATTCTAAAACAAGGAAAAGCAGTCACCCAATCCCAACTAATCATTAGATTAAATCAAGTGATTAGAGGATGTTCAAATTACCATAGGCATGTGGTTTCAAGTCAAGCATTCTCATCCATTAATAACACATTATATCTCCTGCTAAAGCAATGGGCAAAACACAGACATCCTAATAAAAGTAGTTGGTGGAGACTTAACAAGTATTGGCATGAAAAGGATAAGATAAGATGGTTATTCATGACCGATGATTATAGTTTAATAAATATAAGAAGAATAAAAATCATCCGTCATCCAAATTTACAAATTTCTAAAAATCCCTTTTTAGATGAAAAGCACTTTACAAAAAGAAGGGTTATATTAAAATCACTGAATGCCGCCTGAAGAGGTGAAGAAATACTTGAGCCGTATGAGCGGGAAATTCTCACGTACGATTCTTAGTCGAGGGAAAGGAAGCAATTCCTTTTCCTTAGTCTATTATAGATGGCCTGGATGGATAAAAAGAATGGATGATGCAAAGCTAATTAGATCTATGTCTAAAAAAAAATTGCTCGCCAGATAATTCGGCATGTGAAGGATTTTTTGGAAGATTGAAGAATGAGATGTTTTCCTGTAATTCATGGTTAGATGTAACAATTGAAAGCTTTATTGATTACATAGACAGATATATAAAATGGTACAATGAAAAGAGAGTTAAAATATCTTTGGGTGGATTAAGCCCATATGAATATAGACAAAGGCTTGGTCTTATCGCATAAAAAGTCCAACTTTTTGTCCGCAGCCCCTTTATTAGAATCTCAAAATGTACAATTATTTAGAATCAATTATTGCTAGTTTTTTTAGACCCCATCATATCTATCTTGCCTCTTAACCTGTAAGAAGGACCTGTGATCTTTATAATACTGGAATGATGAATCAATCTATCTAGAATTGCATTAGCTAGTGTTATATCTGAGAATACTTCACCCCACATGCTAATGGTTGATTGGTAGTGATTATGGTAGAATTCTTTTCATATCTTTTATTAATTAGTTGGAACAACAAATTTACTCCTTGCTTATCAATAGGTAAATATCCAATTTCATCAATTATGAAAAGCCTGTATTTTGCAAAGTGTTTTAATTTGGTTTCTAATCTATTTTCTGCATGTGCTTTGTTTAATTGCATTATTAAGTCATGACATGATATGAGATACACCATATTTCTTTTTTTAGCTGCAGCAACTCCAATTGCTACAGCTAAGTGAGTTTTCTCAACATTAGATGAATCAAAGAACAATATATTCTCTTTGTTTTCTAGAAATCTTAAACTTTCAAAGTCTATCATTTATGTTTTATTTAAAGATGGTTGAAAGTCAAAATCAAAGTCTTAAATGTCCTTTCAAAAGGAAATTCTAATACTGATATTTGAATTTTGGAGGCTCTTTCATCTCTAAAACTCATTTCCTTTTGAGTTAATTCTAATAGTGCTTCTGTAAAAGGTATTTCATTTTGTGTGATTTCTTCTAAATAGTTAGGCAAAAAGCTTCTAATTTTATCTAGTTTAAGTATTTCCAAGTTGTTTAGTAATTCATTATAGCTAGTCATATAATCACTCCTCCAAAAATATATCCATATTTTTCAAATTCTCTTCTATCAAAGTTTCTATTCGGTCATCAGAAAAATGCTTTAATGCATCTGATTTAAGTGTTTCCTTGGCATTATCTTTTTCATAGTGAAGAATTTTTTCTGATATATTATGACAAGCTATCTAATCTTGGTAATGGGCTTAAATACTCTTTTTCTTTTAAAAATCTAATAAATGGTATTTCATTTGTCTCTTGTTACTTTTCGTTATTTATATCACAATTAAAATATTCTACTATTTTATTGAGCTCCTCAATGGTGAAATTAATCTTGAAGTACCAAGAGACAGAGAATCATCATTTGAGCCACAAGCAGTAAAAAAATATCAAAAGGATATCTCAAACATAGAAAATCAAGTAATATCAATGTATGCAAAAGGTATGACTACAAGAGATATATCCTCCCATATAGAAGAAATATATGGATTCGGAATGTCAGAAGGAACAGTTTCAAGGATAACAAATAAGATTCTACCAACAATCGAAGAATGGCAATCAAGACCACTAGATCCAGTATATCCATTTGTTTTCTTAGATGCAATTCATTACAACGTAAGAGACAATGGAGTAATAGTAAAAAAAGCAGTCTATATAGCTTTGGGCTACAACAGAGAAGGATTTAAAGAAGTTATTGGAATGTGGGTTGGCGAAAATGAAAGTTCTAAATACTGGTTAATGGTTTTAAATGAACTAAAAACTCGAGGATTAGAAGATATACTAATAGTTTCAACAGATAATTTACCAGGA